>JAJDEQ010000125.1 GCA_029259695.1 Planctomycetota bacterium
ATCGACGGCGAGCTGCTCGACCAGTTCGACATCGACTGCATCCAGGGCGGCGCGGGCACATCGACCAACATGAACGCCAACGAGGTCATCGCCAATCGCGCGCTCGAGCTCATGGGCCATGCGAAGGGCGACTACGAGCACTGCGACCCCAACGACCACGTGAACCTGTCGCAGTCCACCAACGACGCCTACCCCAGCGCGCTGCACGTGGCCATCGCCCTGAAGAACCGGGAACTCGTGGGTCGACTGAACGAGCTGGTGACCGCCCTCAGGCACAAGGGTCAGGAGTTCAAGGGCGTGGTGAAGATGGGCCGCACGCAGCTCCAGGACGCGGTGCCGATGACTCTCGGCCAGGAGTTCGCCGCCTGGGGACACAGCCTCGCCGATGAGGTCGAGGCGCTGGAGACGGTCGTCCGGCGCCGCATGTGCGTGGTCAACATGGGCGGCACCGCCATCGGCACCGGGCTGAACGCGCCCCGCGGATACGCCGCGGCGTGCGCGCGGCACCTGGCGCTGGTCAGCGGCCTGAAGATAACGCCGGCGACCGACCTCGTCGAGGCGACCCAGGACACCCAGGCCTTCGTGCTCTACTCCTCGGTGCTCAAGAGCCTGGCGATCAAGCTCTCGAAGATCTGCAACGACTTGCGCCTGCTGTCCTCGGGCCCCCGGGCGGGCTTGAACGAGATCAACCTGCCGCGCATGCAACCGGGCTCGTCGATCATGCCGGGCAAGGTCAACCCGGTGATCCCCGAGGTCGTCAACCAGGTCTGCTTTCGCGCCATGGGCAACGACCTCGTGGTGACCATGGCCGCCGAGGCGGGTCAGCTCCAGCTCAACGTGATGGAACCCGTCATCGCCCACGCGATCTTCGAGTCGCAGACCATGTTCATGAACGCGGCGCGCACCCTGCGCGAGCACTGCATCGAGGGCATCACGGCCAACGAGGAGGTGGCGCGGCGCTTCGTGGAGGTGAGCATCGGCGTCGTCACGGCGCTCAATCCGGTGCTCGGCTACAAGCGCTCCACCGAGCTCGCCGCCGAGGCGCTGCGGACGGGCAAGGGCGTGGTCGAACTCGTGCGCGAGAAGGGCCTGCTGAGCGAGGCGCAGATCGCGGAGCACCTCGACCCGACCAAGATGGCGGCGACGCACGGGTCCGACGAGAGCGGAGCATGAGCGTGCACAGGGGCTGCGCATGAACCGTCAGGACATGCTCAGCGGCGTTCGCGAGCGCCGGACCGCGTGGGACATGATCATCATCGGTGGCGGCGCCACCGGTCTCGGCAGCGCAGTGGATGCCGCCTCGCGCGGCTACGACGTGCTGCTGTTCGAACAGTCGGACTTCGCCAAGGGCACGTCCAGCCGCAGCACCAAGCTGGTCCACGGCGGCGTGCGCTACCTGCAACAGGGCAACGTCTCGCTGGTCATGGAGGCGCTCAAGGAGCGCGGCCGGCTGCTGCGCAACGCGCCCCACCTGGTGAGCGATGTGGCCTTCATCGTGCCCAGCTACGTGTGGTGGGAGTCGCCCTTCTACGGCATCGGCATGAAGGTCTACGACCTGCTCGCCGGACGACTGGGCTTCGGCAAGTCCGCCAACGTCTCGCCCGAGGACGTGATCTCGGCGATCCCTTCGATCCAGACCGAGGGCCTGCGCGGCGGCACGCGCTACCACGACGGGCAGTTCGACGATGCGCGCCTGGCCATCAACCTGGCCACGACGGCTGCCAAGCAGGGCGCCACCCTGCTCAACTACGCCGAGGTCGTGGAACTGACCAAGGGTGCCGACGGGGTCATCGACGGTGTCGTGGTCTGCGACCGCGAGTCGGACGAGCGCATGACGATCCACGGTCGCGTGGTGGTCAACGCGACGGGCCCCTTCGCCGACGGCGTGCGCCGCCTCGACCACGACGACGCGACACCGATGATCGCTCCCAGCCAGGGCGTGCACATCGTGCTCGACCGTTCGTTCCTGCCCGGCGACTCGGCCATCATGGTGCCCCACACCGACGACGGGCGCGTGATGTTCGCCATCCCCTGGCACGACGTCGCCGTGGTGGGCACCACCGACACGCCCGTCGACACGGTCGAACTCGAACCGCGTCCATCCCGCGACGACGTCGAGTTCATCCTCGACACGGCGAACCGCTACCTGGCGCGCCCGGCCACGGCGGACGACATCCGCAGCGTCTTCGCCGGCATCCGACCGCTGGTCAAGATGGGCGATGGAGGAGACACGGCGGCGCTGTCGCGCGACCACACGATCCTGGTGGACCCGCAGTCGGGCCTGCTGACCGTCGCCGGCGGCAAGTGGACGACCTATCGGCGCATGGCCGAAGACGTCGTCGACCACGCCATGACACTGGCCGACCTGCCGGCGCGCGGGTGCGTCACCGAGCAGTTCGCGATCCACGGCTACCACCGCAACGCCGAGCGCTTCGGGCGACTGGCCTTCTACGGCTCCGACGCGCTCCAGATCGAACGCCTGGAGCAATCGGACGCACGGCTCGCCGCTGCGTTGCACCCGCGGCTCGGCCTGACCGGCGCCGAGGTCGTCTGGGCCTGCCGGAACGAGATGGCGCGCACGGTCGACGACGTCCTGGCCCGCCGCACGCGCTCCCTGCTGTTCGACGCCCGCGCAGCGATCGAGGCTGCTCCCGCCGTGGCCGCACTCATGGCCCGTGAGCTGGGGCGCGACGAGACCTGGGCCACGGCGCAGGTCGATGAGTTCGGCCGCATCGCGGCGCACTACGTCTACACCGGCTGAGCGCGTCGGCGACCGGCGCAAGCATCAACGGGCCCCGGGGCCGTGCTCACACACAGGCTGCTAGCAGCCCCCGCGATACGCGGACGTCATAGCGGCGACACAGCCACCCCGCGCTGCTATGTTCGCGGCCGTGCCAACGGACTTCGAATCGCTCGCTCTCTCTCCCGTGTTGCTGACCGTGGTCGGCGAACTGGGCTATACGCAGCCCACGGCGGTCCAGTCCGAGAGCATTCCGGCGCTGCTCGCAGGCAAGGACCTGATCGGCCAGTCGAAGACCGGGAGCGGCAAGACGGCTGCATTCGCCCTGCCGATCCTCCAGCGCATCGACCTGGAGCGGCGCTCACTCCAGGCGCTCGTGCTGTGTCCGACCCGGGAACTGAGCGCCCAGGTGTCGCGCGAGCTGCGCACGCTGGGTCGACGGCACCCCGGACTGGCCGTGCTCGAACTCGCTGGTGGACAACCGATCCGGCCCCAACTGGACGCCCTCGAGCGCGGCGTCCACATCGCGGTCGGGACGCCCGGCCGCCTGCTCGACCACCTCCGGCGCGGCACGCTCCCGACCCGTTCGATCGTGACGGTCGTGCTCGATGAAGCCGATCGCATGCTCGACATGGGCTTCGGCGCCGACGTGGAGCAGATCCTGGGCACGCTCCCCGCGTCGCGCCAGACGGTCATGTTCTCGGCCACGATTCCCAGGTCCATCGCGAACCTCAGCCGCAAGCACCAGCGCGACGCCGTGCGCGTCAGCATCGACGAGCCCGCCACGGCCACCGCCGAGATCCGCCAGCTCCGGCTGACCGCCGACCCCGACGACAAGCTCCACGCACTCTACTGGCTGCTGCACCGGCACCCCCACGAGTCCGCGCTCGTGTTCTGCAACTTCAAGGCGACGGTGCTCGACCTGGAGCGTTCGCTCACGACCGCGGGCATCAGCGCCGCCCGACTCGACGGCGATCTGGATCAGTTCCATCGCGACCAGGTCCTGGCCATGTTCCGCAACCGCAGCGTGCGGCTGCTGATCGCCACCGACGTGGCCGGCCGCGGCATCGACGTGCCCGACCTCGACCTCGTGATCAACTACGAACTCCCGCAGCAACCCGACGTCTACGTGCACCGCATCGGCCGCACGGGCCGAGCCGGCAGGCGGGGCGTCGCCATCTCGTTGACGACACCCGGGCAGGAGGGGCGCCTGCGCGTGATCCAGGAGCTGACCGGCACCCCCATCGAGACACTGCAGCGCGACGCCCGGAACGACCCCGGCGCCAGGCGACTGCTCGACAGCATCAACGCCAGCCCCGAGATGAAGACCGTGCGCATCTCGGGCGGCCGCAAGGACAAGGTGCGTCCGGGGGACATCCTGGGGGCGCTCACCGGGGAAGCGGGCGGCTTGCAGGGAGCCGACATCGGCAAGATCGAGATCCACGACCGGCTGTCCTACGTGGCCGTGTCCCGACGCGTTGCGCGACACGCGGTCGAGCAGCTCAATGCGGGGCGAATCAAGGGCAGGTCCTTCCGCGCCGCGCTCGTCGGCCGCGCTCGCTAGGCGCCCAACGACGCATGCCAGGCGAACAACCCAACAACCCGCTGCACGGCATCTCGTTGATCGCCATCGTGACGGACCTCGTCGAGCGGCGAGGCTGGGAGGACCTCGCGGAACAGATCGACATCCGCTGCTTCCGCATCGACCCCAGCATCAACTCGACGCTGAAGTTCCTGCGTCGCACGCCGTGGGCCCGACGCAAGGTCGAGCAGCTCTACCTCGCCGACCAACGCAGGTCCGGCTGAGGCCGGAGCGCCCAACGCTCCCTCCGCTGCGACGGATGCTGCGGCCGATGCAGCGGCCGACGCAGCGGCCATCATCTTCACGTCACGTTGACGGCGCGGCTCTCACGTTGCGGTAACACGTGCACGTGACATGTGCTCCAGACTCGCTTGCGATGAAGGCACGGCCTTCCACTCATCGCAGCTCAAGACTTCCGGAGAACATCATGTCGACCCGACGACGCGCGTTTCGCAGCCTGCTGATCCTGCTGCTGGCAGTGAACTCAGTGGCAGCCGCCTCGGCTCCCGCCGAGATCATCGAGCTGGACGAAGCCGATGTGTACATCGAGTACAACGCCACCGACGACGAGTACGTCGTCGTCTTCTTCTGGGACACCGACGGCTGGAAGAGCATGGCGGTACGGGGTCCCAACGGCACCAAGGCCAAGCCCAAGCCGGTCCTGAACATCAAGGCCAAGGGCAACGCCCGCAAGCAGGGCATGACCGAGGGCTTCTTCGAGAGCGCCGAGCTCGACCTCGAAGAGTCCACCGTGGAGGAGTTCTTCGCGCTCTTCCCGGAAGGCGAGTACAGCTTCCGCGGCAAGGGGCTGGAGAAGGGAGAGCAGCTCGTGGGCACCACCGACTTCACCCACGCGCTGCCCGATGACCCGGGCAACGTCTTCCCCGACGACGGCGACATGCTGAACGCCGCCAACCCGATCACGATCACCTTCGACCCGGTCACCGAGGACCTGGACGGCGACCCGATCACGATCGCGTTCTACACCGTGGTCGTGGAGTACGAGAGCCCGATCTCCGAAGAGGACCTGGTCTTCTCGATGGTCCTCGAGGGCACCGAGATGAACCCGGAGGTGACCATCCCGCAGCAGTTCCTGATCGACGAGACCGAGTACACGATCGAGATCATCGTGCACGAGGAGAGCGGCAACCGGACCATCTGCGAACTCGACTTCGAGACCGTGTAGACCCGCACCCACCAGGCGGTGAGTCGGCCACCGGCGGACCAGACTCCCATCCGCTCACCAACTCATCGCCGGGGTGCCTCCCCTGAGCAGGGCAACGGGCACTCCACGGCCGCGGCGAACGGTGTCCAGCACCGTTCGTCGTGGCCGTTTCTCGTGAGGCCCGGCGCGCGCACCGTCGCGGTCCCGGCGAACCGTCGTGAGCAGCGCGGCACGTGTCGGCGCCCGAGCCGAGCCGCCATGCCGTCAGCGGAAGTCCACCGTCATCCCGTTGGTCGACGCATAGCCCCACGGAATGGCGGCGTCGAAGACGAAGACCTGCACCGCAACGGACAGGCCATTCGAACCGGGCGGCACGTCGTAGTTCGCCTGCAGGCCGCCGCCCCCCGGTGCGCCACCGGGCAGCACCAGTTCGAGTGACGACAGCAGCGGGTCCACCCGCAGCGCGCAGCCGCCCTTCAACATGAGCACACCCGGTTGCAGCCCGATGGCGATGAGCGCCGTGGCTCCGGTCGGCGCGTCGCTGATCGTCAGGTCGAGCCGGCGCCCTTCCGAAGCGCAGCCTTCGAGCAGGAGCTGCGGCATGTCTCCGCTGCTCAGCGGACACCCGAAGCCGTACGCCTCGATCGTGCCCGGGCAGTCGGGCGCTCCCACGGTCACACCCACGGTGCCGAGGTTGCTGTCGGCCTTGCCGTCGAAGGCGGCAAAGGTGAACGAGTCGCTCCCGAGGTAGTCGCCGCCGGGGATGTAGGTGGCCGTCGCGCCGGACAGGGCCACCGTGCCGTGCCGCGCCTGACTGACGATGCGATGGGTCAGCGGGTCGCCATTGGCGTCCGTGCCACCGAGATCGACGGGCAGCGGCAGGTCGCTCGGCGTGGCGAGGAACTTGTCGGTCACCACCGGTCTCGCGTTCGGCACCGGCGCCTCGCTGAAGGGCCCGTTGTGGCAGCCGTAGCAGGTCGTGTTGCTGCCGCGGAAGTGTGTCTTGGTCCCGAACTCACCCGTGAACCAGGTGCGCTCGTCGTGAGCGCGCGACAGCTCCGTGCCGCGCAGGTCCACGCCGTGACAGTCACGGCACGAGTTCAGGTCGTGTTCACCCGGGTCCTTGTGGTCGTTCTTGATCCACTCCAGGGTGATCGGGTGCATGCCGTGCGGGCCCTCCAAGCCCACATCGTCGAGTTCGCCGTGGCACTCGCTGCACTCCACGATCGTGCCCTCGTGCCCCTGGAACTCGATCGACTGCACGTTGTCGTTGTCGAAGTTCGTGGGGTAGATGGCGTGGGGCGGCCCGTGGCACGCCGCGCACTGCAGTCCGCCGTGCCCCTCGCTGAAGCGGTACAGGGAAAACGGCGCCTGGGGCACGTCAGGCGTCGTGGCGAAGATCGGATCGGCGGGCACGTGCGGGCTGCCGCGGTCGTCGAAGACCGAGGTGAAGCGGATCGCGCCGGCGTTGTCCAGCGCGGTGCCGGTGTGGCACTGCTGGCAGTTGGGTTGGTCGAGCCAGCCCACCCTGGTCGGGTCCCCCACCGCCGCCATGCTGCCGTGGCAGCTCTGGCACTCCATCGAGAAGTCGCCATCCGCGCCGATGGCCTTGCCCATGGCACCGCGCAGGCACTGGGTCACCCGGCCCGGGTGGCACGCGAAGCAGGAGTTGCGCGACGTGTCGGCATCCAACGGCGAGCCGTCGAAGGTGGGGACGTTCGCGTGACCGCCGTGCATCACCACGGTCAGCGGTGAGATGCCGGCGAGCCCCGTGCCCGGGAGCGCGTTGGACGCGTGACAGCGGTCGCAGAGGATCGGTGCCTGGTCGAGGGTGACGGTGTTGTACAGCCCGTCGCGACGATAACCGGCGTCGACCAGGGCGTTGTCGTAGAGCGGGTCGCCGAGTTGCAACTGATCGTGCAGGCGCAGGATGTTGAGGCGATCGTCCTTGAGCGGGTCGGGGTGGAACTCCCAACCACTCGTCGGGATCGCGTAGGGACTGCTGCCCGACGCGTGGCACATCGAACACTCCAGCTCCTGGGACACCGGCAGCACCGTGTTCGTCGTGGCGATCGTCTGACCGCCGGCGCTGCGCGCGACGACGTGGGCCAACGGATAGGTGTTGTGCTGCAGGGCGTCGTCGATCGGCGTGAGCGGGATGCCCTCGGCACCGAACCAGTTCCAGGCGCCGTCGAAGTGCGTCGGCTGGAGTGGATTGCCGGGGCCGGGCATGGCGTCGCCCGCCAGGCCCACGTCGAGTGGCAGCGTCACGCCGAACAGCGCATTGACCCAGTCCCAGAAGTTCGTCTTGCCGATCGACGTCGTGTTGATCGAGCCGGTGGCGTCCGCGACGCCCTGCCAGAAGACATCGTGCGCATCGCCCGCCGTGACCACGCGGCCGTCCACGATGAGTTGCACGCGCAGGTTGTTGAACGGCGGCAACACCGTGAACACGCTGTAGTCGGGGTCCATGCAGTGCATGCCCAGGTCGTTCCAGGCGAGCACGCGGGTCTGCTGGGCCAGCGCCCCCCCGGCCGTCAGGATCACGGCCAGCAGGACCAGGGAGGTGAGGCGGGCAGGGCGGATCATCGAGGCTCCTCTCCGGCGGCCGACGCCTCTCCCGGGCTGGGTGGCGCTCCCGGCCGTTACCCGACCATGGTGTCTGAACATGCCCGAAAGGCGCATTACGAGCCTGTCATCGTCGGTTTCGGCCTTGCTAACCTGCAGCCATGCAGGTGCCCGAGATGACGCCGGACATCGCCCGGCTCCTGGCGGTGCTGGCGGTCACCGTGCTGCTGCTGGTGACCGAGGCCCTGCGCATCGACGTCGTGGCCCTGTGCGTCATGATCGCCCTGCCGTTGCTCGGATTGATCCCGGCCGACGAGGCCTTCGTCGGTCTGTCGAGCGGCGCCGTGATCTCGATCATGGCGGTGATCGTCCTCGGCCACGGACTCGACCGGACGGGCGTCACGCAGCGCATCGCCCACCCGATCGTGCGCGCCGCGAAGGGCGGCCCCCGACGCACACGGGGCGCGCTGATGACGACGGTGGGCGCCGTGTCAGCGGTGATGCAGAACGTGGGCGCGGCGGCGCTGTTCCTGCCGGTCGCCCTGCGCGTGGCCCGCGAGGGCTCGACGCCTCCCTCCCGATTGCTGATGCCCATGGGCTTCGCGGCGATCCTGGGCGGCACGCTCTCGATGGTGGGCTCGAGTCCGCTGATCATCCTCAACGACCTCGTGGCCGCCCAGGGCCAGGAGCGCTTCGGGCTGCTGAGCGTCACCCCCATCGGCCTGGCCCTGCTCGTCACCGGCATCGCGTTGTTCTCGCTCCTGGGCGACCGCATCCTGCCGCACGCCAAGCGCGGCCAGGAACCCGACGACGGCGCACCCCAGCGCGAAGTGGTGAAGTCGTGGCACCTCGCCGAGAACATCGAGCGCGTCTTGATCCCCGAGAGCAGTCCGCTCGTGGGTCAGACCCGTCGAGAAGCGGCGCTCGTGGCCCGTTACGGGATCCACGTGCTGGCCATGCGCGAGCTGGGCGGCTTGCGTCACGTCCCCACGAGCGACACGCGCTTCGCCGCGGGCCAGCGGCTCGCCGTCCTCGGCGCGCACGAGGACATCCTGCGCTTCGCCGACGACTGCGGCGTCAGGGTGCGTTCGCGTCTGGGTTCCTTCGCCGAGGCGCTGGGCATCGATCGCGCCGGCTATGCCGAGTTGCTCGTGGCGCCGCGCGCCTCGGCCATCGGACGCACCGTGCGCGACGTCGACCTGCGCGCCACCTTTCGCGTCGAGCCTCTGGTCCTGCTCACGAACGGCGACACGCACACCAGCGACTTCGGCGAACACGTGCTGAAGCCCGGGGACACCGTCGTGGTCCACGGGCGCTGGCGGCACATCCGCGCCATGGGCAACGAGCGGGACTTCGTGCTGGCCACCCCGCTCGCCGCCGAGGACATCGACGAGGGCAAGGGCACGCTCGCCGCGCTGTGCATCCTGCTGACCCTGGTCCTGTCACTCACCAGCACGACCCTGCCGCTCTCCCTGCTGGCGGGCGCCCTGGCCATGGTGCTCACCCGTGTGCTCACCATCGACGAGGTCTACCGCTGCATCAGCTGGCGCACGGTGTTCCTGCTGGCCGGACTGATCCCGTTGGGGCTGGCCACGGTGGAGACCGGCGCCGCCGGCTGGATGGCAGGCAACATGATGCTCGTGCTCGCCGGTGCGTCACCGATCGTGATCCTGTTCGCGATCGCGGCACTCACTTCGCTGATGACGCTGTTCATGTCGAACGTGGCCGCGACCGTGATCCTGGTTCCGCTGGCCATGGACCTCGGCGGCCGCACCGGCCTCGACCCGCGCGCGCTGGCGCTGCTCGTGGGCGTGTGCGCCCAGAACTCGTTCATGCTGCCCACCCACCAGGTGAACGCCTTGCTCCAGGGCCCCGGCGGCTACCGCAACCGCGACTACCTCGTCTCGGGCGGGATCCTCACGCTCGTCTTCCTGCCCGTCGCCGTCGCGGGGATCGCACTGCTCTGGCTGTGAGCGCGGCGTCATCGTCCGCGACGCGCGGATCGCAACGCGGCCTGGGCCAAGGCCTCGTTCCAACCGCCGGCGCTGCATCCGAGACGGACTCCGGGTACAACGGGGGCCATGAAGACACTCAAGATCATCGGGATCCTGGTGGTCGTGCTGCTGGTCGTCGCCGGAGGAGGCCTGCTCTGGATGGCGTCGATGCTCGACCCGGACATCGAACTCGGCAGCACCAGCCCCGAGGTCAGCGTGGCCACCCTCGACGGCGAGCCGCTGCCCCTCGCGAGCCTGCGCGGCAACGTCGTGCTGCTCGACTTCTGGGGCTCGACCTGAGGCGCGTGCACCGAGCTCATGCGTGACATGAGCCCGCGGGAAGCCGAGTACAAGGCCAAGGGCGTGGAGATCCTCGCCATCAACGCCTTCGAAGACGTGGCGGACGGCAAGGCCTGGATCGCATCGTCCGATCTCGACCTGCACTGGGCCTTCGCCGACGAGAGCTTCACCAGCGCGTTCGGCGTGGAGACGGTGCCGACCCAGATCATCCTCGATCGCGAGGGCAAGGTGGTCTGGACGTCCAGCCTCACGAGCCTCGCGGGCGGTGCCGACGAGTTGTTCGCCGCCCTGGATGACGTGCTCTGACGATCGGCGCGAGCTCCAGATCGGCGCAGGAACCCTGACTCGCGGAGGAAACGGTCATGCGCAAGACGACACCGGTCCGGGAGTGCATGCGACGCCTGCCGCGCGAAGCGGAACGCCAGGACTCGCTCGACAAGGTGATCCAGCTCATGCGCGACGAGCACTGTCACCACGTGCCGGTCATGGACGGCAGCCACCTGCTCGGCATCCTCTCGCGCGAAGACCTGCACGAGGCGCTGCTCGAGCACGGCAAGCAGAGCGCCAGCCTGACCGCCGGCGACGTGTGCACCCGCGACGTGCTCACCGTCGACCCCACGACCCCCGTCGTCGAGGTCGCCGCGCGCATGACCGAGCGCCGCGTGAGCAGCGCGCTCGTCACCGATGGCGACGTGCTGGTCGGCATCTTCACCAGTAACGATGCCGTGCGCCTGGTGGCCTCGCTCTGACACGCCGCGAAGGATCGGCGGCGCGCGCACCGACTCGAGGGAAGCGAACACGCCTGTGAAGAAGCGCAACCTCGTGCTGAGCAGCCTCGGCGCGCTCCTCGTCGTCACCGCGTCGGCGTTGCTGCTGCTCGACGACGACGGGCCCCCGACCGACGACGGCGGTGCGACCCTGGTCACGGGTCGCCAGGGCGACGGCGTCGTCGCTCCACCGCCCCCGACGCCAGCCCCCGACGAGCCTGCCGCGGAGGCGTCCCCGGACCCCGCACGGCCCACCAGCGCGAGCCCCACCGCACCCGCCGATCCCCTGACCGAAGCCGCCCCGGGCACCCCACCCGTGCCCCCGCCGGCCCCCGGGGCCGGCAGCCATCAAGCCGAGCAGCGCGCGACCGGGGCACCCGCCGGCACCGACGTCAGGCCGGGACCCACGCCGCGGGTGAGGATCTCGCCGCCCCCCAAGGTCCCGCTGCAGATCCAGCCCGGTGCACTCGTGCCGAAGTCCGACGACAAAGCTCCGGATCCCGAGGACGAATGACGCTCCGGACCCCGTCGCACCGCGTGCGCGCACGCCCGGCCGCGGCAGCGCGGGCAGCACCGCGGGGCGCTACACGGTGGCGACGTACACCGTGTTCACGTCGTCCCGGCCGAGCAGCGGGTTCTCGAACTGCACGGCGTGCGCGACCGCGGTGGCGAAGACGGCGCCCAGCTTGTCGGTGAAGGCGGGCTCAGGTGGTTCCGACGACCACAGGGCGAACACGCCACCGGGGCGCAAGTGGGCCGCGAGTCTGCGCAGCCCTTCGGGTTGATACAGATCGGCGTGACTGCTGTGCAGCAAGCCGTCGGGCGAGTGATCGATGTCCAGCAGCACCGCATCGAAGCGACGCCCCGGTGCCTCCCGATCGAAACCGTCCGGGTTGCGTGCGAGTTCGAAGAAGTCACCCTGCACGAGTCGGCAGCGTTCGTCCGTCGTGAGCGTCTCGCCCAGCGGCACGATGTTCCGGGTGTGCCACGAGATCACTTCGGGCAGGAACTCGACCACGAGCAGCGACTCCACCGCCGGGTCATCGAGCGCAGCTGCCGCCGTGTATCCCAGGCCCAGCCCACCCACGACCACGTCCCAGGATCCCGGCTGCAACGCGGCCAACCCGCGTTCAGTCAGCGCGATCTCCGACGCGTTCACCAGGCTCGACATGAGGAAGCTGCCGGCGAGCTTGACCTCGTAGAAGGGCTCGCCCTCCAACGACAGCGCCCGGCGGCGCCTCAGGATCAGCTCGCCCAAGCGCGTCTGCGCGAAGTCGAGTTCCTCGAAGTTGAGGCTCATCGGCACGTCCTTGCGAGGGCTGGAGGCGGTCACTCTACGCAAGCCGTCTGCTCCCGGCACGCGCGCAACCTGCGGGAGCGACGGCGAGAGCGCGCGCGGCGGACCCGAGCGCGAGACGCCCGGGCGAGAATCGCCTATCCTGCGAGCTCCCCCAAGAAGGAGAGCGAGCATGGTTCCAGGCGAACTTTCTCACGGCGATCAGCATCACTCCGGCGGCCAGCACGGCAACGAGCGCGAGCACGACGGCACGATGGTCATGGGCGCCATGTTGTCGTTCGACATGATGTCGGTCTCGATCAACGTCGACGTCCCGTCGGTCCGGGTGGATCAGCACGGCGACCCCACCGAGCCGGAAGGAACCGAGTTCCAGCTCTACGCCGGCATGGGTGGCGAGTCGACCAGCGCCAGCACCCAGATCGGCACGCCGTCCCAGGGCCGCCCGTCCAGTCTCAGCGGGACGCTGGAGTCCACCGCGCCCTTCAACAACGGCGACGAGATCTCGATCAAGGTGACGTGGACCGACGGCCAGCAGACGCACGAGCTCAGCCGCACCACGACCGTCGATCGCAACACCCCGGTGCAGGTCGACCTGCTCTGACGTGCGCGCTCATGACGGCGTGCTGCCGATGCCGATCGGCCCGCCGTCACGGGCGAGCGCCACGACGCGGCGAGCAGGCCACGTTCAGCGCGGCAGCCCGACGTAGATGAAGGGTGCCCAGTAGAACGGGTGCGCGCGGGATTGCTTCGACGGGGGGACGACCAGGCTGACTCCCCGCCCTGTCCCAGGCACTGCCGCGTCGGCGCCCGTGTCGGCGCCCGCGAGCGACGCGAGGCCCGCGTCGGCTGCGGCGTCACCACGGCGCAACTGTCGTCGCGCACGGCGCAGTGCGGTCGAGGGCCCGACACCTTCACCCAGGTACGCTCGGTAGAAGACCCGCATCGTCTCGGCGGCCGCTTCGTCCTCCACTTTCCAGAGGCTGGCCACCACCGCGCGCGACCCGGCGTACAGGAAGGCGCGCGCCAGGGACTGCACACCCTCGCCGCGCAGCACGGCACCGCGACCCGTCTCGCACGCCGACAGCACGGCCAGCTCGGCATCGAGGTCGAGGTCGAGCACGTCGCCTGCGGTCAGGAAGCCGGCGGCTTCCTCACTGGAAGCCAGGGCCAGGCCGCTGCGGCGCGGGTCCTCGGGATCCACGTACCCGTGGGCGGCGCAGTGGATCACGGCGTCGCCGCGCCGGTCGCCCCTGAGGACGTCCGGCGTGGCGTCGGCACCGAGGTGCAGCGTGAGCGTCGGGGTGCGCAGGGTGCCACTGCGCTGGGAGCGGAGCCGGTCGATGTCGTCGCTCCAGTTCGCTGGACCCTGCGGCGCGCCTGACGCCTCGCCCCCCGCCAGCAGCAGCGTCGCGATGTCGAAGGCCTCGGTGCGCGTACCGGGCAGGCGTGGCAGGGCAGGCGCGCCCGGGCCCATGCGCGGGGCCCCGCCGGCACGGACGTCTTCGCCGGCGTAGAGCGGGTCGGCCATGGCCAGGACGGCACCGGGGCGCCCGCGCGCGCCGACGCGGTGCAGCAGCGCCAGCACCGACGACGACGGCGCATACGCCACCTCGAAGCGATCGTCCACGAAGGTGAGCTCCTCGAAGCTCTTCGGGGTCGACGGCGCGTCTATCACCAGGGCCTCGAAGGGCAACGACGCGAGGGCCGCGTTGGGGACGATCACCAGGGGACCGTCGAGTTCACCGGCGGCGGGCAGCGCCGGCGCGAGGAGGCGCTCGAACAGCGCCTGACCTGCGACGGCGAGCTCCGCGGTGCCCGCCAACCGGGACATGTCCGTGATGCCGTCGAGGTACGCCGTCACCTGCGCGGCGATCTGCTCGCGGTCTCCGAGTTCGACCAGGCGCAGGCCGGCAGCGGTCACGACGTAGACGTAGCTGCGCGTGCGCCCGTCGACGTACTCGAGCAATGCCCCGCGCTCGGACAACACGTCGCGCCAGACGCTCCCGTGATGGACACCGCGGGGCACATCCAGGTCGGCGTCGCCGGGGGCCACCTGCGTCATGCGCGCGGCGAGTTCGTCGGCGCGGCGGGCCAGCGTCCGGGCACGTTCCCGCAACGACTCGAGCTGGCCTGCCGGGGCGCCGCCCGTGATGCCGGCGCTCACCTGTTGCAGGATCGCCTGCTGGTCGGCCACCGCCGCGCGCTGTTCGGCTCGCAGGGCAATAGCTGCCGCGTTGCGTCCACCTCGGCGGTGCTCGGCGATGCCCTCCAGGAGCGAACGGGCCTTCCACGCGTCGGCCTGTCGGAAGCCGGCGGCGACGATGGCCTGCCGCTGCTCGTCGGCCTCCCGGGCGAGGTCGGCACGCGCGCCGGACGGCCCCGCGGCTTCGGCGCCGGACCGCCGCCCGATCGAAGCGAGTTGCATCGCGATCACGTCGGTGTGGAAGGCCGGCCAGATGGCGTAGCGCTGACGAGCGCGCACCCGGGCCGCCAATTCACCACCGAGACGGTCGAGGGCGGGACGCTGCACGAGCGACGCGGCTTCTTCGAGGTTGGCGGCCGCGGCTCGGGCGTCGCCCAGGGCCAGGGCCACGTCGATCTCGGTTGCCAGTGCCTGCAGCAGGAAGTGGCTCGCATGGGCGCGCAACAGCTCAGACGCCGCGCGAGCAGGCTCGAGCGCATCGGCCGGCCGGCCGAGTTTCAGGCGCAGCTCCGCCACCGTACTGAGGGCAGCGCCTCGCGCGACGGGCCCCAGGTCGCGCGACAGATCGAGGGCGTGTTCGGCGCGCTCCAGTCCCTGCGCGTACTCACCCCGCAGGTAATGACGACGCACCACGACGTCGAGCACCCGCGCCTGCAGCTCCGCATCCCCGGTCTGCGCCGCGAGCGTAGTGGCCTGCGCCAGCAGCGCGCGTGCCTCCGCGTCCGCCACCGCGTCCTCGCGCGCATCGATCAGCACGAAGGCCAGCTGGGCCAGGGTGCTGGCGCGCTCGCGCGGTGAATCGGCAGACGTCTTCGTGAGGGCCTCGTCGAGTCGCTCGCGCGCGGCCGCCGTGTCTCCCAGCTCGTTCCACAACACGCCGAGGTTGGTGAGCACCTTGCGTTCCAACCCCGTGTCGCCGAGCGAGCGGGCCAGGTCGAGGGTGGCCTCGAACGCCTCGCGCGCCGCGAGCAGGTCGCCGGTGCGCCAGGCCACGGTGCCCAGTGAACCGAGCGGCGCCGCCCGGGCACGGGCCGAGACGGCCGAGCCCAGAGCGCGCTCGAAGTGCTCCCGGGCCAGGGCGTACTCGGCGCGCCGCTCGTGATAGAGACCCCGCGCGTGGGCCGCGGCCACGTGCAACTCGGGATGCCCGAGTTGATCGGCCAGCTCTTCGACCCGGGTCAGGAGTGCGTCGGCGCCGCCGTGGTCGTACGCGTCGAGGGCCAGTTCGGCGAGTGCCGCGCTCACGCGCAGTTCGTTGGCGGCATCCCCCATCGTGCGGGAGAGCGCCAGGGCGTGCTCGTAGCGACGGCGCGCTTCGTCCGTCTGGCCCTGGCCACGCTCGACCTCGGCGCGGTACACGCTGACGAACAGCTCGATGCCCGGGTGGCCGAGCGCCGAGGCCTCGTCCGCCGCCCCGGCGAGCAACGCCTGGGCCGCACTCAACTCACCGAACCTGGCCGCCACCGCACCCAGGTGCGCCCGGGAGACGGCGGTCAACAGCGGCTCGCCGGCAGCCTCGGCCAGGGGCAACGCGGCGGCGTAGGCACGGCGGGCGAGCGCGTACTCCCCCGCCGCGAAACGGGCCTGTCCGGCGAGGTGGTACGCGACGGCTGCGGCCAGACCCTGGCCGGCGGTCCGGAGCGCGTCCGCGCGGGCTTCGTTCAGTGGTGCCTCGCCCAGCTCATCCGGGATTGCCCCGAAGCCTGCGTTCGAGGGGCGCACCTCGACGGCGAGCACACCTCGCCCCGTCGCCTTGAGACCGACCTCGAGGCGCAACTCCTGGCCGGCCTGAACGACGATGTCGAGACGCGCGTTGGTGCCCGAGCCGCTGTCGTCGTCGGCCGTCGTCACCGCCCCGGACGAGTCGAGCACGCGCACGAAGGGGTCGCCATCGCCGCTCACCACGCGCACGACCAGCGCACCGTCGGCCGCGGCGACGATCCGCAGCAGACGGCTGCGCCCGTGAGGCGCGCCAGCCGGCACGCGGTCGTCAGCGCCCAACGCGATCGCCAGCGCGTGGCCCAGGGCCAACTCCGGTTCGTCCGCGGCGGCGCCCACCACCGCTGCGCCGGTCGGCCCGGGGTGCCCCGCGAGACGCACGATCCGAGCCGGCAGGAGGCCCGGCTGCCATGCTCCCGCCGGTGCCGGCTGCGCCAGTCCGAACGCCGACGCCGACACCAACCAGAGCGCGAACGCCGCGCGTGACGACCGCTCGTGCAAAGGCGAGCTCAGCGCCCCTCGAGCGCCTCGTGCACCCGACCCACCATCTCGGGGCCCGGCTTGAGCGTGGCGTCGCCCTCGTCCTTCCACTTGGACGGACAGCCTTCGTCGGCCTTCTTGGCCAGGTACATGTTGGCCTTGAACTTGCGCAACAGCTCGTCGATGTTGCGGCCCATGTTGTAGAAGTTGACTTCCGAGTTGAGCAGCTTGCCCTCGGGGCTGATCACGAAGGTGCCGCGCAGCGTCAGGCCGGAGCCTTCGTCGTACACGCCGAACATGCGACCCAGGTTGCCCGTCGTGTCGGAGCCCATCGAGTACTTCACCGCGGCCAGCTCCTTCTCCTCACGCTGCCAGGCGAGGTGCACGAACTGGGTGTCTGTGCTCACGCTGACGAGCCGTGCGCCGAGCTTCTCGAACCGATCTTGCTGCTCTGCCAGAGCAGCGAATTCGGTCGCTCACACGAAGGTGAAGTCAGCCGGGTAGAAGAACAGGATCGTCCACTTCCCGTCCTGCTTGTTCTGGGCCAGGCTCGCTTCACCGAAGCCGCCGGTGGACGGCTCGAACGTCGTGAGAGTGAAGTCGGGCACGTCGGCGCCGACCAGCAGGGGAGGACAGACATCGCTCATGGGGAGCTCTCCGGGGGCATGGCGTCGATGACGCACAAGGTCATGCGAAGACGGCGAGCATATCGGCCCGGCGCATTTCCCGCCATCGCCCCCGCACCGGCCTCCCGTCCGCATGGACCACCGGGCGCCGAGCTGCGCAAGCCTCGGCGCCCGGCGGACGCTGTCGATCGTCACCCTCCGCTTCAACTCGCGGTGGGGTCTCCGTCATCCATCGACCCGCGCGGGCCGTCGTCAGGATCCACGGTCGGGGAGGGCTGCCAGCGTGACGGCCGTGCAGGCGTCGCCTGTCCACCGCCGCCGTCGCCTTGGGTCTCCCCGTCCTGCGCCATCGAGCCGAGGTAGCTCGGCAGCTCGACGCCGGCCATGCCGGCCACGTCCTGCAGCGGCGGCAGGCTCTTCACCAGGTTCGACACGAAGTTCGCAGTGCTCGAACCGTTCTCGCCGCCGCCCGAGTCCCAGACCGTGATCTTGTCGATCTTCAGGTTGGCGATCGCTTCGACCTGACGTGCGACGACCTCCTCGATCTTCTCGACCATGAGCAGCGTGGCAGCAGCCTTGGCGTCGCCCCCGCAACTCGTCACCAGCGCCTTGTAACCGGAGGCCTTGGCATCGAGCACTTGCTTGACGCCCTTCGCCTCCGCTTCGTAGCGAGCCAGGGTCGCGTCGGCATCGCCGCGCGCCTCGCGCCGACGCTTCTCCGCCTCGGCCTCGGCAGCGATCTCGATCTTGCGCTTCTCGATCTCCTCCTGGACCACCTCCTCGGCGTTCAGGCGTTCCTGTTCGGCGAGATAACGAGCCTTCTGGATCTCCGCGACCGCCTGGCTCTCGGCCACCTCGCCCCGCTGGCGCGCGGCCGCCTCCTTGATCGCGAGCTCCGCGTTGGTGTCGGCGATCTCCGCCTTGGCGCGGTTCTCACCCGTGACCGCCTCGGCTTCCTGGCCGTGCACGAACACGCGCCGGTCAGCCTCCGCCGACTTCTCACCCTTGGCCGCCTCGGCTGTGCTCTCGGCGACACGGATGGTCTGTTCGCGAAGCGCTTCGGCCCGGCCGATGGCACCCAGCTTGTCCTGCTCGGCCACGTCGACCAGCGCCTGGTTGATGGCTGTCGACGCCGCCTTCTGGCCGATGCTCTCGATGTAGTCCGACTCATCGGTGATGTCGGTGATGTTGACGTTGATCAGGTTGAGGCCGATCTTGTTCAGCTCGGGCTCGACGTTCTTCCTGATCGACTCGAGGAAGCGTTCGCGATCCTGGTTGATCTCCTCGATCGTCAGCGACGCGACGGTCAGGCGCAGCTGGCCGAAGATGATCTCCCGCGCCATCTCCTCGATCTGCGGCGGTTGCAGACCCAGCAGGCGCTCGGCCGCGTTCTGCATGATCTCCTCGGCCGTGCTGATGCCGACGGTGAACGTGCTGGGCACGTGGATGCGGATGTTCTGCTGCGAGAGCGCGTTCTTGAGCGGGATGTTGATCGTGAGCGGCGTCAGGCTCAGGAACGAGTAGTCCTGGATCAGCGGCCACACGAGGGCGCCGCCGCCGTGGATGCAACGCGCCGACTCGAACGCGCCGATCTTGCCGTAGATGACCAGGATCGCGTCCGACGGGCAGCGTTTGTAGCGCGATGCCAGGATCAGGAACGTCGTGACCAGCAGGACCAGTGCGGCCCCCGCTGCATAGGCGAAGTATTCCATGTTGCCCCCTCCGTATCGTCAGGCTTGTTTCGTCAGTTCGATGGTCGTGTCGGAGCTCAGGCTCGACTCGCCTGGTTCGCTGTCACCACGAGCACGTTGCCCGACTCCAGTGCCGTGACCACGATCGCCGTGCCGGTCGGCAGATCCCGACCGTCATGCGTGACGGCGTCGAGGACCCGCAGGCGCTTCTGCACGGTGACGCGTGCCTTGCCACCCACCTTCGTCTTCACCGTGAGGTACACGGTGCCCTCGGCGCCGATGGCGTTGCTCAGGTCGATGTTCCCCGACGACTGCATCGCGTGGAACAGGTCGAAGATGCGCGCCATGAGCAGGGTCATGAGCAACCCCGCACCGATGCCGCCGATGATCGAGAGCGCCGGCGAGAGTTGCAGCTCGACATGACAGCCCAGCCCGATCAGGCCGAACATCATGAAGAAGGCCGACAACCCCTGGAGCGACAGCAGGCCGAACGTCCCGTCGCCGTGATCGACGTCGAGATCCACGTCGACGTCCGCATCACCGCCGAGCAGCGACAAAGCCAGTCGCACCAGCGTGAACACGCCGCCCAGTCCTGCACAGACGGCGAAGAACTGATCCAGTCCTTCGAGTGAGCCGAACCACTCCAACATCAATCTTCCTCCCGACGAGGCATCGCACCGAAGCGCATCGCCGCGTCCCCCGTTCTCCGGCGGCGCGGACCTCGCGCCTCGACGGATGATACCGCTCGGCGGTATGCGGCCGTCAGCCCTGGGTTTCGAGGGGATCGCCCACGATCTGCCTCAGACACATGAGTGTGTGTTGCGCCCCGGGAATTGCAGTCCAGCCCGCGACTTCACGAGTGCGCCACGGAGGCCCCCGTGCTCGACGCCCCCCGTGTCGGTGTCCACATCGACCGTCGGCATGCCCGGTGCGGTCCGTTTCGCGTTCGGGGATGCCGGACGGATCGGTGACTGAGCCGTCGGCAACGGCCTCTCGGGGACGTGCTGCGACGCCCCATCGCCCGCGTCTCGCCAGCCGGCGTCAGGGCGCCGTGATGGTGAACTCCAGGCCTTCCGTCGCATCGAGCGTGAAGCCCACCGCACGGAAGATGAACTGGCAGTAGACCTTCAGCCCCGGCGGCACGGCGGCGCCCGCGGGGATCGGTGTGGGCACCGGCACGCAAGTCGACGAGAACGGCGGGAAGAAGATGATGTTCGCCGAGGCGCGGAACGGGTCGACCCAGAAGAGCGTGCCCACGGCCGGAATCGGGGGACAGGCCAGTCCCGGACCGGGGAACTGGAAGTTGCACACGAGCGCCACCGTCGTCGTGCCCGCAGGCTCGTTGAGCCACTCGAGACCGAACGTCGGGCCGGGAGAGCACGACTGACCGAACGTCCCGATGCCGGCAGTCGCGCGCGGGAAGCCGTAGGTGATGCCCCGTGACACGTAGGCCAGGCCCTTGAGCGGTGCGTTGGTCGGCGAACACAACGTCGGCGTGTAGAACTGCGGCGTTGCGGGCGCGCCCGAGACCGCGACGTACTCGACGGTCGTGCCATCGGTCACGTACAGCTGCCCGTCTGGCGAGCGCAGCCCCGGCGTGGCCAGGTCGTAGGCGATGCCTTGCAGCGGCGTCGTGAGCCCGCAGGACGGCGGCACGAAACTGCTGACGGCCGTCGCCGTCGCACCCGCCACGCACGGCAGCGGCAGCATCAGGTTGTGCACGAAGCCACCCGCATCACAGGCCCACAGGGACCGGCTGAACGGATCCCAGGTCACGTCGGTGATCGGCGTGACCGGCGTCGGGGTGACGATCGGCAGCGGCCCGCAGAGCACGATCGCGGCACCGCAGGGCGTCGCCGGCGGAGCGATGGCAGCGAGGAACGCCCCATCCGTGATCCACAGCGTGGGGACGCCGGCGAAGAACGCGCCGGTCTCGTCCATGCCCATGCCGGTGAGCGCGCCCATGCCGAGCACGGTCGGCACGAAGAACGACTGGAGCGGCGTGCACGGCGGCGGAGTCCCGCAGGGCCGATCGCCCACGTACTCCTCGATCACGAAGCCATCGGTGACGTAGACAGTGTCGCCCAGGCAGTTCACGGCCACGTCGCCGATGATGCCGGCGGCAGGCACCGGCCCTGCGGTGGGACCGACGCACGGCGGCGGCACCGAGTAACCGCACGGGATGCGCACCGGATTGGGCGCCGGGCACGCACCGCCGCTGGCGCTGGTGAATTCCCACAGCCCTGTACCTGCGTCGATGCCGTAGAGCGTCTGCGCAGTGGGGACCGAGGTCAGACCGCAGACAGCCAGAGCACACAGCACGAGTTTCGAGACCGACTTCATGGAGCACCTCCTCATTCTTCTTCGCCGCACGGTCGTCTCGCGATCTGCCCGATCGCGTCCCGAACAACTCGCGCCGGTGGCCACCCTATCACCTCCCGGCCAGAACGGGACCTGCCCCCGCTGGCGTGACGCCGGAGTCGCTGCCAAGATCCGGGCAGGTGGTCGAGGCACCGGCTGGACTCGACGGTCCACCGCAGGGCCGCGCCCCGCGATGCCCGCGCACCAACGGGGAGCAGAAGCGTGTCCGAGCACACGACAAGTGACCGCAGGTCGGGCGCCGTCTCGTGGTGGGTCTGTCTGCTCGCCGCCCCCGTTGCTGCTGACGCGACGGGCCCCGGTGCTCGCGGTCGCGATGCTGGTGGCCTTCGGTTGGCAACTCCAGCTCTCCCACGCCGCGATGCACGGTCCGGTGGCCTTCGGACTCCTGGCCGTGACCTCCTTCTGGCTGTGGTTTCGGTCCCGGAACCCGCCCACCGAAGTCGAGCCCGCTCGATGAACGCAGCGGCATCGTCCTGGTGCCACGCGCTCCTGCTCAGTCCTGGCGGAAGACCCACCAGGCCACAGCGCCCGGTGGCAGCGTCGCCAGTCCCATGGCCGTGCTGAGCTGGAACGGCCCGGCCGGCTGGGCGGCGCTGACCTCGTTGCCGTCCACGTCGTACGCCGTGACGGTGTAGCCGATCGCGTTGGACCAACCCGGGTAGACACCGAAGTCGGCGATGCCGAAGTCCAGCGTGACGTCCGCGCCGACATCCTCGGGAGCGACCCACGGGTTCACGACCATCAGACACAATGACCCGGCGTCGGGCGCGGCGCTGTCGGCCGGCGCCTGGTACATGCCGGGCGTGAGGTAGTCCTCGACGTACAGCGGCGTCGGCGGCGCGCTGCCCACCGGCGTGCCGGGGATGCCGTCGAAGCCCACGGGCGGCGTGATCGTCATGGCGGGCAGCCGGCGCAGCGTGCCGTTGTGCCACGTCAACAGGTCACGCCGGGGCGACGTGAGTCCCGCTCCGGCCACCGCCGATCCGTAGACGTCGCCGCGCAGCGCCGCGGTCATGCGGCCCATGAGCCACAGGTACCGCGCGGTCACCCGTGGCTGCTCGACATAGGTGACGGGTGTGCCGTCCCCGGGGCTCGCGGCCCCTGCGCCGTCTCCCGCTCCGGGCGGCAACGGCAACCCGGAGAACTCGTTGTAGGGCCCGGCTTCCGCGCGGTCGGTGAACGGGCCGAACGCGTCGGTGAACTGGTGCGTGAACCCCGGCGCCTGCCCAAAGGTGGTCATCAGCGCCGCCTCGACCCACGCCCGCCGCTCGGGCGGCTGGAAGCGCGAGCCGGTCAGCTTGCTGATGCGCACGTTGTCGTACACCGTGCGGAAGAACGGAATCGTGACGGCGTTGGGCAGCGGCGTCGCCCCCGGCGCACCCGGCTTGAGGATCGACACGCGATTGCCGGCGGGGTCCTCGTACATCAGGTGCGTGTAGGGCGTGCCCCAGCCCTGGGCCGTCTCGATCGAGACGATGAAGTCGTCGGGCGGATCGGGCAGCGCCGCGAGCCCGGTGGCCACGTCGGCGAGCTGCTGCTCCCGCGCGGCGAACATCCAGTTGCCGCCACCCGGGTCGTGCGCGTGATCCAAGGCGTAGCACGGCACCTGGGCCACCTCGACGAAGTCGAGGTAGGTGCCCTTGGCTCCCGACAGCGCGGTGGTGGCCACGATCTCGGCGGGCAGGAAGTCCTTCCACCAGGTGCCACCCGGGCAGAGGAAGACGCCGATGCCCGGGTCGTTGATCGACACGATATGCACGTCTTCACCGTTCTCGAGGATCAACCGGGACGCGTCCACGTTGACCTGTTCGCCTTCGATCGGGCACGGATCAGGGGTCCCCGACGGATCGGCCAGGCCGGCGCCCTTGGTCGCGCTGATGTACGGCGCGACGGTCATGCCCCACTGCTCCTGAGCCGCGTCCACCGCACTCGCGAACGAGGGCGCGCCGGGCAGGTAGGGCTTGGCCAGCAGGCGCGCGAAGGGCGAGGTGTGCCATTGGTACCAGGTCGTGTGCACGTCGCGACCGAGCACCCGCGCCACGTCCATCATCGCGCGGCCGAGCCCGTCCATGTCGTCGCCCTCGAAGCCGGGCTGGAGGAACGAGCTGGACGTCATGCGCTTGGCCGCATCCGGCGCCGGGTGCGCCGGCGAACCGATCGGCCCGGCGTACCAGGGCGCCGACTGCTCGAGGAACGCCTTGTAGGTGTCGGCCACGTCCCACCAGTCGCCTTCGATGGCACCCAGTCGCACCGCGTAGGGCGTCTCGTAGCTGAGATCCACGAACACGTTGGCCGGGACGTGTCGCAGGTTGAACTCGATCCAGCCCGGCGGCCCCTGCACAGCGCAGGCCACGGGATCCCAGAAGGCCGGGAAGAGGCTGGTCGACGTGAAGGCCAGCATGCGCTTGAAGTAGTGCTCCACGTCGGTCGTCGAGAAGTAGAACGCGTTGGGTGCCAGATCGTCGCCGTCGTGGTAGGCCATGGCCTCGACGGAGTAGAAGAGCTGCGCGTCCGAGCCGGTGCCGAGCCAGGCCGGGAAACAGAACTCGGTCGGGTTCTCGATCCGGCTGCCCGAGCGGTAGGGCAGGATCAACGTGTCGTCGGGGGAGTCGAACGCCGTGAGCCGCACGCTCGGGAAGAGCACTTGCGAGAGGTAGTAGTCCAGGCGTTCGTCCACCGGGTCCAGCGCCACGCGAATCCGCGCGTCCGCGAGGGACTGCCCCACCACGGTGTTCCAATACGTCTCCACTTCGAACCCGGTGGAGACCCCGCCCAACGTGAACCGCCCGCGCCACAGGGCGGTCAGCACCTCGGTGTCTCCTCCGCCGAACGGCAGCACGTAGATCAGGTCGAGTGCGTCGAGCCGGCAGTCGGGTTCCGAGCCGTCGAGGGGGCACGCGGCGGCCAGCGCGGCGCTGCGCGTGAAGCTGCCATCCATGGAGATGTCGACCCACTCGGTGGCCGCCGTGTCCTCGCGCATCAACCGAAAGGTCCACGCTCCGGCGCCCGGCTCGCAAGCGATGGGCGCCTTCCCGTCGACGACGTTGGTGATCGAGGTCAGAGCCAGCGCGGTCCCGTCCACGCTGAAGTCGAAGCGCACGAGACCGTTGGTCAGACCCACCGCCTCGGGCAGCGGGCGCTTGCGCACCAGCGGCGGTTGGGTCTCGGCGTCGACCTGCCGCGGGACGCCGACCGGGTCGACGGTCTGCACCTGCCCGCCGACGGGCGCAACGGCGAGTGCCCAGACGAGGGACGCGGCGATCAGCGGTCGGTGCATGCATGGTCTCCGCGTCATGGCAGCGAGATGCCGTTGAAGTACACGTCGGGCGCGCCACGGCCCGGCGGCGTGAACGCCCTGCGGTCGTCCCAGACGACGGCGGCGTCGTCGCCCTCCACCACGAGTCGCGGGAACCCGGCGCGCGAGTCACCAGGCGTGCTCTTCGTGGTGACGCCCGAGGGGCCGATCCAGGTCGCCCCCCCGTCGGTCGACCAGTTCACGTTCACGTCGACGTAGGTCCGGTCGCCACAGTAGGCCTCCAGCGTGGGGTCGTAGCCCGTGCAGGACTGCACCCAGGTCACGAACACGTTGCTGCCGCTCGCAGCGACCCGGGTGCGGGTGAGCGTGGGCAGCGAGAAACGCTCACCCAGCACGGCGCCATCCACCGACAACGTCGCCTCCGCCTGCCACAGCTCGGTGACGGCGTCGAAGACGCTGGCGTGGACGCGCGTGGGGGAACCTATGCCGTCGGTGCGCCCGTACACCGCGATCACGTCACCCGAGTCCGCCAGGGCCAGATCGAGATCGAAGGCCAGGGACGTGGCGCAGGCCGCCCCCACCGTCACCTCCGAGCCGAACGACGTGCCGCCGTTCGTCGAGTGCACCGACTTGATGCAGGTGATGTTGCCGCCGAACAGCGCGTCGACCCAGGCGAGCATCACGAACCCCGCCCCGTCGATCGCGAAACGAGCATCGACCACCGCGTCACCCGGTGTGAGCAGCAGCTCGTCCGCGCCGCCGCCGAAGGTGTCGAAGCTCACCCCGAAGTCGCTCGAGCGGCGGTAGAACACCTCGCGCACCGGCCAGTTCACGGCGCCGACGTCGTTTCGGTGGTCCAGGTAGGCGAAGTGCACCTCGCCCCCGTCATCGCACGCGATGCGCGGCGAACCCGAGTGGGACGTCCGGTCGACGTTCAGGGTGCTCGCCGGCGTGGCAGGTGTCGTCCACGTCTGCCCGCTGTCAGCCGACACGGCGAAGTAGACCTGGTCGACCACGCCGTCACTCTGGGCCCAGGCCGCGTAGACGTGACCGCTGTCGTCGGCGCACAGCCGGGGCTCGGCGGCGTGATGGGTGGCGATGGATGCGTTGAGCCGGGTCGGTGCGCCCCACCCGGCGCCGCGGCTCCACTCGCAGAACACGATGTCCTCGGTCCCGGTCCCGAACTCGTGCCAGACCGCGTAGAGCCGGGTGCCATCGGTCGTCAACTGCAACGCCGATGCGTTGAGCAGCGAGCCCGAGGTGAGCGCACTCACCCGCACGGCCGGCACGCTCAGGCCCCCGGAGAAGCCGTCCACCTCCCGGTGGTAGATGGCCCAGACGCCGTCGCGGAAGTCCTCCCAGAGCACGTGCAGCGTGCCGTCGCTGGTGCGCGCGATCTGCGGGCGCAGCGAGGGCAGCGTCCCGGCCAGGTCCCCGTCCACCTGGAAATCGGTGCCGGCGGCGCTGTCCGGAGCCGGGAGGCAGTTGATCACCTGGGCGGCCGCGGATCCCAGCGCGACCCATGTGAGCAGCACGCCGAACACGCGGCCAACGCCGTTGCCACGCCCCGATGCACCCGACGAGCGTGCACCCATGGACCCACCTCCGTCGTGACGCGCGAATACCCTCGACGGTCAATGCTGGGACAGCACCGAGCACCCGTCAAGCACGCGCGGGAGGGAAGTTAGGATGGGGCCACGCCCGTGCGGCACTCCGAGGTCACACACCCATCCCGAGAGCACGATCGATGATCACGCGGTTTGCGCTTCCCTTCGCGTTGCTGATCGCCGTCTTCACCCCGCCCGTCCCAGCCCAGGCCGGCGCCGACCGCGGCGCGTCCCCGCGCGACGCCGCCTGGGTCAGCCGGGTGCTGCACCCGGCGATCGCGGCCAACAAGCTGTCCCCGCACACGTCGCAGGGGGCCGCCATGGCCCAGGGCACGCTCCCCGACCCGAAGCTGCCGCCCCTGCCGCCGCCGCCCACCGCGCTGATCGACTTCGGGCGCATCCGCGGGGCCAACTACTTCCCCGGCTACGCCCGCAGCTCGTTCACGATCTGGCAGGAGTACCAGGAGCACGTCGACCAGATCGAGGTGGAGCTCGGGTTCGCCGAGCAACTCGAGCTGAACAGCCTGCGCGTCTTCCTCTCCTACCTGAGCTACGAACTCGACCCGCCGCTGTTCATCGCCGAGCTGAACGACTTCCTGCTGCGCTGCGAGGCTCACGGCATCAGCCCCATGTTGGTGTTGTTCGACTCGGCCTTCGGCATCTCGCCCAGCCCCGAGACCGACAACGAGTACTGGGTCACCAGCCCCGGCTCGCACCTGGTCACTCCTGACTTCTATCCCAAGGGCGAGGAGTTCGTGGACGCCGTGATGCAACTGTCGCTGGAACGCGGCAACGTGCTGGCGATCGACATCATGAACGAGCCCTGGAACACGTCGCTGGCCGACAACCCGGTCGGCACCGGGCTGATCTTCGACTTCCTGTTCCACTTCAGCTTCTACATCAACGCCAACCGGTCGTACGACCCGATCGCGCGCACCATCGGCTTCCAGGTGAGCCTCGACTACACCTCGCCCGCGAGCCCCCAGTACCTGCCGGTCAACGTGGTCTCGGTCCACTCGTACTCGCCGGTGTTCCCCAACGGGACGTTCGAACTGGACCTCGCCCGGGGCATCGGTCAGGCCAACGCGGCCGGACTGCCGTTCATCATCTCCGAGTGCGGCAAGCCCGGCGCGGCGATCCCCCAGACGTATGAGGACATCATGCCGGTGCTGCACGGACAGCAGCTCAACTTCTACGTGTGGGACGTCGTGATCGGCACCGACACGTGGAAGGGCCTGACGGGCGTGTTCTACGACGACGGCAAGGTGCGCAACCGCGCCGAGGCCCTGGCCATCACCGAGAACCAAGGCACCTTCGTGGAGAAGAGTCCGCTCGAACCGGACTTCATCGCCCTCGGCGTGGTCGAGAACAAGAAGGTCTGGTTCCGGCGCGCGTTCGAGCGAATGCTCGCGACGCCCACGGGCCTCCAGAACGCCGGCGAACGATTCACGGTGCTCTACACCATGTCCACCGCGTACAAGCCCGACGGCCAGAACGTGTACTTCCCCAACGCCCGGGCCGAACAGATCGAGACCATGGTCCAGACGGCCATCGGGCTGATCACCATCAGTCCCGCCAGCGGCTTCGCGATCCTGGATGTCCTGATCCCCTTCGCCCTCGATGCCCTGGACGAGAAGACCGAGCACTCGGTCACACTCCCGGTCGTCGCCCAGTAGGGCACGCACCAACTGTGTGCACCGCCAACGTCCCGTCCGGCGGCGCCCACCGCCCCGAGCTCCTTGCTCTAAGATGACGAGCCCGAGATCCCCGGAGTCCGCCCCATGGCCTGCAAGCCGAGACCGATGACGAGCGCCGACGCAGGAACCGGCCGAAGGTCGCTCAGCATCGGGGCCGGAGTGCTCTCGCTGAGCGTTGCCGCGCTGTTCGGCCTCGGACTGATGGTGCCCCTGGGTGCCCAGTTCCCGCCCCCGCTCCCCGAGACGGGCACCGGCGTGGGTGCCGGCGACGAGTTCCGGATCGACAGCTGCAGCCTGGGTCCCGGCCTCAACGGCTCGAACCGACCGCACATCGTGGGCACCGACAACGGGCCCGGCGGCAACGACCTGCACGTGGTCTGGCAGGACGACCGGGACGCCGAGTCGTCGATCTACTACCGGCGCGTCGAGAGCTACGGCGTCGGTACCCAGCCGTGCGAGCTGCGCCTGAGCACGCTACCGACCACACCTCAGCACCACGCCATGCTGCCGCGCATCGCGACCGACGGTGTGTCGGAACTGTACGTCACCTACCGTTCGTTCCGGGCCGTGGACGGCAACGGGAAGCTCGACCGCAAGGACCGCATCATGTTCGTGCGCTCGGTGGACAACGGCGTGAGCTGGTCGCAGCCGCTGGAACTCTCCGTCGCCGACCACGCCATCAACCCCGAGCTGTGCACCGACGGCCAGGGCAACGTCTACGTCGTCTGGACCCAGGAGTTGCGCCCCCACCCCTTCGGTGACGTCTATCTGGCCGCGTCGAGCGATTCGGGCGCCAGCTTCACCGCACCCAAGCGCGTGAACAACGACACGTCCGCCCACCACTTCTTCGCCTCGGCCGCGTGCGACGACCACGGTGGACTCTCCGTCGTCTACATGGGACAGCGCGACCCGCAACCGATCGAGGGGCCGCCCGGCCTGGCGCAGCGCAAGCCCTACCGGGACGTCTTCCTCCAGCGCAGCCGCGACCCGAGCGTGCTGTTCGGTGCCAATCCGTTCGACGACGCCGCGCAACTGAGCCACGCGGCCGAAGCGGGACGCGTGCACATCATCGCGTACTCGCAGGGCCCGAACGCCGTGCCGGACTACAGCCTGGTGATGGTGGGCTGGAAGGACTTCGACCCCGTCGTGCGCAAGGGGGACAACCTCGGGAAGCTCGGAGTCGAGTCCCGGCTGGAGTTCAACTACTCCGTCAACGAGCAACCGTTCCTCGATCTCGAACTGCGCATGCTCGCGCCGAACGAGCAGACCACCGTGAACGAGCAGGGCCCCGGCCCCGCGCCATCCCCCAGTGCCCACGGCCCCAAGCTGATCCCCGGTCAACCGGCGCAGTCGACCGACGGCTACGTCCTGCAGGCACCCAACGACGGCCCCGGCTTCTACAGCCTCGACATGGCGGTCGACGGCATCGGCCGCGTCTACGCCTCGTACGGCCGCGTGGACTCGCCGCTGCACAACAACGACCTGATCCCCGAGACGAACTCGCCGCGCTACATGTACGCCCGCGTGTTCGACCCGTTCCTCGGGCTGTGGGGCCCCGAGCACCGGATCTCCACCGCCGGTGCGCCGTTCACGACCCAGGGACGCCCGTTGATCCCCGAGCCGCACCTGTACGTCGACGACGCGGACAACGTGTTCGTCACCTGGATGCAGTCGGGCATCGAGCCCTTCGGTACGCACGAGACGTACGGCGAGGTGAACGCGGCCTGGTCGACGGACGGCGGTCAGACCTGGGGAGGTCCCACCGGGCTGACCAACAAGGCCGCCGGCGCGGGTTCGTCGGGCTCGGCACACCCGCGCGTCTTCGCCCGAGGCGGAGTCGCCGCCGTCGTCTGGGACGACCGCCGCGAGTGGACGCGCCACGACGTTCCCGGCGGTGTCCAGCCCGGCGACCCACTCGGCGCGCCGGACATCTACCTGAATCTGGTCACCCTCCCATGAAGAACCCCCGAATGCGCGAGCGCGTGATGCACGCCTTCCTCGGTCCGGTCGTGGCCGCGGCGCTCTTGGCCTCCCCGGCGGACGCAACGGCAGCTGAGCAGGACGGGACGCCGCTGCCCCCCGGGCCCCTGGGCAACGCGTTGGTCCAGTTCGACTTCGCCACCAGCGGGTCGAGTCTCGAGGTCACGGCCGTCACGAACCTGGTCCTCGACATGCCGACCGGCCGCGCCATGCCGATGGAGGCCGGCGCCGGGGGATGGACGCTCGGCCTGATCATGGATGACGGCTTCGTGGGCGTGAACTCTCCGAACAACGAGTGGATCGAATTCCAGATGGACGGGACGCTCAACTGGAACACGAAGGTCTGGCCGGCGGGCAGCCCCCCGGCCAGCCTCGCGCTGTCACTGGACACGATCCAAGAGGACGTGGGCGGCCTGTCCCTGCCGAACGTGGTCGCCACCTGGTCGGGCTCGGTCACGATCACCGAGAGCGGCACGCCCTACCCGTTCCGCGTGATCACCGACTGGACCGTCGTCGCGGGCAAGCCCTTCGCCGAGACCCGCATCGACGTCGACTTCGATCCGAACGCGACCACGCCCGACCTGCCCTTCTACCTCTCCTACGTCATCTACCCGACCATGCACGTGAGTTCGCTGAACTCACCATCCACGCCGAACGACGCACTGGTCGTGCCGTACCTGAGCGGTTCGCTCGTGACCCATCCCACGAACGACGACGTGGTGAACGGCCAGCGCCTGTTCCCCTTCCCGCGGGCACTCGGCTTCGGCAACAACCCGTTCTCCGTCCGCGTCTCCGGGTACTACGACGGAGCTGCCGAATCGAACTGCTTCTTCTACGCAGCCAACGACTGCGACGACTACTGGAAGGAGCTGTGGCTCGGGACCGGGCCCTTCCTGGCCGCGAACCAGTGCACCAACATCGGCTCGACGAGCGAGCCTCCCGCCGCCAACGGCCGCTCGCCCCAGAACGGAGCTGCCGACGGGAGCCCGGGGCGTTACGTCACCTTCCGCTTCCAGCACTGCCCCGAGGACGTGTACGCCAGCACCCGTTACGTCATGCCCTACCGCGTGCGCATGGGCGCCATCGAGGGTGACTGGTGGGAGCTGGCCGACGCCTACCGCGACCTCATGAGCGAGAAGGCCGTGCCGTGGTACCAGGGACCGGTCGGCTCGGCGGGCAACCCCATGCCCAGCGAGGCCAAGGACCTGGTCGGGCTGCTGAACTTCCAACCGGGACACCTGGGCGACAACATCGACCACCTGAGGCGCCAGGTGTACGAGGTCGCGCGCGTGCTCGGCCCGGACGTGACCTCGCTCTGGTACCAGGTGAACGCACCCGACACGTTCGCCCACTGGTACTACGGAGACGGCACTCCGCAGAACACGGGCTACCTGCCCGGCCGCCCCTCGCTGGTCTCGGCCCTCGGGAAGGCCCAGGAGCAGTTCGGCCACGTCGTGGCCCCCTACTACGCGTCGAGCGGAGCGGCCGACTGCAGCGACCCCTTCCTGGACGGCGACTGCTTCGGCGAACTGAGCGACGTGCTCGCCGCGCTGCTCCTGCGGGAGGACAAGGCGTCGTTCCACATCCCCGGCCTGTCCAAGACCGTCCCACCGCGCCAGTCGTTCATCTGCCCCGGCGCGAGCTGGTGGCAGACCGAGATGCCGGACCGCGTGGCGGAGATCGCCGGGTACACCGGCATGGGCGGCGTGTACCTCGACTACTTCCTCACGGATGCGTGTTACGCGACCGATCACCACCACGCCCTGCCCGGTGACCCGGCCGGCGGCCCGGGCGGCGGCAACTGGATGCACACGACACGCATGCGCCAGGTGCGCGACTTCCAGGACCAGCTGCCGTCCGATCTGCTCGTGGTCATGGAACACGCCATCGGCCGCTTCGCGGAAGAGGTGCACGTGATGCAGCTCGACCCAGCCGCCGTCCTGCTCGCCGCGGAGGCCTACTCGCAGATCGACTGCAACGCCCCCCCGATCCCCAGGCCCATGGCCAACGCCGCGACGATCCCGTTCTTCCAGGCGATCTTCGACAACGTGAAGTTGAGCACGGTCAAGGTCAGCTTCCCCAAGTGGCCCGATCGCCGCGCCTGGACCGACGCGACGCTCGTGTTCACCTTCGGTCAGGTGCCCGGCGTGCTGCGTTCGTTCATCGAGGAGATCGAGCTCTTCTCGCAACGCGGCCGCTACGGACCCTACTTCGACTTCCTCGGCAACATGGCCCAGGCGCTGCGCGACGAGGGGCTGCTGACCTGGCACAACGGCACCCTGCGTCGTCTGCCCGGCTACACGGTCACGGCCAACGCGTTCACCAACGACCCCGGCACGGCCGTGCCGGGCATCGAACTCGAGCCCTACCTCGATTGCCTGACGCGACCCGAAGGGCCCTTCGCTCCCACCTACCAGCAGCAGTCGCCCGTCTACACCGAGGAACGCACCGGCTGCAACGAGTTCACGCCCGAGACCTTCCTGGTTCCGGGCATGTTCCAGGCACCCGACGACGCGCCCGGCACCCAGACCATCGGGCCGGACAGCTGGGCCGATGCGGGCTCGCTGGCGTTCGTGCTCGCCAACCCCTGGGTCGACCCCTTCAACCAGGGCACCATCGACCTGGCCGACATCAGCTTCGATCCTGGGCGCTACCCCGGCTGGACCGCCCAGAGCGTGTATTGCGTGGACGAGTACCGCTTCGGCAGCTCCGTCTCGATCACCACGTCCCAGAGGGGTGCGCTCACGTTCGCGCCGGACAGCGGCACGTTGCAGCCCGGCGAGATCGTCTGGTGGATCTTCCGCAAACAGCTCTGATGGGAGACGTGACGCCCACACGATCCGCACGGTCGTCTATAGGATGAGGGTCTCGCCTCCTCGCCCCAGAGAGCAGTCTCCAGCATGATCGCGCCACGCACGGGTCCCGCCCGCCCATCGACGCCGTCCCGGCCGGACCCGCTCCACTCGACACACTCCCCGGCGACCCGCCCGCGGTCGTCCCGACGCCGAGCGGTCTGCGGAGCCACGCTCACCGCGCTGCTGGTGCTCATCGCGCCCGAGCACGCCCAGGGCCAGTTCCCCGACGTCGAACAGGAGGTCGGCACGAACGCGGGACTGCGCGACGAGCTGCGCATCGACAGCTGCAGCACCGACCTGGGACTCAACTCGTCGGTCCACCCGTGCATCGTCGGCACCGACAGCGGGCCGGGGGGCGACGACGTGCACGTCGTCTGGCAGGACTACCGCGACGCCGAGTCGTCGATCTACTACCGCCGCCTGCAGAACTACGGGACGGGCGGGCAGGTGTGCGAAGTGCGGCTGAGCGACGTCGCGTCCACGCCCCAGCAGCACGCCACCGATCCGCGCCTGCTGACCGACGGCAGCACCGAGTTGTACGTCGTCTACCGTGCGTTCCTGACCGAGGACGTCGACGGCAGCCTCGACCGCATGGAGCGCATCATGTTCGTGCGCTCGGTCGACACCGGCGGCACGTGGTCGGCGCCGCTGCAACTCGGCATGGCCGACCTGGTCGAAGCACCGCAGTTCTGCACCGACGGCCTGGGCAGGCTCTACGTGGTCTGGAGTCAGAACGACGGGCCGTACGGCCTGGGCAACATCTACTTCACCGCCTCGGACGACTCGGGCGCCAGCTGGACCGTACCCAAGCGCGTCAACAACGACACCTCGGCCCACAGCCAGGACGCCACCGTGGCCTGCGACGCCCACGGGAACGTGGCCATCGCCTACCTCGACCACCGCAGCCTGCGACCCGCGCCGGGCCCCCAACCCGAGCTGCCGCGCGCCCCCTTCCAGGACGTCTTCCTGCAACAGAGCGACGACCCGGCGGTGCTCTTCGGACCGAACCCCTTCGACGACGCCGTGCAGTTGAGCCAGCGCGCGAGCGCCGCCGACCTGCGACTGGTGGCCTACTCGGCCGGGCCGGGTCCGGTCCCGCTGCAGCGCCTGGTGTTGGCCGCGTGGCACAACCTCGACCCGCTCGACCGCCAGGGCGCCCACCCGGGCACGCTCGGCCCGGGCACCCGACTCGAGTCCAACCTCTCGATCAACGGCGCCCCTTTCTCCAAGCAGCCGATCCCGGTCGTCGGCGGCACCACGGCCGCTGCCCCCATCGGGCCGGCGGCGGGGAGCGCCACGGGGACCACCCCGACCGTGCAATCGAGCAGCCAGCTCACCAGTCAGGTGGTGACCCAGGCCGAGCAGTCGGTGAGCGCACCGCCGGCCATCGTGCTGCAGACCGACGGGCCAGCCTTCTACGGCCTGGACCTGACCGTGAGTTCGACCGGGCGGGTGCACGCTGTCTACGGACGCATCGACAGCCCGGTGAAGAACTCGAACCAGTTCCCGTTGCTCAACTCACCGCAGTACGTGTTCCACAACGTCTTCAACCTCAACACCGAGGCCTGGGGCGGCGAGCAGCGCATCTCCACCGCGGGCTCTCCGTTCAGCGCGCAAGGACGCCCGCTGTTCCCCGAGCCGAGCATCGCCGTCGACAACGCGGACAACGTCTTCGTGGCCTGGATCCAGTCGAGCATCGAGCTCGGCACCCACGACACCTATGCGGACATCAACGCGGCCTGGTCGAGCAACGGCGGTGCCAGCTGGAGCCCGGCCTCCGGTCTGACCAGCAAGGCCGACGGACCGGGCTCCTCCGGTTCCTATCACCCGCGCGTCTTCGCGCGCGATGGCGTGGCCGCCGTCGTGTGGGACGACCGACGGGCCCACACGCGCCACGACGTGCCGGGCGGCCTGCTACCCGGTGACCCGCTGGGCGCGCCGGACCTGTACCTCAACGTGATCACCTTGCCGTGAGAGACGTGTCGATGACGATCCCCGAGTGTCTCCAGAGGTCGTTCACGATCCGCCGCTCGACGGCTGACCGACCGGTCCACCGAGCCCCGCCGTGGACGGCCGCCCTGCTGCTGGGCGTGCTGCTCGTGGCGCACGCACCCGAGGCGCGGGCGCAGGCAGGACGGACGCCACCGGGCCGCACACCGGCCGGCCCGCAGGACGGTGGCGTCGTGGTCGCCCCCACCGCCCTGGACAACGGACTGCTGCGGCTCGACTTCCAGGCCAACGGCACCAACCTCGAACTCACGACGCTCACCAACCTGAGCCTGGACGGCCCCGGGGGCCGCCCCATGTCCATGGCGGCCGGCTCGGGAGCCTGGGCCGTCAATCTGGTCATGAAGGGCGGCTTCTTCGCGAACAGCTCGCCGGTCAACCAGTGGTTCACGTTCGACATGGCGGGCGCCACGAACTGGAACACCAACGTGTGGCCCGGCGGCAGCCCGCCGTTCACGCTGAACCTGGCCCTCGACTCCATCAGCGAGAACGAAGGCGGCCTGCCCCTGCCCAACTTCGTCGCCCGCTGGTCCGGCGACATCACGTTGACCGCGGGCGGCGGCACCTACCCGTTCGAGATCGTGACGGACTGGGCCCTGGTGCCCGGCAGGCCCTTCGCCGAGACCGGCATCACGATCGACTTCAATCCCGACGACCTGGGGACCGCACCCGACCTGCCCTTCTACACCTCGTACATCGTCTACCCGTCGGTGCACGTGGACTCGCTGCAGTCACCGAGCACCCCGGACGACGCGCTGGTCGTCCCCTGGCAGATCGGCTCGCTGATCACCAACCCCACCAGCGGCGAGGTCGTCAACCAGCAGAAGCTGTTCCCGTTCCCCAAGTTCCTGGGCTTCGGTGCCAACCTCTTCCCGATCCGCGTGGCCGGCTACTACGACGGCGCGCCCCAGTCGAACTGCTTCTTCTTCGCAGCCAACGACTGCGATGCGTACTGGAAGGAGCTCTGGCTCAACACCGGGCCCAACCTGCCGCTCAACAACTGTGAGGCCATCGCAGCCGCGACCCCGATCGACACCGGAACGCTCGCGAACGGTGCCGTGCAGCCCGGTGCACGCGGCGAGGCCGACGGCCCCGACGGCAGCGGCCGCTACGTCACCTTCCGCTTCCAGCACTTCCGCGACGACGTCTACTCCAGCTCGAAGTGGACCATGCCCTACCGCGTGCGGCTGGGCGCCATCGAGGGCGACTGGTGGGATCTGGCCCAGACCTACCGCGAGCTGATGCTGGAGAAGAGCGTGCCCTGGTACCAGGGCCCCGTCGGCGCCGCCACCAACGACATGCCGGCCGCCGGCAAGCAACTCGTGGGCGAGGTGCTGCTCCAGCCGCGCCACCACGGCGACCAGGTCGACCTGCTCACACGCCAGACCCTCGACGTCGCACGGGTGATGGGCCCCCACGTGAACACCATCTGGTACGCGACCCACTCACCCGACCGCTTCAGCTACTGGTACTTCGGCGATGGCACCCCGGGCAACACCGGCTTCCTGCCCGGTCGCCCGTCGCTCGCCTCGGCCGTGCGCGAGGCGCAGAAGCAGTTCGGTCAGATCGTGTCGCCCTACTACCAGTCGAGTCACGCGGTCGACTGCCTCGACCCGCTCTACGACGGCGATTGCTTCGACGACCTGAACAACGTGCAGAGCGCGCTGCTGCTGCGCGAGGACCTGGCGCCGTTCGTCGTCCCCACGGCCGCCGGGCCCCAGCCTCCGCGCCGCGCGTCGATGTGCGCCGGGTCGAGTTGGTGGCGGACCGAGATGCCCACGCGCACCGCCGAGATCGCGGCCTTCACCGGCATGCGGGGCATCTACCTCGACTTCTTCCTGCCCGCCATCTGCTACTCCGACCAGCACCCCCACGCACCGCCCGGGGAGCCGCTCGGCGCGCCCGGCGGCGGCGACTGGATGTACCGCACGCGCATGCGCCAGGTGCGCGACATGCAGGACGCGCTGCCCGCAGAGCTGACGGTCGGCATGGAGTACACGATCGGGCGCTTCGCCGAGGAAGTCGACCTGATGCACCTCGACCCGACCAACAACCTGATGTGGGCCGAGCTCTACAACTTCATCGAGTGCGACGCGCCGCCCGTGGCCCGGCCCATGGGCAACGCCGTCACGATCCCGTTCTTCAAGGCCGTGTTCGACAACGTCAAGCTGGGCACGATCGAGACCACCAGCCCCGATCAGCCCGATCGGCGCGCCTGGTCCATGGCCACGCTCGTCTTCACCTTCGGCACGATCCCCGGAGTGACGCGCGGCTTCCTGGAGGAGCTCCCGGTCTTCTCCCAACGCACGCAGTACGGCGGCTTCTACCGTTTCCTGGGCGACGTGGCAGCCGTCCTGCGCGACGGAGGCTTCCTCACCTGGCACAACGGCACGCTGCGCCGCCTGCCCGGCTACAGCGTGGGCGGCAACGCCTTCACCGCGAGCCCCGGGACGGCCCTGCCCGGCGTGGAGGTGTACCCGTTCCTCGACTGCGCCAGCGTCGATGCCGTGGACGTGGTCGCCACCGCGGACCCCGTCGCCTCGTTCTCCAACAGCGTCCAGCGGCGCACGCCCGTCTACACCGAGGAGCGCGTGGGTTGCAACGACTTCACGCCGGAGACCTTCCTCACCCCGGGCATGTTCCAGGCCCCCGACGACGCCATCGACACGACGGTCTCCGGCCAGGGCACGTGGACCGACGCAGGCTCGCTCGCGTTCATCCTGGCCAACCCGTGGATGGACCCGTTCAACAACGCCACGCTCGACGTGGGCAACATCGACTTCGCCCCCAGCCGCTACCCGGGCTGGAGCGACAGCAGCGTGTACTGCGTGTACGAGTACCGCATGGGCGCCACCCCCGCCGCCGTGATCGAGTCCCACAGCGGCCCGCTGTCGTTCGCACCCACCAACAGCGCCATGCCCCCGGGCGACATCGCCTGGTGGGTCTTCCGCAAGGAAGCCGGCGCGGAGTAGGCGACCGATTTGGCTCCCCCGGTATCCGGGGCTAGCCTTCAGCGTGCGGTCGGTTGCGACCGCCAGCGCCGTCCCGAGCAGCCATCGCCATCCGGTGGCTCGGCTCGTGAAAGAGGAAACTGCCGTGGTCCGCTCGTTCGCCATCCGTTCCAGCATGCTGCTCGCCCTCGTCTGCGGTCTCGCCACAGGGGCTCCGGCCCACGCGGCCACGACCCATTCGCAGGCGACCCTGGCCACAGCGATCCTCGCTCCGACTGTGACCGTGTCGGCTCTGCTGACCTCACCCGCACTGCTCACACCCCCAGCCGGCAAGGGCAAAGGCGGCGGTGGCAAGGGTGGTGGCGGCGGTTGGGGCGGCGGCGGCAAGGGTGGCGGCGGCGGCAAGGGCGGCGGCGGCAAGGGCGGCGGCGGCGGCTGGGGCGGCAAGGGGGGCGGCGGCGGCAAGGGCCCCAAGGGCACTCACGAAGCACCCGAGATCGATCCCTCGATCGCGGGCGGCGCCCTGACGCTGCTGTTCGGCGGCCTGCTCGTGCTGACCGATCGTCGGCGCCGCCAGTCCACCGCGATCCCCGTGCGCAGCTGACCGCCCGTCGCGTCCGACTCCGGGCGCGGCCCACAACGCAAGAAGCCGGGGAGCGCTGCTGCGCCCCCCGGCTCCTGTCGAGACCGGGACGTCCGGTTGCATTCCTTCAGATCTGGCTCGCGATGTCGCCACCGACACTGCCGGACAGCTCAGGCGTCGCCGTCTTCTTCGTGCGCACGCCCGGGCCCACCGGCTCGTGCTGGCGCAGGTGCTGCCGCTGAGCGAGCTTCTCGATCGCGGCGCGCTTCACTTCGCCCACGTCGATCACTGCGGCCTTCTCCGCGGTCTGCATCAGCGTGCTCTCGGGCTGACCGGCCAGGCTCAGCGCGAAGTCCTGGAAGCCACCCGTGGCGACCGAGGCGAGCATGTCGAACAGATCCTGGCTCCCGGCATCGTCGTCCAGCAGCTGCTCGCGCTGACGCAGGTAGCGGTCGCGTTGCTGCACGGCGGTCCCCAGACGCTCGAGGGTGTCCGTCAGATGCGGACCCACCCGGACGGCGCCGTACACCACGGCGCGAGGCGTCATGAGCACGATCGTGGACTCGCTCGTGTCCCCGTAGGCCTCCAGGAAGTCCTTGATCTCCTGGCGGTTCATGGACTGGTGGTCGTCACTCTGGTCCATGCCGGGCGCGTACAGCTCCGTCAGCACGAAGTCCTCGCCGAAGTCCTCGAGCGACTGGACCGCGCCCGGCTCGTCGACGATGTACTTGGCGAACTTGCGGCCGCCCCGCGGGTAGAGGTGCGCCGGACCGGGCTCGATCACGGCCAGGATGTCGAGTCCTGCCTCTTCGCCGACGGCGAGGGCCGAACCCAGGTCCAGTTCCCATCCGTGTTGCGCGGATGCCGACGTGGCCATCAGGCTGATGATTGCGATGATTGTGATGGTCGAGCGCATTGTGTCACCTCCGGTTCCAGCTGCCTTCCCTCGCCCCCGTGTCTTCCCCGCGGAGGAGGGGGTCCCGGCACGTCGATCACCCTGATCGTTGGTGCGTGCTTGGGATACCTCCCTGAGCGGAATCACCCACCCGGACCGAACCCCGCATCCGGCCGGACACAAAGCAGCCGCACATCGCCGGCGCGCGATCCGCTTGCAGCACGCAGCCGCGGGTCGTGCCGATCGCAGGCGCACGTGGGCCCGACCGGGCCTCAGCGGACCGTTTCGTCGCCCTCGCGCTTCACGCCATCGGGTGGCGGAGAGTCGACGGTGCCCCCCGGACCCTCGCCGAAGACCCGTTCGCCGAAGCCCTGGAACACGCGGAAGAAGACCGGCACGAAGAGCACCATCAGGACGGTCGCGGCGACCATGCCGCCGAAGACCGCGGTCCCCACCGCCTGGCGACTGGCCGCCCCGGCACCGGTCGCGATGAGCAGCGGCAACGTGCCGAAGACGAAGGAGATCGTGGTCATCAGCAGCGGGCGGAAGCGCAGCTTGGCCGCCTCCACCGCGGCCTGCTTGATCTCCATGCCCTGGCCGCGCAACTCCCGCGCGAACTCCACGATCAGGATCGCCGTCTTGCTCGCCAGTCCGATCAGCAGCACGACCCCGATCTGGGTGTAGACGTCGTTGGAGAAGCCCCGCGCCATGAGCGCGGCGACGACACCCACGATCGCCGAGGGCACGGCGAACACGATCGCAGTGGGCGCCGTCCAGCTCTCGTACTGGGCGGCGAGCACC
>JAJDEQ010000126.1 GCA_029259695.1 Planctomycetota bacterium
CACCTATCTGGGTTACTGGTGCGACGACAAGTTCGACACATCACCCTGGCTCCTGATCGTCGGCAGTCTGCTGGGCGTGACGGGTGGCATGGTCAGCGTGATCAAGACGGTGGAGCTGCGCACGCAGGTCGGCTCGGGCAAGCACGCTGCCGGCGAGGACAGTGCCGGCGAGGGTGGATCGGATGACGCGCCCTGACCGCATGTTCGCCCTGGGTACCGCGCTGGCCACGCTGGTCGTGCCGACCCTGATCGCCGTCGCGACGCCCTTCGACGAAGCCCGCTCCACGTTCGGCGTGGCCGTCGGCTGGGCGGCGATGCTGCTGGTGATGGTGCCCAGCTACGTGATCGTCAGCCGCACGTTCGCTCCCGCCGTGAAGGCCGACGGACGTCCGGACAACAACGGCTTCCTGGCCGGCTTCGTGGGCGGCGCCCTGGGGCGCATGGTGCTCACCGTCGCCGCGGTCTGGGTCTTCTGGGCGGTGGTGGCCGACGCCCCGATCAAGACCTACGTGCTCACGTTCTTCCTCGGCTACGTGGTCCTCATGACCCTCGAGATCGTGCTGACCGTTGGGGGCGTCGGAGCCCGGAGGAGTGCGGCATGAAGCGTGCGGTGGTGGTGCTTCTCGGCTTGACCCTCGTGAGTTCGCTCGCGATGGCGGCGACGGAGGAAACCGGACACGCGAGCGACCACGGCGCCGCGCCGAGCTCGTCGGAGATCTTCGGGCAGCTCTTCGGACACCTCGTGCCCCATGCGGTCACGGGCATCTGGATCGGCGGCGACAAGGGCTTTGCGGTCGGTGTCGACCCGGCCAAGGCCGACGGCGGCGTCGACTCCCACGGCAATCCGATCCCGCACGGCAGCAGCAAGGACTTCACCGAGGCGCGCCGGGCCGAGTTCGGCGGGGGCTTCGGCCTGCTGGTCTACAACATCAACACGGTCCAGTGGTTCGCCGGGGGCCTGCTGCTGCTGGTGATGGCGCTGACCGCCCGCAGGGCGCGCGCGCGCGGCACCGAGGCGCCGCAGGGAGCCTGGTACGGCATCATCGAGTCGACCATCCTCTACGTGCGCAACGAGATGGTCTATCCGGTCCTGGGCAAGGACCAGGGCCGCACGTTGCTGCCGCTGTTCCTGACCCAGTTCTTCTTCATCTTCTTCATGAACCTGTTCGGCCTCTTGCCGGACATCGGCCACAGCGGCCTGCTGGGCACGGCCACCTCCAACGTGATGGTGACCGGCGGCCTGGCGCTCACGTCGTTCGTGGCGATCCACGCCATGGGCGTCAAGCAGTTCGGCCTGATCAAGCACTGCAAGAACTTCGTGCCGCACGTGCCGGGGTTCCTGGTGCCGCTGATGATCGTGGTCGAGCTGGTCGGCGTCCTGGTCAAGCCGTTCGCGTTGAGCGTGCGTCTCGCCGCGAACCTCACGGCCGGGCACCTCGTGGTGCTCGGGCTGTTCGGCCTGGCCTACCTGGCCGGTGGCTTCCTGGGCTACGTGCCGCTCGTGATGGCCATCGCCATCTATGCACTCGAGCTGTTCGTCGCGCTCGTGCAGGCCTACATCTTCACCTACCTGAGCATCGTGTTCGTGGGCGCGTCGTTGCACCCCGACCACTAGTCTCTTCGACACACGTTTCCCCGAGGGCTTCGGCTCTCCAATATCCAGGAGGATCACATGGATGGCATCGGCCTCGTTGGTCTTGGCGCCGGCCTTGGTGCCGGTCTCGCGATCGTTGGCGGCGGCGGCGGCATCGCCAAACTCGCTGCTGCGGCGATGGAAGGCATTGCCCGTCAGCCTGAAGCTGCCGGCGACATCAAGGGCGGCATGATCATCACGGCTGCCTTCATCGAGGGCGTGACGCTCTTCGCGGTCGTCGTGTGCTTGCTGCTGGCCCTGAACACCGCCGCTCCCGCCGCTTGATCGGGGGTGTGCACCACCGGGTGATGGCGCGTCTCGCGACGCGTCGATCGGATCTCGACGATCCGGTCAGGCCGACGTCGTCCGACGTCACTGCGGCCATCACCCGGTGGGGCCGAACACCCTGCGGGAACGGTTCCCGTGCAGGTCGGGCGGTCACTCCGTCCACACCACGCCGCTCCGGCGGCACTTTCCTCCCATCCCGGGACGCGTCATGAGTCTCCATTTCGCACCCTCCGTGCTGGCCATGGCCGAAGGCGGGTTCAACCCGATGCACTTCGACCCCAGCGCGATGTTGCTCACGCTGATCACGTTCCTCGGTCTGTTCTTCCTGCTCTGGAAGTTCGCCTGGGGGCCGATCCTGAAGATGGTGGAGGCGCGCGAAGAGCGCATCGACGGCTCCATCCGACAGGCGGAGACCGACCGCGAGGAGGCGCGGCGCATGCTGGCGGACTACACCCAGCGCGTGGCCGACGTCGAATCCGAGGTGGCCGGCCTGCGCGAGAAGGGCCGCACCGACGCCGAGGCGATCCGCAAGGAGATCCTCGACCAGGCCCAGGCGGACGGAGCTGCGCTGGCCGCCAAGGCCGAGCGGGACATCGAGCAGGCCCGCTCGCAGGCCATCGCGGACCTGCGCCGCGAGGCGGTCGATCTCGGACTGCAGATCGCCACCAAGGTGGTCGGCCGTTCGGTCGACGGTGAGGACCAGCGCCGGCTCGCCGACGAGGTCATCGCCAGCGTCGGCGGTGTGCACAACGGAACGGGAGCCTGACCCGTGGCTTCCAGCGCCCAGGACTCGGGTGTGCTGCTGCGCTACGCGCGCGCACTGTACGAGCTCGCCGCCCAGGCGGGTGAGGTGGGGCGCGTGGAGAGCGACCTCGACGTGCTGTCGCAGACGATCGGGGGCAACCAGGAGTTGCGCATCCACCTCGAGAGCCCGCGGCTGACGCGCGAGAGCAAGAAGCGCCTGCTCGCCGGCGTGCTGGGCAGCAACGTGTCGGACCTCGTGCAGCGCACCGTGATGCTGCTCGTCGACAAGGGGCGCGCGGCGCTCCTGGGCGGCCTGGGGCCCGTGTACGGCGGTGTCGCCATGGAGGCCACCGGCCGCATGGTGGCCCGCGTGACGAGCGCCGCCCCGCTCGAAGACGCGCAACGCAGCCGGCTCGTGTCGGAACTGCAGGCGCTCACCTCCAAGACCATCACGCTCGACGAGTCGGTCGATCCCGACCTGCTCGCCGGCATTCGAATCGTCCTCGGCTCCCGCATGATCGACGGGAGCCTGCGCCGCAGGCTCGAGAGCCTCGGCGACAGCCTGATCCGCGCGCCTGTCGGCGCTGCGAACGACTAGAGAGAGAAGCGATGAAGCTCCAGCCTTCGGAAGTCACCGCGATCATCAAGAAAGAGATCGAGAGCTACGGCACCGATCTCAAGATGGAGAGCGTCGGCACGGTCATCCAGGTCGGCGACGGCGTGGCACGTCTGCACGGCCTCGACGACTGCATGATGTCGGAGCTGCTCGAGTTCCCCGGTGGTGCCCGCGGCATCGCCCTG
>JAJDEQ010000127.1 GCA_029259695.1 Planctomycetota bacterium
GAAGGTGACCCAGATCACCTGGGTCTCCCAGCCGCTGGCCGTCGCGGTCCACTCCGCGTCGACGCAGATGTACTCGCAGGCGACGTTGTCGTCCCAGATCGGGTCGTCCTCGATGAGCGTGACCTTCAGGTACAGCGGGCCGTCCTCGGGCTGCTCCGGGCCGCGCTTGATCTTGAAGCAGACCATCACGTCGTAGGTGTTGTACCACCACCCGTTGTCGACCAGGGTCGGGGTGACTTCGACGCAGACGACGTTCTCGGTGGCGGCGGCAGGGGCCGCCAGACAGAGCAGCGCTGCGGCCAGCAGGATCGCGATGTTCAGTGAACGCATGATGGTCTCCTCGGGTTGTGCTCAGGGTTGGTGAGCCGTGTTCGGTCCCCACGCCACTCCTTGCACGACGGGTGCGCCGGCGGGACAGGCAATCCACGAAAAGCGGCGGCGCCGACCCCCGACCGCTCCCCGGTCGAGGGCCGGCACCGCCGGTGTGATCCCCAGATTCCTCTCGGGCAGAGACTGCCCGGCTCAGACGGGTTGCCCCCTCGGGCTCACTGCGCGGTGCCGCGCAGACCGTTGGTGGAGACGAAACCGTTGGGCGCGCTGTCGTCCTGGATCCAGTACTGCAGGTGCAGTTCGAGACCACCGGGGACGCCGTCGGGCCACGGAGCCACGATCGGGATCTGGCCCAACGGATCGCTCTGCAGGGGCAGCAGGAAGCCCGGCGCCGTGATGTCGGGGATCAGCGTGCCGCCCTTGAACGGGGCGTTGAGCACACCGAAGCCGACGGTCAGGAACGACAGGGCGTTCGGCGGCGCGTGCAGCAGGTCGATCTGCAGCAGGCTGTTGGCCGTGAGCGGGCCCTGGCCGATCAGGATCGGCATGCCGTGGTCCTGGCTGGGCAGGCCGACGCCGAGGTAGTCCCAGGGGAACGTGTCGGGACCGAGCGTGTCGCCGGTCAGCGTGCTGCCGTCGGAGCACACGAGCACGTAGGGAACCTGGCCGGAGGCGCCGTTGTTGTCGTCCTCCGCAACCGGGGCGCGGAAGTCCTGGTGGTTGAACACCTGCCCCTGCCCCACCTGGAGTCCCATGTCGAAGCTGAGGTCACCCACGATGAGCTGCGTGAACACCACGTTGGGGTCCATGCCGATGCCGTCGATGTCGTTCTCGACCAGGTAGTCGTAGGTGAACGTGCCGTCGGGCAGCTCGTCGTTGCTGATGCCGATGTAGGGGTTGGCCTTCTTGCAGCTCACCTCGCACACGCAGGGACCGAGGATCGCCCAGTCGTCGCCGTAGCAGTCGGTGATGCCCTTGAAGGTGTAGGTGATCTTGGTCTTCCAGCCACCGACGGCCGCCACCCAGGCGTTGGCGGGCACGCAGACGTAGCCCGGGCCGAACTTGTCGTCGAAGATCGGATCTTCTTCGACCAGGTAGAACTCGAAGTAGATCGTGCCGGCCGGCGGGATGATCCCGCGCTTGACCCAGAAGCAGACGGTGATGTCGTAAGTGTCGTAGAGCCATCCATCGACGACCTTCACGGGCGTGATCGTCACGTCGCAGATGTTCTCGTTGGCGGACGCGGTGGTCGGCAGGCAGAACAGCAGGGTGGCCAGCAGGGCCGTCAGGCGCATGGAACGCATCGTTTTCTCTCCTCGTCGGGAACAGCAGTCGGGGCGCGCGAACCGAGGCTTCGGTCGCTCGATGTCACCCCTTGCTCACCCGGGGCCGAGACGGGACAGGCAATCTCGGGAAGCCGGGCGATCACCGCTCGCGAGCCGTCCCGGCGCCCCCGCGCGCCTGGCAGCGTGGACACAAGTTGGGCACATCCCGAATCGCGGTACCCCACGCCGGAGACGACTGCGGCGTTCCTGAGGCGCCCTCCCGCCGATCGCCCGATCGAGCTAGAATGCGGGGCTCGTTCCTGCGCCAGACCGGGTGCCGCCGCGCGAGCCAACGGCTGCGTCGCCGTGGGCGCCACTTCACGACATCCAGCGGCTGGATGGCGTCGAATCGGTCTGCGGAGGAGACCTCGCCACCCGTCCGCGACCGCGCATGCCACCTGTCAGCAACCAATCCCCGGGTCCGACCAGCGGATCCGCCCGGGACCACGTCGACCCCATCGGGGCCCGGCCCCGGATCTGGGCGGCGCGGCACCGCGCGTGGTATGCCCTGGTGGCCCTGGCCCTCGTCGGCTGCATGACCCCCGACGAATACGCGCTCGAAGCCGACCTGCAGGTCTACGCCGCCGTGCGCGAGCGCCGCGAGGAGCTGGGCGCCCTCGACCCGTTCACCATCGACGCCCCCACCGCGAGCCTGCGTCAACGCCTGCTCGAGGGTGAGGAGACCGAGCCGCTCGATCTGCAGGAGCTGCTCTCGGTCGCCGCCGAGAACAGCCGCACCTACCGCCTCCAGCGGGAGGACCTGTTCCTCACCGCCCTGAGCCTGACGCTCGAGCAGTGGGACTTCTCGGTCCAGGAGATCGGCACCCTCGCCACCGCCATGAACGGCAGCGGCGACGACCTGGACACGCAGAGCGCCAGTTCGCTGCTGTCGTTCAGCAAGCTGTTCACCAGCGGGCTGGCCGTCGTGGGCAGCGTGGCCCTGGACTCGGTCCGCGTGCTGGGCACGGGCGGCAACTGGGACGAGGTCGGCCGCTTGTCGCTCTCGCTCACCCAACCGCTGATGCGCGGCTTCGGCACCGAGATCGTTCGCGAACCGCTGACGCAGGCTGAGCGCAACGTGCTCTACGCCGCCCGCGACTACGAGCGCTTCCGGCGCACCTTCGCCTTCGACATCACCTCGCAGTTCTTCGCGGTGCTGCGCAACGCCGATACCCTGCGTAACGAGATCAAGAACTTCGACAGCGTCCAGAGCCTGCGCGAGCGCAACGAATCGTTCGCCGAAGCGGGACGCCTGCGGGCCATCGAAGTCGATCAGGCCTTGCAGGACGAGTTGCGCGCGCGCAACTCCGTGATCGAGGCCGAACGCCGCCTCGAGCGTTCGGTAGACGACTTCAAGTTCCAGTTGGGACTGCCCATCGAAGCCGCCCTGCCGCTCGACCCCGCCGACTACCTGGACCTCGCCACCTGGGACTTCCTGGAACTCGATCCACCCGAGGACATCGTCATCGACCAGGCGCTGACCTCGCGCCTCGACTACCTCACCGTGATCGAGCAGGTGGAAGACGCCGAGCGCCGCGTGAACATCGCCGCCGACGCGCTGCGAGCAGGTCTGGACCTGGAGGCGGACGTGGATGCCGTCAGCGAGGTGAACGAGGCCGCCAACTTCCCCAGCGACGACGTCGCCTGGGGTATGGGCCTGAGCTTCGACGCGCCCATCGACCGGCTGCCCGAGCGCAACGCCTATCGCTCCAGCCTGATCACGCTGGAGCGCGCACGGCGCTCGGCCGAGCAAGCCGCCGACCGCATCGTGGCCGACCTGCGCGAGGAGCTGCGGGCGCTGCGTGTGGAGCGCGAGTCGTTCGACATCCAGACCAACGCCGTGGCCCTGGCCGAGCGCCGGGTCGAGAGCACCGAACTCAGCCTGGAGGCCGGCCGGGCCAACACCCGCGACGTGCTCGATTCCCAGGAAGACCTCGTGGCCGCACGGAACAACGCCACGGCGGCCCTGATCGACTACATCCTGGCCGGATTGGCCCTCTACCGTGACATGGAGCTGATCCGGGTCACGCCCGAGGGCGTCCAGGCCGACACCGCGCCGCTGCTGGCGCGAATCGAAGCCCGGCAGAGCGGGCAACCGATAGATGATGCAGAGGCGCAACCTGGGCAGCCGCCCGACGCGCCCGGCGAGGACGACGAATGAAGCCCTGGACCATGGTCGCATGCGCCGCGGGAGCGGCTGCACTCATCTGGGGCGGCTCCGCCGTCATCGGTCTGGGTGAAGACGAGAGCAACGAGATCGAAGGGGCCGTCGTCGAGCGCGGGCCCCTGCGCATCAGCGTGGTCGAACGCGGCAACCTCAAGGCCGCCGAGAGCGTCACGCTGAAGAGCGAGATCGAGGGCCAGACCACGATCTTGTGGCTGATCGAGGAGGGCGTGCAGGTGCAGCCCGGCGACCTGCTGGTCGAGCTCGACACGGCGCAGCTCGAGGACCGCCGCGTGCAGCAGGAGATCAAGGTCCAGAACTCCGAGGCCAGCCTGATCAAGGCCCAGCAGAACTTCGCCATCCAGGAGAGCCAGAACGAGAGCGACGTCGCCTCGGGCGAGCGCCAGCTCGAGTTCGCCGGCATCGACCTCGAGAAGTACGTCGAGGGCGACATGCCGCAGCAACTGCAGAAGCTCGAAGAGGACATCCTGATCGCCGACGAGGAGCTCAGCCGGGCGACCCAGGACGTCGTCTGGTCCGAGGAGCTGCAGTCGCGCGGCTTCCTGGAGCAGGCGCAGCTCGATGCCGACCGGCTGGCCAAGACCCGTTCGGACGTCAAGGTCAAACAGGCCGTGCGCGCCAAGGAGCTCTACACCAGTTACGAGATCCCACGCCGCCGCAAGGAACTGGAGGCGGAGGTGGACGAGAAGCAGCGCGAGCTGGAGCGCATCAAGCTGCAGGCGCGCGCGCGCATCGCCGACTACGAAGCCAACCTGCGCTCTTCCCAGGCCACCTTCGACGTGGAGCGGAAGGAACTGGACGACATGAACTCGCAGCTGTCGAAGGCGCGCATCCACGCGCCCGTCGCCGGCATGGTCGTCTACGCCATCGAGGAGCGCGGGCGCTGGGGCGGCGGCGAGCCGATGCAGGAGGGCGCAACGGTTCGCGAACGCCAGGAGATCGTCACGATCCCGTCGTCGGCCGGGTACGTCGCCGACGTGAGCCTGCACGAGTCGGTGCTGGAGAAGGTCGACGTGGGCATGGAGTGCCGCGTGACCGTCGATGCCGTGGGCGCGGCGTTCCCCGGTGAGGTGACCTTCAAGGCCGTGCTGCCCGACCAGGGCTCGTGGTGGGCCAACCCGGACCTGCGCGTGTACCGCACCCAGGTGCGCGTGCTGGCGCAGGACAGCCGCATCCGCTCAGGCATGTCGTGCAGCATCGAGATCCTCGTGGACGAATTGCAGGACACGCTGTTCATCCCGGTGCAGTGCGTCTTCCTCGACGGCGGCAACCCGGTGTGCTTCGTCAGCGGCGCGACGGTCGAGAAGCGCCCCGTGGAGATCGGTCAGAACAACGGCAAGTGGGTCGAGATCCTGTCGGGACTGGAGCAAGGCGAGGTCGTGCTGCTGTCGGTCCCGGCCGACCAGAACCTCGAACCGGCACCGACCCGTCACGGCGAAGGCGACGGCGGATGGGGCCAGGGCGCGGTCGCGGCAGAGACGGGCGCGGCGATGGGCGACGACAAGCCGAAGGGCAAGGGCAAGTCGAAGGGCGAGGGCAAGTCGGACGGAGACGGCAAGCCCGGCGCGACCAAGGGCTGGACCGGCAAGACCTCGGGCAAGGCGGCAACCGCCGGCGAGGATGCGGCCGGCAAGTCGTCGGGCGGAGCTGCGACGCCGAGCGAGCAGGCCGCCGAGTCGGACGAGGACGCCGACGAGACGTCATGACGCTGACCAGCGAGACGCAGTCCGACACCCACGGCGGCCCGCGACCGAGCGCACCCGGCAGCCCGCTGCCCGCCGCCGCGAACCGGGCCGACGGCGAGCGGCCGGCGGCCGAACTCGAGGCCGTCGAGCGCATCTACCGCATGGGCTCGGAGGAGGTGCACGCCCTCGACGGCGTGACGTTCCAGGTCATGCCGGGCGAGTACTGGTCGGTGATGGGCGCATCCGGCAGCGGCAAGAGCACGCTGCTCAACGTGCTGGGCTGCCTCGACCGCCCCACCGCGGGCCGCTACAGCCTCGCCGGCCGGGACGTGAACACCCTGAGCGACGACGAGCTGAGTGAACTGCGCTCGCGCAAGCTGGGCTTCATCTTCCAGTCCTACAACCTGATCCCCCAGCTCGACGTGCTCGAGAACATCATGGTCCCGCTGTTCTACCAGGACGACGAGACCGAACCGGGCGAGGAGCGGGCGCGGGCACTGGCCGCTCGCATGGGCCTGGCCGATCGCCTGGGACACAAGCCCGCCGAACTCTCGGGCGGACAACAGCAGCGCGTGGCCATCGCGCGCTCACTGGTCAACGACCCCGAGCTGATCCTGGCGGACGAAGCCACCGGCAACCTGGACAGCCAGACCGCCGCGGAGATCCTCGACCTGTTCGACGAGCTCTCGCGCGAAGGCAAGACGATCGTCTTCGTCACCCACGAATCCCACGTGGCCGAGCGGGCCAGCCACGTGCTGCGCATGCGCGACGGCCGCATCGACGACGTGCGCATCCAGCGCGCCGCGCACACGCGGGCCGGCGGCAGCTCGTGATCCGCAACCAGTTCCTGCGCTCGATCCGCACCGGCATCAACAGCCTGATGCTGCACAAGCTGCGCAGCATGCTCACGACGCTCGGCGTGCTGTTCGGGACGAGCAGTGTGATCGCCATGCTGGCCATCGGCGAGGGCGCGAGCTACCAGGCCCAGGAGCAGATCAAGCTGCTGGGCAGCCAGAACGTGATCCTGCGCAGCGTCAAGCCGCCGGACGACCCCAACCAGGGCAACCAGCAGTCGCGCGTGCTCACCTACGGCGTCACCGACGCCGACCTGGAACGCATCGAGCAGACCTTCCCCGGCGTGCGCCGCGTGGTCCCGGTGCGGCAACTGCAGCAGGAGGTGCGCTACTCCGACCGCACCCTGAACCCGCGCGTGCTGGCCACGCGGCCGCTCTACCAGGACGTCACCGGGCGGCTCGTCTGGGAGGGACGCTTCCTGACCGAGCAGGACGAACTCACGCTCAACAACGTGTGCGTGCTGGGCACCGAGGTGGCGCGCTACCTGTTCCCGCTCGAGTCGGCGCTCGGCAAGCGCGTCAAGGTCGGCGGCAACTACTTCGTGGTCGTGGGCACGCTCGCGCCGCGCATGCCCGGTGGCGAACAGCAGCAGCCGGCGGGCCCCGAGGTGACCGGCGAGGTCTTCATCCCCTACGAGACCGCGCGCAAGCGCTACGGCAAGCTGCAGGTGAAGCTGCGCGCGGGCAGCCGCGACATGGAGGAAGTGGACCTGCACGAGGTCATCGTGGAGGTGGAGCACGCCGAGAACGTGCCGCTGGTCGCCGACGCCGCGCGGGAGATGATGGATCACTTCCACCGCAAGCGCGACTACGAGGTGGTCGTCCCGCTGGAGCTGCTGGCGCGCGCCGAGGAGACCAAGCGCATCTTCAACATCGTGCTCGGGTCGATCGCCGGCATCAGCCTGCTGGTGGGCGGCATCGGCATCATGAACGTGATGCTGGCCACCGTCACCGAGCGCACGCGGGAGATCGGCATCCGGCGCGCGCTGGGCGCCAAGCGGCGTCACATCGTGACCCAGTTCCTGGTGGAGACGGTGTGCCTGTCGGTGGGCGGCGGCCTGATGGGCGTGGCCCTCGGCCTGCTGATCCCTTGGGTCGTCGAGGTGACGGCCGACATGATGACGATCGTCACCCCCACCGCGCCGGTGCTCGCCTTCGGGATCTCGGCCGGCATCGGCGTGCTGTTCGGCATCTACCCCGCCTGGCGCGCCGCCAACATGGACCCGGTGGAAGCGCTGCGCCACCAGTGACGCGACACGACCCGAGGTGAACTCGCTGGACCCGGGCTCGTTCCGGGGAGCCGGGCATCTCACGGCGTGTGCCCGGGCGCTCGGAACGCCGGCGCGCTGCCGATGTCGCACCCGGAGGGGGCGAAGCACGAAAGCTGTTTGCGAAGACCCCCATGTCGGGTGACGATCGGCAGCCGGGGAACCGGGGTGAGAGCGCTTCGACTCGCGCGCCGATCCGCCTGACGAGTATGGGGGTCCCTGCGCGAGGCCATGCCACGCCCAGGCGGCCTGCCCACGACACACGCAATCGAGGAGGAACCAGATGCCCGCGAAGACCGCGAACAGCGCCGAACTCATCCGCAAGATCATGGACGGGAGAGCCGTGAGCAGCGCTCGCCGGGAACTCGTGGCCATGGGAAGCGGGTGCGTCGACCCGGTCCTCGACGCGCTCACGGGCGGCCATGGCTCCTTCCACCCGCATCTGGTGGGCGAGAGCGTCAACCACCTGATCAAGGTCCTGGAGGACATCGCCGAGCGCGACGCCAAGTGCCTGGCGGCATCCCTCACGCACGACGCGCCGTCGGCCAACATCGCCGTGTGGGCCCTGGGACACTCCTCGTCGCCCCTGGCGCGACGCATCCTGCAGGACTTCGCCGACCACGAGGACAGCGCGATCGGTGACGTCGCGCGGTACCACCTGGAGCGACAGGCCCGCCAGCGCGGCCGCGGTGCGGCGCCCAGGCGCAGCGCGAGCAAGGCCTCGAAGAAGAAGACAACCAAAAAGAAGAAGGCCGCCGCGAAGAAGAAGCCGAGCGCGCGCAAGCGCGCGACCAGCAAGGCCAGCGCCCGCAAGAAGGTCGCCCGCAAGGCCACGCGCAAGAAGCGCTGACAGCGGCCCTCCAGGCGACCGCGGGACCCGGTGGATCAGGCTCACGCGGGGCCTCTGGATCAGGCTCACGCCGGGCCCCGTGGATCAGCCTCACGCGGGGCCCGGTGCGCCGCGTGTGGCGTTCCGCACGTCCTCGCCCTCGAGCCGAATCCCGTTCGGTTCGTGGGGGAGCCCCGCTTCCCGCTATGATGGCGCGTTCGGGGACCTCACGGGTGCGCAGCGCACCACGGCGGCTCCAAGGGGGCTTGCGCGCGGCCAGGCGCAGCAGGCGCGACGTCACGAGACCGGACGAAGGAGGGACCGATGCCGATCACCAATCCCCAATGGAATCGCTGGGGCCATCTCGCCGACCGCTACCGCACGCCGGGTCCCCGGCGCATGCTGGCACTGGACGGTGGCGGCATCCGTGGGCTGATGACGCTCAAGGTGCTCGTGCGCCTCGAGCACCTGCTCGCCGAGCACCGCGGCGGCGGCGACGACTTCCGCCTGTGTCACTTCTTCGACTACATCGGCGGCACCAGCACCGGCGCGATCATCGCGGCCGGCCTGGCGCGGGGGAAGTCGGCCCAGGAGCTGCTCGAGTTCTACCGCTCGTTCGGTGAGTCGGTCTTCGAGAAGCGCAGCATCTTCGCCCGCTGGAAGAGCCTCTACGACGACGAGGCTCTGCAGGACAAGCTCAAGGACGTCTTCGGCAAGAAGACCACGCTGGAACCCGAGCACCTGCAGTCGCTGCTGCTCGTGGTCACGCGCAACACGACCACCGACTCGGCCTGGCCGATCAGCAGCAACCCGGACGCCAAGTACAACGACCCGGCACGCCCGGACTGCAACTCGAAGATCCGCCTGTGGAAGCTCGTGCGGGCCAGCACCGCCGCGCCGATCTACTTCCCCCCGGAAGTCATCCAGTGGGACAAGAACGACGACAGCAAGTCGTTCGTGTTCGTCGACGGCGGCACCACGCCCTACAACAACCCCGCCTTCCTCATGTACCGCATGGCCACCGAGCCGCGCTACCGACTGGGCTGGGAACCGGGCGAGCGCAACATGCTGCTCGTGTCCCTGGGCACCGGCTCGGCACCCAAGATCGGCACCGACGCCGAGGACCCCGAGGTCAACCTCGCCTCGAACGTGGCCACGACGCTCAGCGCGCTCATGAACCAGGCCGCGTTCGACCAGGACAGCAACTGCCGCACCGTGGGCCGCTGCACGTACGGGCACCCGCTGGACCGCGAGATCAGCGACCTCGTCCCGCGTGACGAAAACGACGACCCGATCCCGCTCGACGTGGACATGGGCCGTCGCTTCCTCTACGCCCGCTACGACGCCGTGCTGACGCGCGGGGGGCTCGACGCCCTGGGACTGCCCAACATCGATCCGGACAAGGTCTCCAAGCTCGACTCCACCGAGCACATGGCCGACCTCGAGAAGATCGGTGACAAGCTCGCCCAGCTCGTCAGCCTGGATCACTTCGGCACACTGATCGACGACTAGGAGTCCGCGACGTGCGCGCCTTCATCGTGCGTCCCTTCGGCACCAAGAACGGCGTCGACTTCGACGCCGTGGACGAGAAGCTGATCCAGCCCGCGGCCCGCAAGGCCGGCATCATCGCCACCACCACGGCGCCGCTGATGCACGCGGGCAACATCCGCGAGGACATGTTCAAGGATCTGCTCGTCGCCGATCTCGTGATCGCCGACATCTCGATCCACAACGCCAACGTGTACTACGAGCTCGGCATCCGCCACGCCCTGCGCGACCGGGCCACCGTGCTGGTGCGCTCGCGCGTCAAGGACAACGAGATCCCGTTCGATCTGCGCACCGATCGCTACATCGTCTACGACAACGAGAAGCCCGAGGAGTCGGTGGACAGGCTGGCCGAGGCCTTGCACCAGACGATCAGTTCGTCGAACCCCGACAGCCCGGTGTACCGGCTGCTGCCCGACCTGGAGAGCCATGACGCCACGGCCTTCGTGCCGGTACCGCGCGGCTTCCAGTCGGCGCTCGAGGCCGCCCGACGAGAAGGCGACCTGGCCCGGCTGGGCTTGCTCGGCGAAGAACTCTCCGGCCTCGACTGGCGCACATCGGGGCGACGGCTGGTGGCCCAGGCCCAGGTCAGGCTGCACGACTTCAAGGGCGCGCGCATCACCTGGGAGTACGTCCTGCGCCGGCGTCCCGAGGATCCCGAAGCCCTGCTCAAACTGTCCACCGTCTACAAGGGCCTGGGTGATCTCGGTCGAGCCCAGGACGCCGTCGAGCGGCTGCTGGAGCAGAAGGCACTCTCGCAGGAGCACCTCTCCGAGGGCCGGGCGTTGCTCGGTGCCCTGCACAAGCACCGCTGGGCCCAGGGCTGGCGTTCCGAGAAGACACTCACCGCGCGCCGCCGTGCCGCGCTCACATCGACCTTCGTCTACGACGCACTCGACGCCTACCGCGCCGGCTACCTGCTGGACCTGAACAACTACTACCCCGGCATCAACGCCCTGGCCCTCACCACGATCATCACCGGGCTGGCCGAACTCGAACCCGACGCGTGGGCCACGCGACACGAATCGCCCGCCGAGGCCGGCACCGCCCTGCAGGCGCTCGACGAGGAGTGGGCCGAACTGGCCGGCGCAGTCCACCAGGCCCTGGCCGCCCACGGAAGCACGCTCGCGTGCCGCCACCAGACGGACGTGTGGCACGACATGAGCGTGGCCGACCACCAACTGCTCACCGGCGGCGACCCGGACTACGTGGCGCGCCTGTACGCCACGGCGTGCGATCGCGCCTGTGCCCAGGTCGTCCCCGGGCAACCGATCTTCCCGCTGCACTCGGCGCGGCAGCAGCTCCAGTTGTTCGCCGATCTCGGTCTGCTCGAAGAGGTGGCGCGCCCCGCCCTGGCGGCGCTCGCCGAACGAACCCCGGGCGACGACGGACAACCGACGAGCGGGGGCGCGAAGAAGAAGAGCGCCCGCAAGACGCGCGCCGACACGGCGCGGACGGAGGGCGGCAGCGCCTACGATCGCCTCGTGCTCGTGTTCACCGGGCACCGTGTCGACGACCCGGATCGCGAGACGCCGCGGTTCCCCAACAACGAGCGCGAGATCGAGCTCGTGCGCGCCGAGATCAGACGCACGGTGGAACGGCTGCGCGCCAAGGCCCGCGAGCTGCACATCGACGACGTGACGGGCGTGACCGGCGTCGCCGGTGTCGCCAGCGGCGGCGACATCCTCTTCCACCAGGTCTGCCGCGAACTCGGCATCGAGACCACGCTGCTGCTGGCGATCCCCACCCACGAGTACATGAAGGCGTCCGTGCAACCGGGCGGCGAGTACTGGGTCGACGGCTTCCGCCAACTGCTGCAGGACACACCCGCCGAACGGGTGCGCACCCTCGGCGAATCAAGGCAGCTCCCGTCCTGGCTGGCCGACAAGAACACGCGCAAGGACGGCAAGCAGGACAAGCCCTACACCGTCTGGGGGCGCAACAACCTGTGGACCCTGCACAACGCCCTCGCCGCCGGCCCCACGGCGTTGATCACCCTGATCGCCTTCTGGAACGGGCAGCAGGGCGACGGCCCCGGCGGCACCGAGGACATGATCGAACTCGCCCGACGGCGCGGGGTGCAGACGATCATCCTCTCGCCCGAGGACGTGTTTGCGAAGGGTGCGGCGGCGGACAAGGGCGGCAAGGCCGCCAAGGGCAAGCGCAAGCGCTGAGTGCAGGCCGCTCGTGCGAGCCGAGGGCGGCACGCCTCAGCGCCAGTACGCCTCCCACACCCGGGCCACGTCGACCGGCAGCGGCGGCAGTTCGGCGCTCAGCCGGTACAGGTCGCCGTCGAGCTTCCACCAGTCGAGCCAGGCGTCGCGATCGGTGCCCAGATCCAGGCCGGTGAGCACCACCAACGCCACGCGGTAGTCGGCCGCGAGCTCTCCGTCGCGGGAGTCGCCCCGGAACGGATCGGGGTTGCCCTGTTGCCAGAGTTGCAGCACGGCCTGCACCGCACGGCGCGAACGCATGGCGCCCAGGGCGAACAAGCGAGCCCGCGCGCTGTCGTACGCCAGGTGCTCCCAACCGTGCGCGACGAGGCGCTGGATCGCCAGCGGGTCACCGTGACGTCCGATGGCGCGGAAGAGGTCGGGGATCACGTCGTCGTTGCGCCGGTTGCGACGCCGGTTGGTGTACGTCTGGAGCAGCTCGCGCAGCGCTTGCGGATTCTGATTGCGGCCGAGCGCGTCGATGGCCGCCAGGCGGATCTCGAGGTCATCGTCGTGGGTCGCCTCGGCGTAGGCCTGCACCACGAGGAAGCGTTCGTCGTTCGCGAAGCGCTCCACCGCGCGACGCCGCCGCCACGCACTCGACGAACGCAGCTCGGTGAGCAGGTCGTCGCGATCCGCCTCGGCCCGGGCCCGTTCGGGTCCCACGAACTCTGCGCTGCGGCGCGGGTCCGGCGCCGCCAGCGTCAACCCGAGCACGACGAGCACGAGCGCGCACGGGAACAGCGGGGACGGGGACGTGGGCAGACGCAGGGCCATGCCCAAGCCTACCCCAGCCTGGGCGGGTGGGCCCGACGTGCGACCGGCGGCCGCGAGAACCCGCCCCTACGCTCCTGCGCTCGACCTGCCTGCCCCTTGACCGCTGGGGCCGCACGCCCATGCTGGACAGCGCTTGATCCGGGAACCGGGGCACGGAGGGGGAACGAACCATGGCCGGAAACAGCCCACGGCGAGGCGACCGCACGACCTTCCGGCCCGGGGCGGTCTTCACCACGGCAGTGAATCTCTGGATCGGCAACGTGCAGGTGTTCGTGCCCCTCGCGCTGCTGGTCTACCTGCCCTACATCGCCACGCTCGCCTGGCTCACCATGGGCCCCTCGAAGACGGATCCGGGGAGCTTCGGCGGCGACGGCACGAGCGTGGACTGGGCCCTGGTGTCCGGCTCGCTGCTGGCGTCCGGCCTGCTCAACCTGGTCGTGACCGCCACGCTGGTGTTCGCGGTGTTCACGGCGCTGCGGGGCGGTGCACTCGACATCGGACGTTGCCTGCGCAAGGGGCTTTCCGTGCTGCCCATCGCCATCCTGGTCACGCTCGCTTGCGGGATGGCCGTGCTGATGGCCGTCATCGGCGCGGCGATTCCCGGCGTCATCGTGGGGCTCGCGGCGCAACGACTCGGCGTGGCCCTGGTCTACACCGGCATGATCGCGTCGGCGATCTGGGTCCTGGTCGTCCTGTTCGTCGCTCTACCGGCGGCGGTGGTCGAACGCCCCGGCCCGCTCAACGCCCTCGGCCGCAGTTTCGAACTCACGCGGGGCTATCGCTGGAGCGTGCTGCTGCTGTTGCTGCTCGTGCTGATGGTCAACCTCGTCATCGGCGGTGTGAGCGGTGCGCTGACGACGCTGTTGCCGGATGCCCTGGAGCTCCTGGTGGACACCACGGTGCAGGTCGCCCTCGGCTCGCTCGGTTCGGTGGTGACAGCTGTCGCCTATCACGATCTGCGCGTGGCCGTCGACGGCCTGGGCACCGACGAACTCGCCGCCGTCTTCGACTGAGCACGCCGCGCGCTCACCGACGCGCGCCATCCGCACACCGCCGACCGTCGCGGCGGCCTCGCCCACGACCCCGACTCAGCACCACACGCTTCTAGCCGCCGGCCGTCACCGTGAGCACGATCACACCCTGCTCTTCACCCTGCAGCGAACGGCGCGAGAGCAGCGTGGTGGCCACGTCGTCCACACGGCGATCGTGGCTGCCGATCACGAGCGGTCGGCCGAGCGGTGTGATCACCGTGGTCGACATCTCGGTCAGGCGGATCGCGTGGCGGTCGTCGCCGAGCCCCGAGAAGGACGGGATGATCGAGACGCGCACCAGGCCCTCCCCCGCGGGGCTCACCACGACCTCCAGCGACGTGCCGATGTCCTGGCCTTCGGGCAGGATCAGCCCGCCGGTGTAGGCACCGAAGGGCGGCACGATCACGGTCACCGGCACCAGGAAGCGGCGCGTGCCCACGAACAGCGACGCCGGACTGTCGGGCACGGTGACGAGGAAGGTGTTGCTGCGATCGGCGGTGCGGGTCTGCTCGTAGATCGCGCTCAGCTCGCCGCGGAAGCCGTCCTTGGCCACGCCGACGCGAAAGCCCGGGTCGACGGCCGGCTCGCCCAGCTCCACATCGATGTTCTCGTCGGTGTAGCCGAACATCGCGCCGATGGCCCACAGCTCCTGTTCGCCCAGCCAGGCACGCTCCACGTCGACGCGATAGTTGCCGGCGGGCAAGCCCAGCGCGTGCGCGTCCTCGATCTGCCGGCGCGTCTGCTCGAAGGGATCCTCGGCGCCGGATCGGGACGGGACGCTGCGGCCACCGCCGCCGGATCCGACGCAGCCGAGCGCCAACCCCAGCGCGCAGAGCAGCGGCAGCAGGGCGGCGGGACGAGCCAGCCCGGTCGGGCCGAACGCACGCTGACGAGTCGGATGGGAACTGTGAGTCATACCGTAGTCCTCCCGCAGGCAGTCTACCGGGGCGCGACCCGACCCACGCGTCCGGTCCGGGCCCGGGTGCCGTTGGGGGTGCGGTCATGCCCGGTCAGCACCCCCGACCGGGCGCGAAACGACCCGCCCGGCTAGACTGGGCGCCCTTTCACCAAGGTCCCCGTTCGCGGGTCACGTCTTCCCGGGGGCAGCCACCGCGCCGGGATCCCGGTTCGGCGCCTTCCGCGTCGTGCACCGTCCGCGATCCCACCGGCTCCACGGCCTCGCCGCCTTCCTCACCGCCTCACCGATCCACCGTCCTACCGCCCCACCGATCCACTCGGAGTCCCGCCGCCGATGTCGATGTCGTTGTCGCTCCCCCGCCTGCTCCTCGCGCTCCCCTTCCTCGCTCCCACGGCCGTTGCGCAGAGTTCGGCGCTCAGCTTGTTCGCCGCCGATGCGACCCTGCTCCGCAGCGCCGACCGCGACGGTGATGGGGACGTGACGGCTGACGAATGGCGCGCCCTGGTCGACGAGTTCGCCCGGGACGGCACGTTCGATCGCACGGCGATCGCCGCCCACGCCGTGCGGCCCATGCTCGACACGGATCGCGACGGTCGCTTCACGGGGGCGGACGTTCAGGCGACCCTCAGCGCGATCGACGCCGACAGCAGCGGCAGCCTCGAGCGTGGTGAGCTCGGCACGACGCTGATGTCCTTCGGTTCGGGCGGACGACCGGCGCAAGGCGACCGGAACGGGAGCGGCTGGAATCCCCTCGCCGGCGTTGTGGCCTTCGGCGCCGACAGCGACGGAGACGACCGGGTCTCCGCCGACGAATGGCGCGCCGCTGTCGAGGGAGCCGGCGCCGGGAAGGACGTCCCCACCGACACCCTGATGGGTTGGATCACGCGGGCCGAGATGCCCGCCAGCGACGACCCCAGTGCGATCGGCGCGTCCACGCTGCTCGTCACGTTCTCCGCGCGCCTCGACGCCAATCACGACACCCGGCTCGATCGCGACGACTTCGACGCCATGTTCGCGAGCCTCGACGGCGACGGCGAC
>JAJDEQ010000128.1 GCA_029259695.1 Planctomycetota bacterium
CCCGTCAGCCGACGAACTTGAGCGAGAAGGGGTACCGGAACGGCTCGCCTGTGCTGGTCTTGGCCGTCGCCACGATGATCAGGACCAGGTTCAGCAGCTTGAGCGCCAGCAGGAACGCCACGCCGACGAACAGGAAGATCGGCAGCGTGAGCGGGATCGCGACCAGGTAGAGGATCGCGATCGTGATCTGGAAGTTGATCGACTCGCGCCCCTGCTCGCGCACGTAGGGCATCTCCTCCCGCTTCACGGCGTACAACACGGCGGGCCCGACGATCTCGGCGAAGGGCACCGGCACGACGATGCCGATCAAGGCCAACAGGTGGCTCAGCATGCCCAGCATGCGCTCGGCGTCGCTTGCCGGTCGGACGCCGAGCGCCGGGTGCTCACCGGCCTGGGGCGGGCCTGCCGTGGTCCAGTCGGAGTCGCTCGGACGGCGGTCGGCGGCGGGAGCGGGCTCGATCAGGGGACGTCACCTTGGTCCGCGTCGCCGCCGACGCGCTGGAGCGGGAACTCACGCGGCACCCCTCTGCGGCTCGGAGCGACGCCACCACGGACAGCTTGCTGCGATCGACGAGCCGCCCGTTTCAATCGTCGACCCGCGCCAGGAACGCGGGCCACGCCTCCAGGGCGTCCACGACGCGTCGAGCCTGGAGTGCACACCCGGCATCGAGGAAGTGGACGGAGTCCGCGAAGTGCTGTGCGTCCCCCGGAATCGTGACGGCGCCCTCCACCAGCAGGCTGTCCGAGGCGCGAGCCACATCGCGGATCACGTCGTTGTAGGCCTCGATGCCGGCCAGCACCCCTTCCACGCTCATGTAGGGCATGTAGAAGAATGACGAGGCACAGTTGGCGCGCTGGACCTCGGGTTCCTGATCGCGACGGGCCTTGTGGGCGAACGTCACCAGCACCACCAGCGTGCCGGACTCGGCGCAGGCATCGACCAGTTCGGTGAGCACGCGCCGGAACCGTTCGGCGTGCGGCGCCGGGTCCGGGTCGAGCGGACCGCGGTCCGCACCACCGCTCGCGAAGCGCGCCCGCAGGTTCTTCTCGATCAGGTTCCAGGCCAGGGACACCCGGGCCAGCCAGCTCTCGTCCGCCTGCGCGTCTACCAGCCCGGCCTCGCGCGCGAGTTCGCGCGACCCGAGCGCCAGGTCGTTGGTGGCGTGGTAGATCACGACCACATCCGGCTCGGTCGGTGCCACCCGATGGCGCCAGTTGGTCAGCGAGTGGTTCGCCGCCAGCCCCCCCGCGGCGGCGTTGAGGTAGTCCAGCGAGGCGCCGGGAAAGCGCTGGGCCAGGGCCGCCCAGACCAGGTGCGGCCAGGCGCTCTCGTTGTCGCTGGCCTCGGCGCAGAACGTGGTCGACCCCCCGAGGAAGGCCAGGCGCACCGTCCCCGGCGGCTTGGGATCCGCGAGTTCGGGGCTGCGAAAGCCCCGGGAGTTCACCTCGATCCGAACCTCCCGACCCTCGCTCACGCCGGGGGCGGGGACCCTCAACCCGCTCTCGGGGTGGATCTCGAACGCGTACAGCGAACCCGCTGCTGTGCCGTACCTCAGCCACTGCCTGGCGCGCACCCCCCCCTCGAGTGCTGCCAGGCCCGCCACCAGGACGAGGGCAAGCAGCAGCAGGCGGCTGCGACGGGGGCGACGACGACGGGCGGGCACCGCGCCATGGTAGCCAGGCGCCCCCCCGCCACCGAGCACGCGAATGCGCGAGAGCAGGGCCCGCGGCGGGGCCAGGAATCCCGCTGAGCCTGTCCTCCCGGGCGCTTATGATGCGTCTCGCGAGTGCCGATGAATCCGAGTGCCGGTGATTCTCTGCCGGCGACCGACCCCGACCCGCTCGCCCAGGAAAGGCCCCATGAAGCACCTCCCGGCCGTCCTCCTGCTTGCCCTGCTGGCGCCACCCCTGGCCGCCGACGGGTTCCCAGGCAACAACCTGCTCGTGTGCGCGCCGTCCTCCGCGTCCGTGCGCATGTACAACGACGTCGGCGCACACGTCGCCGCGCTGGACGGGCTGGGACAACCCGCCGCCATCGAACTCGGACCCGACGGGCTGCTCTACGTCGCCTCCGTGAGCGACGACCGGGTCTACGTCGTGGATCACTTCGGCTCGCGCATGCGCATCTTCGGCAAGGACGGCGCGGGCTTCTCGGGCCTGGCCTTCGGCCCCATGGGCACCCTGTACGTGTCTGCCAAGAACGACGGCGAACTGCTGGAGTACGATCGCTTCGGCACGCTGCTGCGCAGCTTCGGCGCTGGCCTCGACCAACCGACCGGGCTCACCGTCGGGCCCAGCGGGCACATCTTCGTGATCACCGCCATGGGCGTGATCGTGGAACTGGACCCCAGCGGCGAGCAGATCAGCAGTCTGAGTACGCCGGGACTGACGGAGGCCGTGGACCTGTTGTTCGATGGCGACGGCAGCCTGTTCGTGGCCTCGACCGCCGACTCGAGCGTGTTCCACTTCGATGCGGACGGGGAGTTCCTGTATCAGTCCGTGCTCAGCGGCGCGAGCCTGAGCGCGATCACCCTCGGCCCGGACGATCGCCTGCACTGCCTGATCACCTTCAACAACCTGGCCAGCGTGCTGATCGTCGAAGACAACGGCCAGATCGTGCGCGAGGTCCCCCTGGGCATCCCGGCCTCGGGCGGGCTGCGCTACGTCCCCTACAGGTTGCCGATCAAGATCGCGGGACGCGTGGCGGTCGACGGCGAGAAACCGGGCAAGCGCAAGTCCGACGCGATCCTCTCGGTCAGCCCGGGTGGAAACGCGCTGATGCTCGCCTTCGACGAGGGCGACTCGATCTTCGCGCCCTTCTTCGGCGACTGGCTCGTGCTGCGGGGCTTCCGCGCCAACGAACCGTTCTCCAACCGGCGCACCATCCACGGTGAGGCGATCGACGCCCTCGCCACCGACGTGGGCACCGCCTCGGTCGTGCTCACCGTCAACGGCAAGCTCGATGACGGCGATGCGCTGCGGGTCCACAAGGCCACGGGCGTCTTGCTGCGCGGCGACGGCACCGAGGCGCGCATGGGTGCGATCAAGTCGGGCAAGCCGATCAACTGACCCCCGACGGTCCCACGTCGGACCGCCGTGACCGGGTGCACCCGCCCCCGACGCCGGCGCCGTCCACGGCGCGCAGCGACTACTCCCCGCGATAGTCCGGCTTGCGCTTGTCGCGGAAGGCGGCCAGGGCCTCGAGCCGGTCCTTCGAGGGCAGCACGCGCTCGAGGTAGAGCCGGCGCTCCTGTTCGAGCCGCTCCGGGAGATCCGCTCCCGAGGCCACCAGATCGATGGCCTCCTTGGCGGCGGCCACCGCCAACGGGCCGTTGGCGGCAATCGACGCGGCCAGTTCGCGCGCGCACTGCTCGAGCCCGTCGGCATCCGCCGTCGCGTTGACCAGGCCCATGGCCAGGGCCTCAGCCGCCCCCACCCGGCGCGAGGCGAAGATCAGCTCCTTGGCCCGAGCCACCCCCACCACGGCGGGCAGGCGCTGCGTGCCGCCGGCGCCGGGGATGATCGCCAGCGAGGTCTCGGTCAATCCCAGCTTCGCGCCCGTGGCGGCCACACGCAGGTCGCAGGCCAACGCCAGCTCCAGGCCGCCGCCGTAGGCCACGCCGTTGAGCACGGCGATGGTCGGCTGGGGCAGGGCGGCGATCGACGCGAAGGTGTCGCCGATGCGCCTGACGAAGGCGAGCGTCTGCTCCTCGGTGAAGTTGACCCGTTCCTTCAGGTCGGCGCCGGCGCAGAAGGCCTTGGGCCCCGAGCCGCCGAAGAGCACCACGCGCACCTCCCGATCCGCCGCGATCTGCTCGCACAGCTCGCCCAGGCGCCCCAGGGTGTCGTAGGACAGGGCGTTCATGACCTCCGGTCGGTTGAGCGTGACCCAACCCAGCCCGGCTTCTTTGTGGAACAGAACGAGCTCGCTCACCAATATCTCCTCCTGATGTCGGAGCCCTTGCGACCCGAAACGGTTGACGGCGCGAGCCGCCGGAACAGCCGCGCTACCATCGTCGACCCGCCGTCGCCAGGCAAGCGGGCCCGGTCGCGCTCGGCCCTCGGGCGTGCGGCGCCGTGGACCCTTGGCGCGGTGGTCGTCGCCGCGTGGGCCGGGGTGGCGCGCCTGGGCCCGGTCGTCGAACACCCGATCGCGCTCGTGTCGCTCTACGCCACGGCCTTCGGCGCCTACGCCTGGGCCACTCGTTCGGTCCTGCGCGGGCGACCCTGGCCGCTGGGTTGGATCGCCGTCGTGGCCGTCGCCGCCCGCCTGCTGGTCCTGCCGTCACCGGCTTCGGACGACATGCACCGCTACCTCTGGGAGGGGCGCATCCAGAACGCGGGCTTCAATCCGTACGCGCTCGCACCGAGCGCACCGGAGCTGGCCGAGTTCGCCGCGGGAGACCCCGACCACCCCGCGATCAACCACCCCGGCTGGAGCGCGATCTACCCGCCGTGGACGATGCTCTGGCATCGCGGCGTGACCGCGGCGGACGGCGGGGCCACGGCGATGAAGGCGTCGTTCCTGGTGGCCGAACTCGTGCTCGTGCTGCTGCTGCTGCCGCTCCTGGCCCGGCGCAGACTCCCCCCCGCGCGGATCATCGTGTACGCGTGGAATCCCCTCGCGATCCTCGCCGTCGCGCTCGAAGGCCACCACGAGCCCATCGCCGGAGCCCTGCTGCTGGGCGCCCTGGTGCTCGCCGATCGCGGGCACGTGTTCGGCAGCGCGCTCGCCCTCGGCGCGGCGGTGCTGAGCAAGGGCTTCGCGCTGGCGGCAGCCCCGGCGTTGCTCGTGCGCCAAGGCGCCCGCGCACCGGGTGCCGCCTGGAAGCGCACCGCGGCGCTCGCCGTGTGCGCCCTGGCCGTGCTCCCCTTCCTGGACGCGGGGCCCCGGCTCGTGGCCTCGCTGCGGGACTTCGGTGGTGAGCTGCACTACAACGACTCGCTCCACGCGCTGGCCTCGGCCGTCGCCGGACCCGGCCCGGCGCGCGCGCTCATGGCCGCGCTCTGGATCACGCTCGCCGTGTGGGTCGTCCGACGCGCCCCGCCCGACCGGCTGCACCGCGCGGCGATCCTGCTGGCGGGCCTGTTGCTCGTCCTGCCCACGGTCCATCCGTGGTACCTGCTCGCGCTGTTGCCGCTCCTGTGCGTCGTGCCCTGGCCGGGCTGGATCGCCCTCAGCGGGACGATGGTGCTGAGCTACCTGCCCCACCTGGAGATCCAGGCGACCGGGCGTTGGGTGGAGTGGCACCTGCTCAAGCTCGTGATCTACGCTCCGCTGCTCGTCTGGTTGATCGTCGTCTGCCTGCGTCGCAACGCGCCCGGGATCAGCCGCGATGCCGCCGCACCGGACGGACCCTCCGGAACACCGCACGCGAGACCCTCGACGTGACCACCGCGCTGCTCGTCACGTACTGGTGTGCCGTGACCGGACTCTTCGTCTACGGCATCAACTGCTACGTGCTGTGCCGGAAGTTCTTCGAGCACCAGGATCGCGAGCGCGAGCGACGCGCGGCGGTGCGCGCCGCCCATGCACGCAACCCGAGCGTACCGGCGGTCACCGTCCAGTTGCCGCTCTACAACGAGCGCTACGTCGCCCGGCGGCTGCTCGAGGCCGTCGCCGCCATGGACTATCCGCGCGACCGATTGCAGATCCAGGTGCTCGACGACTCCACCGACGACACCACGGCGCGCGTGGCCGAGTGCGTCACCCGTCTGCGCTCGGACGGCGTCGACATCGAGCACATCCGGCGAACGCGACGAGACGGCTACAAGGCCGGCGCACTGCGGGACGGCATGCTCGACGCGCGCGGCGAGTTCATCGCCATCTTCGACGCCGACTTCATCCCCCCACCCGACTTCCTGACCGCGACCCTGCCGTTCTTCGATCCCCCGCAGGCGCTCCGTCGGCAGGCGCCACGGCGCGGCCGCGAGCATCACGGCATCGGTCTGGTCCAGGCTCGCTGGGGACACGTCAATCGCGAGTACTCCTGGCTGACGCGCGTGCAGGCCCTGGCCATCGACGGACACTTCGGCATCGAACAGCCGGGCCGTTGCTGGGCCGGCTACCTGCTCAACTTCAACGGCACCGCGGGCATCTGGCGGCGCAAGGCGATCGAGGCGGCCGGCGGCTGGCAGGCCGACACGCTCACCGAGGACCTCGACCTGTCCTATCGCGCCCAGCTCGCCGGCTGGAGCATCGAGTACCTGCCCGACGTCGAGGTCCCGGCCGAGATCCCCACCGACATCACGGCCTTCAAGAGCCAGCAGCGCCGCTGGGCCAAGGGCTCGATCCAGACCGCGCGCAAGCTCCTGCCCCGGGTGCTGCGCACGAAGCTGCCACTGGTCGACAAGTTCCAGGCCTGCGTGCACCTGACGCACTACCTGGTGCACCCGCTGATGCTCGCCGTGGCGCTGCTGGCGGTGCCGGTGCTGTGGCTCTGGCAGGGTGCCTTCGGCGCCTCGGCGTTTGCCATCATGGCGCTCATGCTGGCCCTGGGCACCTGTGGACCCTCGACGCTCTACATCTCGTCGCAGCGCGTGTTGCGCACCAACTGGCGACGGACGCTGCTGACCCTGCCGCTGCTCATGCTGATCGGCACGGGCATCGCCGTGTCCAACACGCGGGCCGTGGCCGAGGCGCTGCTGGGCGTGCCGAGCGGCTTCGTGCGCACGCCCAAGCGCAACGTCGTGACGCAGCGTTCGGGGTCCTCCGGCGGCGGCTACCGCCTGCCGGTCGACAGCCTGTTCGTGCTCGAGGCGTCACTCGCGCTGTACGCCGGCTGGGGCCTGGCCCTGTACCTCGAACGGGACAAGTACCTGATCGGCCCCTTCCTCGCCCTCTACGCGGTGGGCTTCGCGTGTGTCGCCGTGTTGTCGATCCGGGACACACTCGCGCGGCGCGCCGGTGACGAGCCGGGCGCTTGAGCGCCGAACGAGACGCGCGGCTCGACGATCCGTCCGCGCCGGACGACGGCTCGGCGCCCGCCTCCAACCCCCGCCGCGCGACGGTCGCCACACTCGTCGCCTTGTGCTGCGTGGGCACGTTCGTGATCAAGTGGTTCGTCAACCAGCCGCGCACCTTCGTGGGCTACGGCGACGTGGCCAACTACTACACCGTGGCGCGCAACCTGGCGCTCGGCACCGGCTTCCAGATCGACTACGTCTGGAACTTCCTGTCCGACCCCCAGGGCATGCCCACACCGAGCAACGTGTGGTGGATGCCGCTGCCGTCGCTGCTCTGCGCACTGGGCATGAAGCTGGGCGACGTGGGCTACGCCGCTGCCCAGTCCAGCATGATCGTGCTGACCTCGCTCGTGCCCTGGGCGGTCTACCTGCTGGGGCGCGATCTGTTCGGCCGCACGTCCACCGGCCTGCTCGGCGCCCTGGCCGCGACCAGCTTCCACCTGTTCATGGACCAGCCCTGCGCGCCGCTCTCCCACGGCCCCTACCTGTTGCTGTCCACGTGGACACTGTGGCTCGTGGTGCGCGCGGTGCGCAGCGATCGCTGGCTGCCGGCGTGCGGCGGCGCCATCGCGCTCACGCAACTCGCGCGCAGTGACGGCGTACTCCTGTTCGTCACGCTGACCATCGCGTTGCTGGTGGCCGGCCGGCGACCCCGCCTGCGCGCGATCGTGGGGACCCTGGCCGCCTACGCCGTGCTGATGGCTCCCTGGTGGTTGCACAACCTCGAGGTCCACGGCGCGATCATGCCCCGCGGCCCGCTCAAGGCGGCGCTCATGCGCACCTATCCCGAGTGGTATTCGCCGCCGGGCGCGGTCAGCCTGGAGAGCTACCTGTCGGAGGGTTGGGAACCGATCCTGCAGGCCAAGCTGGAGGTCGGTCGCCGCAACCTCGTGACGCTGGCCACGGGCATGACGTCGGGCGCCACTCGACGCCGGCAGGCCTGGGATGAACCCAGCGTCGTGGCGCTGATGGCCCTGAGCTGGCTGGGCGCGGCCTTCACCCTGCGCCGCCGCTTCGTCTTCGTGTGGGCCCACGCAGCGGCCTTGTGGGCCTTCTACTCGTTGTTGTTCACCGCCGTCGGACCCGAGTCGTTTCGCACCGGCGTGTACAGCCTCTACCCGTTCTTGATCCTGTGTGCCGCCGATGCACTGCGTCGCGTCAGCGGCTGGGCTTCGCCTCCCTGGCTGCACGCGCGCCGGCGCACCACCGCCAGCACGGTCACCTGCATCGCCGTACTGGGCTGGATCGGCGTGGGCCAGTTCCTGTTCGCCCGTGACACCCTGGCCGGCAAGGGCGGCGACATCACCCGGCTCGGGCGCGAGTTCGAAGCGCTCGACCAGTACGTGCTGCAGCCGCGCGGACTGCACGATGGGGTCGTCATGGCGCGCAACGTCCACGCCCTGCACGCCCACACCGGCCTGCGCTGCGTGCAGATCCCGTATGGCGACATCGACGCCATCAGGGACGTGGCGCGGCGCTTCGGCGTCGACCACGTGCTGCTCCAGGCCGCGCCCGGCAAGCCCTGGTGGCCGGCGGCGTTCGAGCAGATCGACGAGTTGCCCGACTTCCGGCCGGTCCTCGCACCGACCATGCTGGGTGACCGGAGAGTGGCGATCTACCGCTTCGAGCCGTGATTCCGTCAATCGGGGCAATGCCCGCCCCGTCGCCGATCATTGGAGTGCCAGCACCCACGGGAGCGTCATGTCACCCGCACCACGACCCGATCATCGAACGCGCACGCCGGTCGCCACGCCGGACTCGGCCCGCCGTCCCCATCCTCCCTCCCCCCTGGGCACGATCCCCGGAGCACGCGCCATGTTGAGCCTGATCCTCACCGCCGGCATGACCTCGGTCCTCGCCTGCGCGCCCGCCACTCCGGGCGCGACCAACGACCCGCAGGCCCCGGTCACCCCGCTCGCGACAGCCCTTCCGGTCGGCGCACAAGCGGTTGCCGACGAGGCTCCCGCAGCCCAGCGCGACGACACCGTCGAGCCCGGCCTGCACGCCCCGTTCGACGACCTGTTGCGCCAGCACGTGCGCGGCGGCCTGGTGGACTACGCGGCACTGCACGCCGACACGAGCGCGCTGGATGCCTACGTCGCCGCACTCGGCCGCATCGACCCAGCCGGCCTCTCCCGCGAAGCCGGCTTCGCCTTCTGGATCAACGCGTACAACGCCTTCACCCTGCGCCTGATCCTCGACAACCTGCCGGGTATCGAGTCGATCAAGGACATCTCCGGCAGCAAGCGCTGGAAAGCCGAACGCTGGACGGTGAACGGCAAGCGCTACAGCCTCGACCAGATCGAGCACG
>JAJDEQ010000129.1 GCA_029259695.1 Planctomycetota bacterium
CCCATGCTGTGGCTGATGAACACGCGCGCCATCGGGTTTCTCCCTCGAATGAACAGCGGTGATCCTACCCGGCGCGCCGGGCCGCTTCACCGGACACCAGCAGATCACAGATCGCGATAGAACGTGAGGCCGTGCTTGTTCAGATCGATGAACGCGAACTCCCGGGTGCCCCAGGGTTTGTCTTCGACGGCAGTCCCCTCGCCATCGCGCAGAACACCATTCGCCTCGTACTCGGCGTGCAGCGCGTCCGGGTCGTCGACGATGAAGCGCAGCATCAACGTCCCCGGGTTGGGCATGTCCGCTTCGCGCTGGAGCTGGAGGTGCAGCTCGACGCCGCCGCGCCGTACGCCGACATACGCGTCAGGCGCGCTCGGATCCCGGAACGCCAGCTCGAATCCCAACCGCTCGGTGTAGTAGCGAACGGCCGCCTCCAGGTCGGTGACCGGCAGGATCGGATGGACTTCCTTGAACTGTGCCCGGCTCATTCCGCTGTGCTCCCGGAACTGTCGCTGATGAAGACCCGGCTCATGTGTTCTCCGCCGCAGATCTGCCGGCAGGGTCGCGGAGCTCCTCCTGCAGCCGTTTCCTCTCACCTTCGAGCAGCGCTTCCGCGCTGACTGGTGGATCGGAGGCGTACGACACGGCACCGGTTCGTTTGTCGACCCGGATCTCGTCGTCCGCGGGCACCGCCCCGACACCGACCAAGGGGCGCATCCGCCACTCCGTGCCGGCGTCTCGCGCGTCTCCCGGAACGCCGCACGCACCGAACTTCCGAAGAAAGTAGGCGCCTCCGAGAAGCTCCGCCTCGCCGCGATCGATCCCGTCCACCGCGCTGAAGGACCCCGCCGCTTCGTTGAAGCGTTGCCACTCGTCCCGGTGATGTTGCTGCACGTCGAAGGACACTCCGCACGCGAATGCGAGGAGCGCGGCGAGGAGTGTGATGGTTCGCATGGTGGGACTCGCTGTTCGACTGAACGAGGAGCGGTTCAGCCGATGTTGGAGCAGGTCATCCTAATCGCGGTTGTTCTTCGCTTCTTGGGCGCTTGCGAGGAGGTCACAACCACATCCGCTCCAGCCTCGCGGCCCGGCGCGCGTCGGCCAGTTGACCGCGGTGCATGTACCAGTGGTCGGCGACGAACTGAAGACAGAGGCGGTAGGTGCCGAACGTGTCCTCGAAACCCTCGGGTGCGTTCGCGCTCAGTCGGTCGAGGTCGTCCTCGGAGAGCGAGTCGAGGTGCGCGAGGGTCCACTCGCGCATCTCGCGGCACTTGGCGAGAACCTCGTCGAACGGGGGGTAGAGGGACGGGTCGTCACTCGTGCCGTCACCGTCGAACGGTTTCTCCCACTCGGCCAGCGGGTTCGGTTCGCCGAGCATGAACCCGCGGATGACGAGCGCCTCGATGTAGGCCAGGTGCCCGAGCACCCAGAGCGTGTGGGCGCCGCCGTGCGGAGTGGGGAAGACCACGGCGTGCTCGCGCATCTCCTCGACGCGGGCGAGCACCCGGTCCCGGCTGTGCTTCAGGTTGTCGCGTACGAGTTCAATCGACTGCACGATTCCGCTCCCGTGTGGGCGACGATTCCAGAGGGAGCTTGAGTCCCTCGTGACTCGCTCGGAAGCCGAGCCCCTCGTAGAACCTGAGCGCATCGGGCCGCTGCTTGTCGGTCGTGAGCTGGACCAGGTGACAGGCGCGACTGCGGGCGAGTCCGATCGCGTGCGTCACCAGCCCGGCCCCGACACCCTGGCCGCGTTCAAGTGAGTGCACCCTGACGCCCTCGATCATCGCGCGCAGCCCGCCGCGATGGGTCAGCGACGGGATGAACGTGAGCTGCAGCAGGCCGGCGATCGCGCCGTCGCGCTCGGCGACGAGGAGCTCATTGGTGGGATCGCCTTCGATGGCCGCGAACGCGTCGAGGTAACTCTGCGGAAGAGGGTCGCTCGCGTCCTCTCGGATGGCGCCGAGCGCGTCGTCCGCGAGCATCTGCACGAGCGTCGGCAGGTCGGATCGCGTGGCTGATCGGTATCGCAATGCAGTGCTCCGGCGGCGTCGCGGTGTGGGGCCTTCAGCGGTGGTGCGATGGGTCGTTCGGCGGTCTTGCCTGCGCCGGTCCTCCGCTGCTCGGCAGTCTCGCGCGCAGCACGCTCTCCACGAAGTCGTCGTAGGTCGAACTTCCGATACGGGCCGCGCCTGGATCGTCGGTGTCGGTTCGAAGCACCAGCACCGTGTCGATCCCTGGCAGGACCGTGAGTCGATGACCGCCCGAACCACTCGCGGTGTACGCCGCCGGCGGCTCCGAGAGCACGGGTCTCCCCTCGGCATCGGCATCGACCCACCACATCAATCCGAAACCGCCCTTGGTGCCGCTGCGCCCCGTGATCGAGTGGCATCGCGTGCTCGTCGACACCCACTCCTCCGGCACGATCGATGTTCCGTTCCAGCGACCTCCGTCGAGGAACAGGACTCCGAAGCGCGCGAGGTCACGCGTCGACATGCGGAACTTGTAGGAGGGGTGAATGGAGACGTCCTCGAGCTGGTAGCGCGTGTTGCCGAGCGTGTAGTCCTGCATGCCGATCGGGAGGGCGATCTGCCGTTCGAAGGCCTCGAAGATGTCTTCGCCTGTTTGCTGGCGGTAGATCGTGCCGAGCACGTTGAAGTCCCAGTTGTTGTAGTACCAGTGCGACCCGGGTTCGTACTGGTGACGCTCGGGTCGGCCGGATCGCATCGACGCGACCTCGGAGGCCGCAGGCAGGTAGACCCCTGAGCGCGAAGCGAGCAGATCCGCGATGGTGGCGCGCTTCTCCGACTCGGTCAACGGCGTCTGCTCATCGATGCCCAGCTCTCCCAGGGTGCGGGTCGGATCGATGCGCCCGTCCTCGATGGCGATGCCGTACAGCGCGGACAGGAAGCTCTTGCGGATCGAGTGGACCCGGTAGTTCCGTGCCAGATCGCCATGGCGCAGGACGACTTCCCCTTGCGTCACGATCAGGACCGCCGCCGAACCAAGCGCAATGGCTTGCTCCCGGGCCGCCGCCAGGCCCGCCCGGGACCAGCCCAACCGCTCGACGTCCGCGACCAGCGCATCGAACGCGATCACGCTCGCGTCGTTCGCGGCACGGTCTTCCGGCGCGGTGCAGCCGGGCGTGATCGCCAACGCGCAGATCCCGAACAGGAGCAGATGCACGGACACGCCACTCATCGAATGGCTCAGTCTCATCGCACGGCTCGGCAGAGCATGCGCATCAGGAACCGAGAGGCGGCTCGGTGGGCCCCTCGGCCGATGTGCGTTCCCACCCCTCGTTCTCCAGCGTCAGGGACTGGATGGCTGTGCGGGATGCCTCCGCGTCCAGCTCCGGCAGGGCCAAGAACTCCGAAGGCCAGCATCGGTGGACCTTGTAGGCGCCGAGCTTCTGGCCCGCCTCGTTGTACAGTTCGATGACGATGTCCTTCCGGAACTCCTTCAGCGAGACGTCCTGGTTGCGCGCGCCGTCGGTCTGGTCATCGCTCGTGGTGTTGTGATAGTCCCAGACCTTGTTCGCCCACCGCTCGAACGCGGCATCCTGCGTCACACCTCGCTCGAGCGTGATCGCTTCATACGATGACTGGCCCGGGGCGCGGCGCGGAGTGCTGGGATCGCCTCCGCGCCTGTGCGTGATCACGTCCGTCGTGCGGGTCAACCCGCTGACCCTGCTCACACCCGCGACGTACCTGCCATCCCACTTCACGCGAAACTTGTAGGTCCGGTAGGGATCGTCGTCGTGGGGCGCCTTCGGAGAATCGGCATCTGCTGACATGATCGCTCCACCGTAGTGAGCAACCGCGCCTGGCGCCACCGCTCCACGTCGCGTGCCCGAGCGCCCGCGCCGGCTCGCAGCGGCCTTTCAGGCAGTACCCGCTGCCGCCATGCGGACGCGAAGCCACCTGGCCACGTCGAACACTGCGGAGTAGGGAAGCGAGTGAAGAGGGCCTTGGAGCCACCCGAAGAACAGGCCGCAGCACCTCATCCGTGGCAAGCGGTTGTCAGCCAGCCCGTCACCAGTGCGCGGCCTGTTGCATGTTGAGGGCCAGCCACTGGAGCAGCCCAACGACAGTGAGTGCTGCCAGCACGACGAACACCTCGCGCCCCAGGCGCCTGAACGAACCCAGTGTCGCTGCTGCGAACTCGACGAGGATGAGCGCCGCCCAGAGCACGTTGGCCGCAATGAGCACCTGCGCAAGCGTCTCGACACCTCGCATGACGTACCGCTCCTCGTTCGGAAACTGCCACGTGATCCAGAGGAACAGCGCTGCGATGGAAACCACGCCGACGTACGGAATCAACGTGGCCATGGCCGACAGACCGGGAAGCCGTGACCTGCACCACGTCTTCGAACTGCGCTGGGCCGCATCCACCAACGCCCCGGGGCGCGCACCGCCTCGCACCTTCTCGTCGAACGCGTAACCTTGATCGCTCATGCTCTGCTCTCGATCGGCTGACCCAGTGTACGTGACGAACCGGAGCAGGGGCGCGGTGGTCAGCGTCCGGGTGGCTGAAGTTGAACGTCAGCTCATGCATGCCGATGCAGATCTGGACGAGCGTTGTGCCCGCGAAGGGCGTGAGATCCAGTCCCTCGTCTACTCCGTGCACCGTGCTTCCTCGTACCTGACGGATCGGCTCAGCCGCGGGGCCCTGGCGCCGCGAGCTGAGACGCCCTGTTAGCCGTCTTCAAGCAAGCGCCCAACGTCGGATGCCGTGACCCACACGGCCACCCCCGCGAACACAACCCATGCACCGCATAGTACTCGCCGCGAGGTCTCAGACTGGCGACCTCGCTGGATGTCCAGGAACGTGCCCACCGGGGCCACGAGCAACAAGCTGCAGCCAGAAGCAACACACACAAGAGCAAGTGATCCATACGCGATATCGACAAGCGTTGAGGTGGAAGAGGGAATTGACCCGGACGCCACCTGCCACGACATACGAGCAACCCAACCACCGAAGGCTAGCAGCACAAGCCCCATCACCCACCGTGCACGCGTAGATCCGAGATACAGGTGTGCGCATCCGATGACGAGGAGGAGCGAGAGGAGTATCGAGCTGTTTCGCGACGGCTCTTCGACGGAGCCGTGTGCCAGTGCAAGAAGCACAATGAGGTTCACGGCTGAGATCGCGGTAATCGTGACTGCTCGGCCTGTGACCATCGCGTCCGTCATGACTCGCCTTCCAATGCACCCAGTCCCGCTAGCGCTGTTGCGGTCCAGCGGACGCCGCGCAGCGGCGTTCCTTCGTCAACGCTGTTGCGCATCAGCGGCGCGGCGGAGCCGCGGCCGCTGCATGCGCTTGTTAGCTGGCTTCCAGTTCAATCGTTCTTTGGATCCATTCGCTGTTCGGGGTGACGAGAACCGTCAAGAATTCGTTGTCGCCTAGAAAC
>JAJDEQ010000130.1 GCA_029259695.1 Planctomycetota bacterium
GCGCGCGCAGATGCTGATGTACATCCTGCACCGCCTGCGCAAGGACGGCCGCAGTCCCGGCATCCCGGTGTGGGTCGACAGCCCCATGGCAGCCAAGGCCACGAGCATCGCGCGCCGTCACTGCGAAGAGGACGGCATCGACCCCAACCTCGCCGAGGAGATCCTCGAGAACACGCGCATCACCCGGACGGTGCAGGAGTCGAAGCAGCTCGACGACAACCCGCGTCCCATGGTGCTGATCTCTGCCAGCGGCATGGCCACCGGGGGGCGGGTGCTGCACCACATCAAGGCCCTGGGGCGGACCCCGCGCAACACGATCCTGTTCGCCGGCTACCAGGCCCCGGGCACCCGCGGCGCCGACCTCGTGGCCGGCCGGCGCGTGGTCAAGATCCACGGTGAAGAGGTGCAGGTCCGGGCCGAGGTCGACTGCCTCGACGTGCTGTCGGCCCACGCCGACCGCGACGAGTTGCTCACCTGGCTCGGACAGTCCGCGACGCCGCCGGGCGAGGTGCTGATCAACCACGGCGAGCCGGAGGCCAGCGCCGCGTTCGCCGAGGCCGTGCACGCGAAGTTCGACTGGCCCGTCCGGGTGGCCGCGCCGGGCATGACGGTGGACGTCGCGGCCCGCTGAGTGCCCGCCAAATGCGCCGATGCCGGACCGATTCACCTGCCGGTTGCTGCCACCGTGGTGTCAGCAGGCTCCCGTCCGCCATGCACCGGGCATGGACAGCGCGCACGCCGTGAGACTAACTTGGGCGCGGAAAGAAGACGGGGCGAGCCGCCTACCGGGCTCTTCAGCGCCGCCCCCACCCGCCGTGGCCTGGAATCCCATGCCGCCACCCCTGAGACCGACTGGAGAACAGATGATCATCAAGACCGCACTGCTCGGCTGCCTGCTCGTGTTCGGAGCCGCCTGCGCCTCGACCAACGGCGGCGGTTCGCACGCCGAGGCACTGAACCCCGAGGCCGAGATGGAAGCCATGTTGCTGCTGGGCGCGCCCGGCGAAGCGCACGCCGAGCTCGCCGAACAGGTCGGCAGCTGGACCACGTCGATGAAGTCGTACATGGAGCCGGGCCAGCCCCCGATGGTCACGCCGGGGCAGGCGGACATCAGCGCCATTCTCGGCGGCCGCGTCATCCTCGAGCACTACAGCTGCGACTTCATGGGCATGCCCTTCGAAGGCCGGCTGATCCAGGGCTACGACAACCTGTCCAACGAGTACTGGACGATCTGGGTCGACAACATGACCACGGGATACAGCCTCTCCCGCGGCACCAAGCGGACCGACGGCGCGCTCGTCTTGAACGGCGTGATGAAGGACATGCGCACGCCCGACGGACGCCCGACTCGTAGCGTCATCGTGCGCCACGGCCCGGACGCAGCGAACTTCAAGATGTACGACACCGGGCCGGACGGGGCGGAGTTCCTGATGATGGAGATCGACTACACCCGTTGAGCTGCCGCGCCGTCGGGTCGGGCACGACTGCGAGTCGACGCCTTGCCCGGTCCGTGAGCGAAGCAGGTACGAGCACCCCGGCGGTCAGCGATCGCCGGGGTGCTCTCGTCTACACCTGGCTCGGCGCACGCTCTCCTTGCGCAGGTTGTCGCGTTCGGTGCGCCACGCCGCGCAATCGACGTTGGCCCACTCCCGAGCGCAGGGGTAACCTCGCGGCTCGGCGCCGCGGACACGCACGCCAGGAGGGAATCCATGAGACCTGTCTTGCTGCTCCTGGTCGTGGCGGTCGTCGCGGCGCTCGCCTGTCACGGGCCGCACGCCGCGCATGCCGATGCGGTCCAGGCCCGGCGCACGGCGCGCACCGATGTGTCACGGCGACTGGTCGAGGCCGAAGAGCGCGTGACGCTGCGGGCGGTCGAGGCCGCCGAACGCAGCCTGGATCCGGACGCCGTGCTGGCCTTCATCGCGCCCGACTTCGTCATGGTCCAGGACGGACGGCACGTGGACTACGACGCCACCGTCGAGCAGATCCGCAGCACGCTGCCGACCCTGCGCGCATTCGAGCCCCACTTCGACGAGATCCTCGTGTTCGTGCTCGACGCGGACACGGCGCTGACCACCCTGATCTTCCGCGACGAGGTGACCGACGCCGACGGCAACACCCTGCGCATGTGGGGCCCCTCGACGATGCTCTGGCTACGCCGCGACGGGCGTTGGCAGATCGCCTTCGCCGACTCCGATCACTACCCGGTGGATGACGTCACCGACGGCTGACCCGGTCCGCGTCAGCCCGGGTCGACACCAGAGCGGCTGACGCTCCTCGCCGGCGTGACGCCCCGGCGCTTGGCCTCAGCGCCGGGATCCAGGCGCGAGCGATCAGCTCACGGCGCCGATCGGCTCCTCGGCCCGCTCGTCACCGCAGTGTTCGCAGTAGGGCAGCAGCGTGTGGCGCAGCGAGCTGCAGTTGCCGCAGGTCGAGAACAACGACGTGCCGCACGACGGGCAGGCGTAGGGCGCATCGGCGGCCGCGTCCTGGGCCGACAGCACCTCGTTGCCGTTGCCGCCGGACCGCGGACCCTTGCGCGTCCACACCGCGAAACGCAGCGGCCCCCGGGCGATGGGGTAGGCGCACACGGGGCACACGTGACCGCGATAGGCCTCGCGGTAACGCGTGAGCAGCAGGTCGCGCCCCGGCCGCGCCGCCTTGCGCAGCAGCCAGACCAGGAACGCCAGCACGATCACGATCGCCGCCACGATGGCGATGTACTTGAAGTACTCGCGGGGGAAGTGATCGAACATCACCCCCCCCACCTTCCAGAAGGTCGCGGCCAGGGCGGCCAGGAGGATCGAGCGATAGGCGCTGCCGCGGTGGCGTGAGAACAACCAGGCCGCGAGCAGGAACAGCGGCACGATGAAGGCGAGCTTCCAACTGGCCACCTGCAGCCGGTGCGCGCGCAACTGCGCGTTGAAGTCGTCACGCGCCGGATCTTCCTGCTGCTCGAGCGTGTCGGCCACGGCCTTCTGTTCCTGGCTCAACCGGTAGACCGTCTCGTTCGCGGCGGCGATCTCGGCGTTGGCCGTCTCGTAGCTCTCCTGCGCGTCGAGGAAGCGCTGCTGCGCCTGGGCCAGGGCGTCCTTCTCGACCTCGGAAGGCGGCGCGCCCTGCTCCAACGAGAGGCGCTGCAACTCCATCATCTGCTGCATGGTGCCGCGCGCGTTGTCCATGCTGCGCCGCTGCTCCTGCTGCAGCTGCTCCTGCCGGCTGACGCGCCACTGGATCTCCGCGATGGTCGACGCCAGCTCCTGGGCGCGCGCCCGCAGCGCCGGATCCTCGTGCTCGGCCAGCACCGCGTTCCAGTCGGGTCCCTGCAGGTCACCGATGTCGTCCAGGACGAACCCGAGCAACCAGATGAACAGGAACATGAGCAGCACGGACAGCAGGAACGACATGACCCGCAGCGAACGCGGCACGGTCGGTGTCCTGCCGGCTGGCGTCCCGCTCACGGTCTTCGCTGGAGTCTCGCCCATGGGCCACCGAGCCTAGCAAAGTCGGATTCGCCACCGCGTGCCGGGAGTCCCGGTCGGCAGCCCGGCCCGGCCAGGCGCCGCAAAGGGCGTCAGCCCGGGACTCAACGCCTCAGCAGGAAGCAGTCCGTGGAGTTGTTGGTGTCATCGCCGGTCAGCAGGTTCGTGGCTTCGGAGGCGAACGCCACCCACTTGCCGCGCGCGGAGAGGCACGGCGACGTGCTGTTCCCGTTCGCGTCCGCGCCCTCGGGGCCGCGGTTCACGCGGTTGGTGATGCCCTTCTTCACGTCGCGGACGAAGATCTGCGTGGTCGGACTGTTGAACTGGCTCCGGAAGGCGACGTAACGACCGTCGGGGGAGATCGCGGGCAGCAGGCCACCGAAGATCGGAGGCTCGTCGCTGGGGCCCTTGCTGACCAGCACGGTGGTGCCCTGCTTGAGGTCGCGCAGCAGGACGTCGGCGCCCGTGTAGCCGGACTCGCTCTCGAGATTGAGCGCGTCGGTGCGGAAGGCCAGGTAGCGACCGTTGGCCGAGATCGAGATGTCCGGCCCGCTGCGTGGCGGGAGCACGGAACCCGGCACCGACATGCCCTGCGTGCCGTCGGTGGCCACGCTGGCACGCACGATCGTGCCCTGCTTGAGGTGCACGGCATACACGTCCTCGTAGCCGTTGGTGTCCTCGGGCACCAGGGCCGCCGCCGTCGTGAACGCGACGATGCGACCGTTGGCCGAGATCGACGGGTCCTCGCAGTCCTCGTCCGCCTGACTGCCGTCGGAGGCCAGACTGAGGCGCACGGTCGTGCCCTTCTTCCGGTCGCGCAGGAAGATGTCCGTCTTGTTGTTGGTGTCCCCGGGAACCAGTTGGCTGGAACTCGACTGGAACACCACGAGCCTGCCGTTCCGGTTCACGTCCGCCTTGGTGCTGTGACCGCTGACGGCCTCGTCGTCCGAGGTGACCGAGATGCGCTCGGTGCTGCCCTGCTTGACGTCGAAGAGGAACACCTCGGAACTGAAGACCGGGTCGGGCTCGACGATCTCGCCGTCGGCGCTGTCGTAGACCACGTGGCGACCCGATGCGGAGATGGCCGGACGCGCGGCTCCGAGGGCGGGTGCGCCGCCGGCGGCGGTCAACGCCACCGGAATCGTGATGTCCTTGCGCGCGTCGTAGAAGTAGATGTCGTGCTGGACCGACTGCCCCGACAACAGATTGGTCGAGTTGGTCTCGATGGCTGCCCAGCGACCGTTGGCCGACAGGTCGACACGCCCGACGCCCAGGTCAGGCTCGAAGCCGGTGGACCAGCCGGGAATCCGCTGGACCTCGCTCTTGGGGAACTTGGGCCCCATGCCCACGAGCGTGCAGGCGAGCGCGGCCAGGATCAGGAAACGGCGAGGGGGGCGTGTCATGGGTGAGGTCCTCATGCGGGCGGAGACCGGGCGTGGCCTGCCTGATGACCTGAATCAGGAACGCGGCGCGAGCGTCCCGCGGTGATCCGTGAGGAGTCGCTCCGGTGCCCAGGCGTGGGTCCGGCGGGATCGAGTCCCGGCGCCGGGCCCTCCGCGGCGAGCGTCATCCGCACTGTCCGCGGGACGCGAGCGCCGCGATCCGGATTCACAAGCTCACCCGCTCCTGGAGGATCCGATGCGTACCGCTCCGCTGACTGCGACCCTGATCACCCTGGTGGCCGGCGCCTTGCTGGCACCGACCGGCCTGACCCAGACCACACTGCACGGCCTGCTGGGCTCGACACCAGGCGAGGCCCACGGCTACAGCGTGGCCAACGCCGGCGATGTGGACGGCGACGGGTTCGACGACGTCGTCGTGGGCTCGCCGTTCTACGACCGCTTCGTCTTCCCCAGCCAGCTCCTGCTCGACGCGGGCAAGGCGGTCGTGTACTCGGGCGCCACCGGGGCGATCCTGATGACCAGGATCGGTGACGCGGCCGGTCACCACTTCGGCTTCGACGTCGACGGCGCCGGCGACGTGAACAACGACGGCTTCGGCGACGTGATCGTGGGTGCGCCCGGCAAGCAGGCGGGCAGCTTCACCGTGTACCTCGGGCCCGACGGCCAGGTGGCGCTCGAGACCACCAGCACCTTCGGCGCGCCGTTCGGCTTCGGGACCGCGGTCGCGGGCTGCGGCGACGCGAACGCCGACGGCTTCGACGATGTCGTCGCCGGCGCGCCGTTCATGAACACGGTCCATGGCTTCGAGACGGGCCTCGTCTACGTGTACGACGTGATGCACCAGCAGGTCATCGCATCCGCCCCGGGCACGCAAGTCAGCGCACACCTGGGCTGGTCGGTGGACGGCGCCGGCGACCTGGACGGTGACGGGCGAACCGACGTGATCGTGGGCGAGCCTCACCGCGACACGCAACTCCCGGGCTTCCCGGTCATCAGCGACGCGGGACGGGCCGTCGTGTTCTCGACCAGCCAGGAGGACATGCCGATCCTGCTGTCGTTGCCCGGGGACTTCATCAATGGCACGGAGGCCGGCTACGCGGTGGCAGGCGGCGGCCTGATCAACGCCGACGGGGTCCCCGACCTGCTCGTCGGCGCGCCCGGCACCAACGCCGGCACCGGCGCCGTGTCGGCACGCTCAGGGCTCTCGGGCGCCCTGATCACCAGCTACGACGGTTCGTTCAGTGGCGAACGCTTCGGCGCCGCCGTCGCCGGTGGCGGCGACTTCGATGCCGACGGGCTCGTCGACCTGATGGTCGGCGCGCCCTCCTACGACGTGCCCCCGCTCGGCATCAACCGCGGTCGCATCGAGGTGCTCAGCGCGCTCAGCGGTGCGGTGCTGCACTCGGCGTCGTCACTGAGTGGCGGCGAGATCGGCTTCTCCGTCGACATCGGTGCGAACACCAACCTCGATGCGCGCGACGAGATCATCTACGGCGCGCCCGGCAACGACTCGGCCGCGAGCAACGCCGGTGGCGCCTGGGTCGTCTCGAGTTCGGACTTCCTGACGGCCGTCGGCTTCTACGGCAGCAGCCTGGCCGGAACCCTGGGCGAACCGGGCCTCAGCATCAGCGGCTCACCCTCGATCGGCGCGAACATCAGCATCCTGCTCCAGAGTTCGGCGCCGTCCGCGGCCCCGGCGCTGCTGGCCGTGGGCTTCGCGCCGCTCTCGGCGACGTTCTTCGGCGGCACCCTGCTGGTGGACCCGCAGTTGACACTGGACCTCAACCTGCAGCCCGGCAGCTCTGCCCTGCCCGCCCTGCTGCCGGACGAGACGCTGTTCCTCGGACTGAACATCTACCTGCAGCTCTGGCAGGCCGACGTCGGCGCCATCCACGGCGTGGCGCTCTCACGCGGCATGCACCTCGTGCTCGGGAACTGAGCGGGCGACGCCCGTGCCGTGTGCTCACCGTCGGTGTCCGCCCGCGCCGGATGGCTCTTCGCACGGGCCGCTAGGGTGTGTCCCCGAGCAGCGCCTGGAAGCGCGCGGTCTCGGCGATCGGTTGCAACTCGACGCTCGCGCGCAGGTAGTCCAGGTCGGAGAAGCCCAGCTCCAGTCCTCGCTCGAGCGCGTCGAGCGCCCGCTCGGCTGACGCGCAGCCGGCCAGCACCTCGGCCAGCGCGACGTGGGCGAAGGGATCGTCCGGGAGCAGCTCGGGGACTCGGGCGACGGCACCCTGCGCGCGCGCGAGTTCGCCGCTCGCGACACGACCGTAGCCCTCCTGGATCCCGGCCCAGGCGAGCGGAGTCCGGACCAGCACGTCGTCCGGTCGCAGGCGCAGCGCGCGCTCGAGCAACACGCCGGCTCGTGCCGCCGGTTCGCACGCATCCACCCGCTGCTCGGACTGCACGCGCAGCGTCGCCAGGTTCACCAACGCCATCCCCTGGACCACCAGCCCGTCGAAGTCGTTGCCATCCCGCGCCACGAGGTCCGCGCCGGCCCGAACCGCCTGCTCGCTCCACTCCTCCGCCTCGGCGCCCCGGTCCGTCGCCGCGAGGAAGGAACCGAGGTTGACCAGCAGCTTCGCGCGCACGCGGCCGTACTCGGTGGACAAGGGGAAGTCGGCGACGAGCTGCTCGGCGAGCGGAAGGCCCGACCTCAGGATCTGCTCGCGCTGGGCGGGCGCGGCGAGCGCACCCGCGTTCATGCACGCCGTAGCCGCTTCGTGCACGACCTCCCTGCGCTGGGCCGACGCCGCGGCGAGCGGGAGCAGGATTGCCAGCGCACGCGTGAAGGCAGCGTCCGCCGCCGCCTCGTCGCCCCGCGTGGAGTGCAGTTGGGCCAGGCCGTTCAATGATGCGCCGAGCAGGTACGCATCCTCGAGCGGCTCAGCCGTCGCAACGGCCGCGGTGTAGGCCTCGGTTGCCGCGTCGAGCCGGCCCGCGGACATGAGCGCCAGGCCGCGGTTGCGATGCAGACTCGCGACCGTCTGCCGCGCACGCGCATCGTCGGGCGCACCGAGTCGCGCGAGCGCTTCGTCATAGGCGGCGATCGCCTCGTCGCCCCGGTCGAGACGCTCGAGCACGTTGGCCAGGTTGTTGAGGCAGCCGACCAATGCGTGCAACTGCTCGTTGTCGAGTGACTCGAGCGCGCGCAGCACGGAGAGCTGCGCGCGGTAACCAGCCTCCGCCTCGGGCAGGCGACCGAGCTGGCCGAGCAGGTCCGCCATCGCCCGCTGCAGGTCGCTCCAGTGCTGCAGCAGCGCCGGATCGTCGGGGCGCTGCGGCATGAGCTCCTCGAAGAACCCTTGCGCCTCCTCGAGCAGGCGCAGGCGCACCCCCTCCATGCGCGGCACGTCGGCCAGTCCGTCCTGTCCGACTTCCCACAGGAACACCCGCAGAGCGTCGAGCGCCTTGTCGAGGTTGGCCTCCGCTCGGTCGCGCTGGACGGCCAACCGGGCGGCGGCCCTGCTCTGTTGCACCGCGAGCGCGGTGGGGCCGACGATCGCGAGCAGCAGCGCCGCCGCGCTGGCCGGATGCCGCTGCGACCAGCGCAGCACGCGCGTGAACGGACCCGCGCGCCGCGCCTCGATCGGCCGGCGCTCGAGCACGGCGACCAGATCGCGCTCGAAGTCGCCGGCGGTTGCGTAGCGTTGCGACGGGTCACGCGCGAGCGCCTTGCGGCACACGGTCTCGACGTCGCGCGAGACGGCGGGGTTCCTGCGCCGCAAGGACACCGGGTCGCCCGTCAGGATCGCCTGCCCGAGCACTTCGCCCCGGCCCGCGTGCGGCGGCGCGCCGGTGAGCAGCTCGCACAGGGTGGCCCCGAGGCCGTAGACGTCGGTGCGCGCATCGGCATCCTCACCGCGCACCTGCTCCGGCGCCATGTAGGCCAGCGAACCCACCTGCGAACCGGTGCGCGTCATGCGCTCGCCACCACCCTCGCGGCCCAGGCCGAAGTCGAAGACGAGCACGCGACCATCGCTGGCGAGCATGATGTTGGAGGGCTTCACGTCGCGGTGCACGACGTCGCGCTCGTGCGCGTGCTCCAGTGCCGAGGCGACGTCGCGCGCGATGCGTAGGCAGGTATCGGTCCAGCTCCCGGCGAAGAGGTCGCCGCGCACGTCCGCACCGCTCACCCGCGCCAGGGCGGTGGCGAGGTCGCGTCCCCGGTCGGGCTCGTCGATCACCGCCAGCACCTCGGCCAACGTCGCGCCCTCGACGCACTCCATCGCGAAGAAGGGCACACCCTTCTCCTCACCCACGGTGTAGACCGGCACGATGTTCGGGTGCTGTAGTCGCGCGACGAGCTGCACCTCGCGCTGGAAGCGTTCGCGCGCCTCCGGGAAGTAGAGCTGGTCGGGACGCACGAGCTTCAGCGCCACCTCGCGCCCGAGCGACTCCTGGATGGCCGCGTAGACGACGCCCATGCCGCCGCCGCCGAGCCGACGTCCCAGGCGGAAGTCGCCCAATCGTGCGGGGACGTCGCCCTCGGCGCCCACGAGCCCGGTGCCGAGCAGCAGGCCCATACGCGAACGCAGCGCATCGGCCTGCTCAGGGTGCGCCGCACAGACGTCGTCGACTGCGCCGGCGCCCTCGTCCTCGATGCGTTCGAGGCACTCCAGCACCAGGCCGGACAGCTCGTCGAGGGCGGGTTCTTCGGTCATGGCGTTATGATCCCTCTCTCCCCCCGCCCAGCCTAACCACGATGACCGATCCCCAAGAAGGACTGGATGGTCCGACCCTCGAGAGGTTGCTCGACGAGCACCTCCCGGGACTGCGCGCCTTCGTGCGCCTGAAGGCCGGTCCCGTCCTGCGCGGTCGCGAATCGGAATCCGATGTCGTGCAGTCGACCTGCCGCGAAGTGCTCGTGCGCGCCGACACCTTCCGGCACGGCGGGGAGGCGGGCTTCAAGCACTGGCTGTACTCGACGGCGCTGCGCAAGATCCTCAACAAGCACGAGTTCCACACGGCGGGCAAGCGCGACACCCGCCGCGACGCGGACGACGATGTGCAGTTGCTGGGCGCCTACAACGCCTTCTGCTCGCCGAGCCGCATCGCTTCGGCGCGCGAGGAGCTCGATCGCATCGAGGGTGCTTTCGAGCAGCTCATGCCGCAACACCGTGAGGTGATCCTGCTCTCGCGTGTGATCGGTCTCTCGCGCGCCGAGGTCGCGGCCGAGATGGGCCGCACCGAGGCCTCCGTCAGGAACCTGCTGAACCGGGCGCTGACACATCTGGCCCAGCAGCTCGAGCTGCGCTGACCAGGCGCGCTCGTCGCCGAGCGTGAGTGGCTGCCCGGCCGAGAGCGCTCGGGCTGATCAGCCGGGATCTCCGCAGCCGGTTGTCATGGCGAGCATCGATCGGCGCGCTCTTAGCACCCGACTCGGCGTTCGTCCTGCTCGAGGACTAGCTGCCTCGCGCTCCCGCCAGGCACGACGCGCACGGCGCCTCACGGATCGCAAGGGCTGTCCACGACGAACACGAGGCCGGAGCGGTCGAGCGAACCGGGACGCGGGGCCCCCACCGCGTAGTAGTCGCCGATGGCGACCGACGTGCCGAACTCGGCGGTGCTGTTGAAGAACCCCGGCGGTTGCGGCTCGCGGTGCAGCTCCACCCAGGTGCCGCCGATGAGTTGGTAGATGTACACGGCGCCCTCGTTGCTGTTCTCCCCCGGCGCGCCGACCAGGACCTCGTTGCCGCGCACCGCCACGCCCTTGCTGAACTGATCGCTCACCTGCCCCGGTGTGGGCGCCAGTGCCTGGTGTTCGATCACCGTGCCGTCGGCGGCGAGCTTGTACATGTGGGCCTGGCCGCCCGGCTGGACGGTGGCGCTGTCGTTCAAGTGCGCACTGATGATCGCCCAGTCGCCGTGGATGTCGACCCATTCGCCGAAGTGGATCGCGCTGTTGGTCATGGACGCCGACGGGATGATCTCGGCCAGGTTCCACGACGAGCCCGTGCGCAGGAAGCTGTAGGCGCGGCCCGCCTTCGAGGGCCCCGGACCCGCGTAGCGATCGTCGGCCACGATCAGGATGTCCTCGTGCACGGCGACGCCGTCGCCGAACGAGAACGCGTCTTCGTCGAAGGCGTGGATCGTGTCTTCGTGCTGCCACGTCCCGCTGATGTGGCGGTAGATGTCCACCCTGTCCCGCGCGCCCACCGCCAGCGTGTCCTTGTGCACGGACACGTCGACGCCCACATCGAGCGCACCCGCCTGGTACGGGGTCGCCTCGAGCACCCACCCGCTGCCGACGACGTGTCGGTAGACGTAGACCGCGCCCGAATCGCCGCCGTGCAGGTCGCTGTCGTGCGCGCCCACCGCGAGCACGTCTCCGTGCAGGTCGATGTGCTGGCCGAAGACCTCGTTCAATGCCAGCCCCGGAGGCTGTAGGAACGAGTTGAGCGCCCAGCCGAGGGGCACCCGCCTGAAGACGGCGACGGCACCGACGCCCTCGTGAAAGGGAATGCCGACGGCGAGCCAGTGCCCTTCCGTCTCGACAGCCGTGCCGAACAGGAAATTGGACGACAAGGGGATCTGGTGCCGGGGGATGGGCACGACGAAGTCGAGCGAACACGGCTCGTCGACGGGTGAGAACGCGAGGGTGAGGACAGCCAGCAGGCTCGCGAGCGGGAGCATGGTACGACTCCGGAGTGAGTGAACGGATCAGCGCCCCCAGCACGTTGCGAAGCGCCCCACTCGGTCACGGCCTCCTCTCCATGGCGCCGCCCGAGCTCCCCTTGCGGGTGCGCCCGAGCGTGCCACAGGTCGGCCGGCCTGAGAATCACGTACCCCGATCGACACGCCCTGGCACCCCAGGCGCGGCGACCGGGGCCATCACGTCACTCCTCGCACGCCGCGCAGGTCATGACGATGGTGCCGAGTTCGACCCCGTCGGCCGAGAATGTGTAGGTCATCTCGTCACCGCAGTTGAGCAGGATGCTCGTGGACTCGGAGTCGGTCACGTCCCAGGTCTTCGCCCCCCCCTGCACCCCCGTCGCCGGGTTGGTCGTGCTCGAAGCGACGATTCCCCTCGAAGTGCAGGGGTTGGCTGGATCCTGCTGGATGCTCGCGGTGACGCGCCCGAAGCAGACCTGCAGCGGGTGATTGCACCCGCTCGTGTCCATGCTGTAGGTCACACCCCAGGCTCTCACGCACGCGGGCGGCGGATCGGTCGTGACCGAGGTGGAACTCGTGAACTCGCAGCCTTCGGGCTCTTCCCACAGATCATCCTGCTTGGAGCCGTCGTCCTCCGACGAGGATTCCGAAGCGTACTGGGGCAGGTCGAGCTGGGCGCCCTGGCCGAAGAGCGCCACGATCGCCGCCATGCCGTCCGCCCGCAGGGCGCTGAGTTCCGCGGCCACGAGGTCGACCGTCGTCTCCTCCCCCGGCACGACGTCGACGACGTAGACCTCACCGCCGACGGCGGCCACATGACGGCTCAGGACGCCGTGGGGCACCACGCTCTCCACTCCACCCACCGGCAGCAGCAGCCCCTCGCCGATGCGGCGCCGGGCCACCGCTTCCATGCTCTCGTGCAGCACCCACTGAAGGTGCATGTGCGCCGCGTTGAGGTCGTCGACGAGCGACGCGAGACGGCGCGCGTCCTCGCCCACCGGCATGGCACCGCTCAAGTGACCGCTGGCGTGCCACTGCTCCAGGAGCGCGACGGCGGGGAACGCCTGCCCCCCCGCTGCGGCCAGGCGCACATCCGGCGAGATCGGCTCGACGATGCCGAAGGCGAGAGTCACGGCAACCTGAAGCGAGGCGAACAGGGTCAGCATGGCAACGTTCTCCACGGGGCAATCTGCGACCGGCTGGATGCGCGAGGAGGACGCGCGGTTGGCCTCCCAGCCAGCGCAGGGCAGGCGATGCTAGCAGGCGGCGCCGAACGGGAGCGACCGCGCGTCGACCCCTGTCGCCCCACAGGATCCATCTCGCCCCAAAGCAGGTCGCCGCGAGGAGCAACGCCCTGCTGTGATCGCACCGGATGACACGCCCCCCGATCCGCGGCGCTTGGGACCTTGGCAGATCCCTGTAATGGGCCTAGCCTTGCCTCGACCGGAGAGTGCCGTGAAGAACAGTCCGCTGATCGTTGGACTCGTGCTTGCCGCGTTGGGCACCTCGCCCGTCGTGGCCCAGACCACCTGGCACGTCGCCGCCGGCGCCTGCCCCGGCCCGGGGACCGGCACCGTCGGCGATCCCTTCTGCACGATCCAGGCGGGCATCGACGCCGCGACCAACGGGGACGAAGTCGTGATCGCCGACGGCACCTACGTCGGTGCGGGCAACCGTGCGCTCGACTTCGGCGGCCGGCTGATCAGCGTGCGCAGCGCCAGCGGTCGCGCCGGCTGCATCCTCGATGCCCAGGGTGCCGAGCGACACTTCGTGTTCCAGACCGGCGAGACGTCCGCCGCGGTCGTGAGCGAACTCACGCTGCGCAACGGTGCGGGAGTCGACGGCGGCGCGATCCAGCTCACCGGAGCGAGCCCCACCTTCGACGGGTGCCGCTTCGAGTCCAACGTCGCGACGTCCGACGGCGGCGCCGTCTGGGCCGACGCGACGAGCGAGCCGAGCTTCAGCGGTTGCGACTTCGTGGGCAACCAGGCCGCGGGGGTCGGAGGAGCCTGCACCACCGATGGCGGTGAAGCCTCGTTCAGCACATGCCTGTTCGACACGAACTCGGCTGCTGCCGGTGGAGCCCTGCACGTCGAGGGCAGTGTCTCCGACCCCGCCCCGCAGATCAGCGACTGCTCGTTCACCGACAACACCGCCACGGCGAGTTGGGGCGGCGCGCTCTCGCTCCTGGGCACGCAGTCCTCGCTCATCGAGCGCTGCGCGTTCACCGGCAACGACGCCAACCTCTACGGCGGCGCGGTCCAGACCCTGCTCTCCCTGTGCAGGCCCGTCTTCTCCGATTGCACGTTCACGGGCAACACGGCTGCGGAGCTGGGAGGCGCCGTGCGGGCCACGAGCGGGTCGGACCCCGTGTACGAACGCTGCGCCTTCACGTGGAACGAAGCCGGGCTCGTGGGCGGCGCGTTGATCATCCAGGCGGGCAGCGGCGTGATCCGTGACTGCGTGATCGAGAACAACACGTCACCCGGCCGGGGTGGCGGCATCGGCTTCGTGAACGGAACCGGTGGCGAAATCCCCCGCCTCGAGAACTCCTTGATCGTCGGCAACACGGCGCCGCTGGGGGCCGGCATCGACATCCAGGGACAAACCTCCGGCGCTGACGCCGACCCGCTGATCACCGGCTGCACGATCCGTGACAACGTGGCCAGCTCGGAGGGCGGCGGCATCCGCATCCGTGGCGGGGCCGCGCCCGTGATCGAGCACACCGTCATCCGCGGCAACACGGCGGCCTTCGGCGGCGGCGTCGCCATCCAAGGCGTGGGTGGCAACAACAACACCACCCCCTCGTTCGACAACGTGGTCATCGATCACAACAACGCCACCGACACGGGCGGGGCGATCTGGTCCGACGGCGCCCTGCACGGACTGCTCGCGCGCTGCACGATCGCCGACAACACGGCCACCGAGACGGGCGGCGTGTTCCTGACGTTCGTCAGCGACGGCGGGACGCTGGAGTTCGACGACTCGATCCTATGGGGCAACAGCGGCGACCAGATCCGCTTCGGCGGCGGCGGCTCGGAGGTCCTCGTGCGCTGGTCGGACGTCCAGGGCGGCTTCGGGGGCCCGGGCAACATCGATGCCAACCCGCGCTTCATCAACGCAGCCGCCGGCATCTACGGCCTGCTGTCCGACTCACCCTGCATCGACAGCGGCGCCCGCTTCAGCGATCCCGATCCCGACGGCTCGGACACCGACATGGGTGCCGTCCCGTACGACGAGTGGACACGCGCGGCCTTCGGCACCCTCGGCCTCTCGGGCTTCCCCGACCTGTCCGGTGACGGCCCGCTGACCGTCGGGAACCCCGCCACGATCACGCTCGTCGACGCGGCACCCGGCAGCATCGCCACCCTGGTGATCGCACCGAGCTACCTGGGCGCGCCGTTCAAGGGCGGCGTGTTCGTCCCCGATGCGCAGTTCCTGCTGATCGCCCTGCCCGTGCCCGGCAACGGCACGATCGTGGTCTCCGCCCCCTGGCCCGCGGGCGTGCCGTCCAAGTTCACGACCTACCTGCAGTACTGGATCAGCGACCCCGCCAACGCCACCGGCTTCGCGTCGAGCAACGGGCTGACAGCGACGACACCGTAGTCGCGGATCGGCTCGAACGCAGCTCACCGGACCCCGCGAGCCGCACACGACCGTGTCGCCTCAGCCCTCCCCGCGGGCCTCTTCTTCCGAGACGCTGATGCGCACCGGGGGCGGCTTGTCGCGGCCGACGCCCAGGTCGTAGTCGTCGAGCAGCACGCGCGCCTGTTCGCGGCCGCGCGAGGCGGCTTCGTCGCGAGCCTTCTTGCCGGGCCAGTCCTGGGGTTCGGGGGCGCCGGCCTGCTCCTGCACGATGTGCAGCTTCTGCGTGGGGAAGGCGAACTCCACGCCGAGCTTGGCGGCCAGGCGCAGGATGTCGAGCATCAGTCGCTGCCGCTCGCGCAGCTCGGTGTTCCACTCCGGCGTCTCGAAGAACACGTACAGCAGGATGTCGAGCGACCCCGGGGCGAAGCCGTTGAGGTAGACGTGGTAGTAGTCCTTGCGCGTGTACGGATGGCGCCGGATCAGCTCGCGGATGCCCTCGCACAGAGCCTCGATCTTCTCCGGGGGCGTGTCGTACGTCACCGAGAGCAGAGTGCGGTAGCGGCGGTAGGTGCGCGCCCCCAGGTTGTCGACCGCGGTGTCGATCATGCGGCTGTTGGGCACCGAGATGACCGAGTTGTAGAAGGTGCGGATACGCGTGGAGCGGAAACCCACCTGTTCCACCGTGCCCTCCACGTCGCCGCCGATGTCGACCCAGTCGCCGACCTTGTAGATCCCGTCGGAGATGATCATGAACGAACCGAACAGGTTCTTGATCACGTCCTGCGCGGCGAGCGCGAAGGCCAGGCCACCGAGTCCGAGACCGGTGAGCAACCCGACCACGTTGAACTTCAGCTCGTGGGCCAGGAACACCAGTCCCACGACGACGATGAAGACCTTGAGCGACTTGCACAACAGCGGGACGACCAGATCGTCGGTGTGGCTCGCCGTCTTGGCCGACCAGCTCTCCAGCGCCTCACCGACGATGTCGACCAGGCGGTAGCTGCCCCACACGAAGCCCGCCGCCACCAGGAACTCGGCGGCGACCTTGAGCACGACCGTGGCCTGGTCGGGGAGCCCCAGGAACGGCAGCCCGAACTTCCAGACGAAGCCCAGCACGACCAGGCCGAACGGCCGCAGGCTGCGGGACATGGTCTTGCGCTGGACGCTCAGCCGCTCGCGCCGCAGCAGCCGCTCGGCGATCAGGCCGACCAGGAAGATCGCCAGGCGATCCAGGAGCACGCTCGCGAAGGCGAGCACCGCGAGGCCGATCCACTTGTACAACTCGAGCCCCAGGAAGCCGGGCTCGGCCAGGGACTCCGGCACCCGTTCGCGCAACCAGCGCGCCGGGTTCAGGCGCAGCAGCGTCGAGCCTTCCACGTCGGTGCCCACGAGGCGACCGAAGCCCGCCACGGCCTCCAACATGGCCGGAATCGCAGCGACCGTGCGCCGCTCGAACAACCAGCGGCCGTCGTCCACGCGGGCCACCACGATGCGGCCGGCGTCGAAGTCGCGCAGCACGTAGGGGTCACCCGTGGCGTCGTCGGGCACGCGGTCCAGGTCCACGTAGGTCAGCTTGTCGATGACCTCCTTCAGGTCGAAAGCCAGGGCCGGCCCCTGATCGTCCCGCGTGAGCTCGGAGAAGTCGGAGAGGTCGAGACAGGCCACGGCCGCCTCGATGCGCTTTCCGTCGCCGTCGATCGCGTCGTTCACTGCGGCGATGAAGCTGCGCAGGGTGGCGCGCGGGCTGCTCAGGCTCGCCGGCACCGAGGTCTCGGCCTCCTCGGCCGGAGCGGGCGGGTCCTGGGCGTGGAGCGACGGACTCCATGCCCCCGCACCCAGCCAGACGCTCAACAGCGTTGCGACCAGGCCCCGGCCGACCCGCAAATGCAGTTCGACTCGTCTCGCGGTGACGACTGCGGGTACTCGACGATTCGACGTGTTCCGACTCATGGCGGCGGATGATACACACCATCGCACCACCGCTCGATGGCGTGCACCTGCGCGACCGACGCGAGTCCGGCGAGTCCGGGCGTCGCCCTCGATTCCGCTGCTTCGATCGGGTCAGGCCCGGACTGCTCACCAGCTTCGTCGCGAGGGTGCGACTGGTGCTGGAAAGTCCGGGCTAGAATCGGTGCTTCGGGCTCGGGATCCCAGGGGGGGCCCCGCATGACGCAGATCAAGCCCGGCCACTCGCCAAGGACACCAGAGTTCATGATCCACGACATGCGTCTTCCCCTCGCGACCTCGCTCGTCGCGCTGGTTCTCGCTCCGGCCGCGCTGGCCGAGACCCTCAAGGTCCCCTCCGATGACTTCCCCACGATCCAATCGGCGGTCGACGCCTCGGTCGAAGGTGACGTCGTGCAGGTCGGCAAGGGCGTCTACCTGGAGGACGTCTTCGTCGCCGAGACCCACCCCGGTATCACGCTGCAGGGCAAGGGCGCCACCATCGACGCCGAGTACGACGACCCGTGCATCACCGTCGAGGCCCGCGACGTGACCATCACCGGCTTCACGCTGGTCAACGGCACCGACGGCATCCATGTCCGGCATCCTCCTCTGGACCCGGACGGTGGCGGCTTCAACCCGGCCAACGGCGCGATCATCACCAAGAACCGCATCTCGTCGAGCGAAGACACGGGCATCGTGGTCGAGACATCCAACGCGGTGATCACCCAGAACGGCATCAGCTTCGCCGGCAGCGACGGGATCCTGGTCGCCGAGGAGGACCCCGCCAGTGTGACGGAGATCAGCCGCAACTCCGTGCTCCAGGTCTCGAGTGACGGCATCGTCGTCGACGGACAGGGCGGCTACCTGATCGAGCGCAACAAGATCGCGCTGACCGAGGAGGACGGCATCGACGTGGACCTCCGGGTCCCGAACCTCGATGGAATCGGCGCGCTGCCCGTGACCATCTCCAAGAACACCGTCAACGACGCCGGTGCCCGCGGCATCGACGTGGACAGCGAATTCAATGCCCCGGTGCTCGTCGACGGCAACAAGGTCACCGTCACCGAGGATGACTGCATCGAACTGTCCGGGATCAACTTCACCGTCACCGGCAACCGCGCGGACAGCTCGCTGCGCAGCGGCTTCATGCTCTGCCTCGAAGGCGCGACGATCGAGAAGAACACGGCCCAGAAGTGCATCGACTACGGCTTCATCGTGGGCAACAACGACCTGGAGGACGGCGACGGGGGCCTCTCCGGCAACAACGACGTCGCGAACAACACGGCCAAGAACAACGGTCGCGACGGGATGATCGTGGTGGGCGGCGACAACACGCTCGCCAAGAACAAGTGCACCGGCAATGGCGGCGACGGCATCGACTTCGACCAGGAAGGCGCGACGGGCAACACGGCCGAGAGCAACACCTGCACCAAGAACGCCCACCAGGGCATCAGCAACGACGGCACCGGCACCGACCTGATCAAGAACAAGTGCAAGCAGAACGGCACCGGCCTCGGCCCCGACATCGCCGGCACGGGCGACGGCGGCGTGGGCAGCGTGGACGTGTTCGACAGCAACAGCTTCGGCACCGGCGGTGCCAAGTCTCCCTCGCGTGTGGATCGCGAGAGCATCAACTGAGCCGTCCATGACGGCGCGGACACGTCGTCTCAAGCCGACGCACGCTGAACACCGCGGGCCCCGGGCGCCCCGTCGCGCCCGGGGCTCGCTGCGCCCAGCCCCCGACCATGGCCTACAATCGCCCGCCGTGGTCCACCGGGGGGCGCAGTGACACGCAGCATCCGCATCCGCGACCTGGTCTTCGAGGTCGCCACGACGTCCCGGACCCACGCGCGTGAGATCCGTCGCGCCCTGCTCACGTTGGATGCGCCGACACTCCAGCGCTTCCACGACGGCTCCGAGACCGCCTGCGGGCCACGCACCCCGCTGAAACTCGCGGTCACCGATGTGCTGGGCATGGGCCGCAGCGTGCTCCACAAACGCAAGCTGCTGCGCTGGCTCATGACCTGGGCCAAGCCCGACGCCTTCGCCGACATCGGCGGCCGCTACGACCGCGAGTCGAACGCCGTCGTGGTCCAGGGCGAGCACGTCAGCGACGTGGTGCACCACGAGCTGTGCCACGCCGCCCTGCACTACGACCCCGAGCGCGTGCTCGAGCCCGCCGCGGACCGGGACCAGCACCCGGTGCTGCACGCCCTGGCCACACAGCTCCACGCTCACTGGTGTGCTCAATGTGAAGCGGCCGGGTTCTCGCCGGACGACGCCAAGCGTTACGCCGAAGCCGTCGACGCGTTCGGCGACGACGCCGAACACAACGAAGACTGGCTCAGGACGACGTTCGAGGCCGATGAGGCACTGCAGCGCGTCGCGAAGCAACACGAACAGCGCTTCGCCAGCGACTACTGCCTGACCGCGTTCCCCATCACCGACACCACCCCCGCCTGCGAAGAATTCTTCGTGGAGTGCTGGTCGATCTACCTCTGTCGCGGCAATCCCAACGACGAGACCCGCGAGCGACTCAAGCGTCGCGACCCGGTCATGCACGCCGTCATGCGCCGCTTCTGCGAGTTGCGCGAACAGCAGCTCGACGCCGACGGGATCACCGCGGAGCTGGACGCGATCCTGCGCGGACCCTGACCACCTGGGAACAGTCCGGCCTTCCCGTTCCGGGGCCGTCGAGCGTACTTCTCCGGCCCCACTGATACCCCCATCGGCTCGATTGCGCGTCCTCCTCCAGACCGGCGTCCGGGAGCGATCCGGGCAGAGAAGAAGAGGAGAAACGAGATGGGAACCAAGCCAAGAGTCCGTCTGCTGCAGGTCGTGAGCACCGTGATCGTTGCAGCGAGTACCACCGGCATCGTTGCCGCGGCGCAGACGCCGGGCATTTCGCCCGATCGCGCGGCGGCCCTGGCACTGAACGACCTGCGGGTGACGCCTACGGGCGTCCGGCTGTCTCACGCCGGGCGCGAGATCACGTTCGCCGCCGAGGAGCTGATCGTGCAACCACGGCGCGGACCGGAGTGGCGCTGGCGCCTGGTCCATGCAGGCCGGGACGGGGGAGCCGCGTTGAACGGACTCGGCTCCATCTGTTCGACTCCGCGCCTCGCAAGCGCCGGCCTCGTGGTCTACGACCGCGGTCCGATGATCGAACAGTACGTGGTGAAGAGCACCGGGGTCGAACAGCAGTTCGTGATCCCGCGGCGGCTCGAGCTGGGCGGGGAAGACCTCCTGATCGACGGCGCCGTCATGTGCACCGCCGAGTTCTCGCGGACGGGCCGCGGCTGGAGCTGGTCCGACCCGGCGGGCACCGTCACCCTCGGCACGGTCTCCGTGTTCGACGCACACGGCACCTCGATCCCGGCCACGATGGCCGTGGACGGCGCGACCACGCGCATTCGCGTCGACGGCGAGGCGCTCGACCGCGCGAGCTTCCCCGTGATCGTGGACCCGGAGATCGGCAGCAACGACTTCCGCATCAGTGACATGGGAGTCGATGGCAGCACGGCGTCGAGTGCCAACACTCCGGTCGTGGCCTACAGCTCCGTGCAGAACGAGTACCTGGTCGTGTGGGCAGGTGCCGACAGCGGCAACTCCGAGATCTTCGGTCAACGCATCGATGCCACCACGGGCGCCCAAGTGGGCAGCAACGACTTCGCGATCAGCTCCCAGACCGCTCCGAACAGCCCGGCAATTGCCTACAGCAGTGTCCAGAACGAGTACCTCGTCGTGTGGCGGGGAGACGGAGGCTCGCAGAACGAGGTCTTCGGCCAACGCATCGACGCGGTGCTCGGAGTGGAAGTCGGGAGCGACGACTTCCTGATCAGCGACGCGGCCGGCTTCACCAGCTTCCCGGCCGTCGCCTACGGCGCAACCGAGGACGAGTACCTCGTGGTCTGGTTCGGCCAAGACGACACCGGGACGTTGAACATCCAGGACACCGAGGTGTTCGGCCAGCTCATCGATGCAGCCACTGGTGCTGATGTGGGGCCCAACGACTTCCGCATCAGCGACCTGGGCCCTGATATCGACATCGGATACAACAACGCCGCCCTCTTCCCCGAGGTGGCCTACAACTCGACGAACAACGAGTTCCTCGTCGTGTGGTTCGGCAATGACGACGTGCTCCCCGCCATCGACGGCGACGTCGAAGTCTTCGGCCAGCGCATCGACGCGACGAACGGTGCGGAACTCGGCAGCAACGACTTTCGCATCAGCAACATGGGGCCCGACGACCTCACCAAGCAAGCGGTGCTCCCAGCAGTCACGTACAACCCCACAGACGACGAGTACCTCGTCGTCTGGCAGGGAGAGGTCGACACCGGCGTCTTCGTCGACGGGGAGGTGGAGATCCACGGGCAGCGGCTCGCCGGCGCGACGGGCGCAGAGATCGGCGCCGATGACTTCCGCATCAGCGACATGGGGCCCGATGGCACCGCGGACGCCATCGCCTTCCGCCCGTCCGTCGTACATGCACCCGCTCACGGCGAGTACCTGGTCACCTGGTACGGCGATGACGGCACGGCTCCCCTCGTGGTGGGCGAGCGCGAGATCTTCGGCCAACGGCTCGATGCCGCGACCGGGGCCGAGATCGGGCACAACGACTTCCGCATCAGCGACATGGGACCCGACGGCGACGCTGCGTTCGGCGTCGATCCACTCGGTTTTGGAGAAGCGGCGTCGGCCGCGTACAACACGACCACCGGTGAGTATCTCGTGGTGTGGCCGGCCGACGACGACACCGGCGCCCTGGTGGAAGGCGAAGTCGAGATCTACGGCCAGCGCCTCATGGCCGGCGACTGCCCCTGGTTCAACCTGCACCGCTCGCTCGGCGGCACCTACGGCGAACCGTCGTTGACCGGCGACGGCACGCTGATCGGCGGTGACCCGATCGCGCTCACGCTGTCCAACGTGCTCGAGGCCACCAGCGCCGCGCTGGTCGTGGGCTTCGTGGAACTCAACGCGCCGTTCAAGGGCGGTGTGCTGGTGCCCGACTTCAACGCCGGTGGCTTCATCGTCTTCGGGCTGCCGACGTTCGGCGGCACGCTCACCGTCGGGGGCACGTGGCCCACGGGGATCCCCTCCGGCTTCGCCACCCTGTACCAGTACTGGATCACGGATGGGGCCGGACCGGCGGGATTCAGCGCGAGCAACGGTCTGAGCGGCACGACGCCCTGACGCGTTGCGGCGAGCCGGGTAGGCTGGTGACCAGGGGAATGGAACGGGACCGGTGGCGGACCGAGGCGATTGCGCACTCGCTCCGCCATCCGTCCTGCAGCCCGCCGACAGGTGGATTCGCCGAAGCGTACAGCATCGCATCGGTGGGACATCTCGCGGGAGTCGGGCGCCGCCCGCCGGCGCAGGAGGGATGAGGCATGACCGCCCGTGATCTCGAGCGCCTCGAAGCGCTGTACCTGGGAGCGTGTGAACTGACCCAGCCCGCGCGCAGTCGGTTCCTCGACGAACACTGTGCCGGCGACGCCGTGCTACGCAGCCAGGTGGAGCAACTGCTCCGGTCCGGAGACGACGGCGAGCAGGCGATGGCCCGCACCGGTCCCGCGGGCCTGGCGCTCCTGCGCGGCCTCGAGTCGGCGCTCGACGCGATCACGCCGGGGACGCGCCTCGGTGACTACGTCATCCGTGAACGCATCGGCGAAGGCGGCTTCGGCATCGTCTATCGCGCCGAGCAGCAGGCACCGGTGCGACGGGACGTGGCGCTCAAGCTCATGCGCCCCGGCCTGGGCGGCCGCGCCATGCTGGGCCGCTTCGACGTCGAGCGTCAGGCGCTCGCACTCATGGACCACGAGAACATCGCGCGCATCTTCGAGGGTGGCGTGACCGAGGACGGGCGGCCGTTCTTCGCGATGGAGTTCATCGAAGGCACTCCGATCACCGACTACTGCCACACCGAGGGGCTCGATACCGAGCAGCGCATCGCGCTGCTGCAACAGACCTGTCACGGGGTCCAGCACGCCCACCAGAAGGGCGTCATCCACCGCGACCTCAAGCCGGGCAACATCCTGGTAGCGCGCCAAGACGGACGGCCGATCGTGAAGATCATCGACTTCGGCATCGCCAAGGCGGTCGGCGAGCAGCTCACCGAGCAAACGGAGCTCACGGCCCGAGGGCAATTCGTCGGCACACTCGACTACATGGCGCCCGAGCAGCTGACCGACGGCGGACGCGACATCGACACCCGCGTGGACATCTACTCCCTCGGCGCGGTGCTCTACGAAGTGCTCACCGGTCACCGACCATTCGAACTGGACGGTGCTGACTTCGAGGAGCTGCTGCGGACGATCCGACAGGACGCCCCCCCACGGCCGAGCGCGCGGCTCAGGCCGGAGGGCGGCGAGGCTGCAGACAGGCGCGGAACCGACTCCCGCTCGTTGGCGCAGCAACTCCGTGTCGACCTCGACTGGATCACGCTCAAGGCCCTGGAGAAGGACCGCGACCGGCGCTACGCGTCAGCGAACGACCTGGCCGCGGACCTGGCGCGACACCGCAACCACGCCCCGGTGCTGGCTCGTCCGCCGAGCACCACCTACCGCCTGAAGAAGTTCGTGCGCCGCAACCGCACGCTCGTGTCTTCGCTGTCCGCGATCGGCATCATCTCGCTAGCCGCTATCACAACTGTCCTGGCCGTGCTCAGCGACAGCGCCTCCACGCTCGAGGACAAGAACGACGAACTGAAGCAGGCCAACTCCGACCTGGGACACGCGAACACCGAGCTGCGCGTGGTGACGGACGAGGCCAGGCAGAGCGCCGCCCGCGCCGAGCACGAGCGCGACGTCGCCCGGGCCATCAACGAGTTCATCAACGAAGACCTGCTCGCGGCCCCGGCACCCTCGTTGCTCGAGGGACGTGGCAAGGATGTCCTGATGCGCGACGCTCTCGACATCGCTTCGGAGCGCATCGAGCGGAGGTTCGGTGACCAGCCCGAGATCGCGGCCGCCATCCTGGGCACCATCGGCCGGACCCACTCGTCGCTGGGTGACTTCCGGTCGGCCGAGCCCCATCTGCAGCGAGCTCTGGAATTGCGTCGTCGTCACCTCGGGCCGACTCACCCCGACACGCTGCACTCGATGACCGACATGGCCTTGCTGCACGGGGGCCTCGGTCGGTACGAGCAGGCCGAGCCGCTACTGCTCGAGTGCCTCGCGGCGTGGCGCACGCTGCGCGGGGACGGCAGCCCCGAGGTGCTCGACACGACGAGCGAACTCGCCACGCTCTACCTGAGGCAGGATCGGCACGAGGAAGCCGAGCGCCTGTTCCTGATCTGCCTGGACGGTTTCGGAGCCATCGATCCCCAAGGCATCGACACCCTCGGGCAGCTCAACAACCTCGCGCTGCTCTTCATGGAGAAGCACCGGTACGACGAGGCCGAGGACTACCTGAAGAAGTGCCTCGACCAGAATCGTGGCACGACCGCGGACACGCACCCCGAGACCCTGGCCTCGCTCGCGAACCTGGCTGGCGTCTACCTCGACCAGGGACTGCTCGACAAGGCCGAACCACTCGTGCTCGAACACGTCGAGCGTTGCCGTGAGGTGTTCGACGCGGACCATCCGTTGGCAATCAGTTCGCTCAATGTCCTGACCCAGCTGCGCCGGGCCCAGGGTCGCTACGAAGAGGCCCGGGAACACGGCCGTGAGTGCCTGGCCAGACTGCGTGCGACGGTCGGCAACGCTCATCGGCGCACGCTCATCGCCATGAGCTCCCTTGCCCAGGTGTGCGCCGCGTCGGGAACACACTTCCCGGAGGCCGAGGCCCTGTTCATCGAGTGCCTGGAGGGTCGGCGGGCCATACTCGGCGAACACGACCCGGACACCACGGCGACGCGCTGCAGGCTGGGCTCGCTGTACCTGCATTCGGGCCGCCTCGAGGAAGCAGAACGCCACCTCACGGAATGCGTGCGGCAACGTCGCGCGGGCTCGGAGGGCTACCGCACGCTGAGATCAATGTTCGAACTCACCTCGCTGTTCATGCACCAGGGGCGCGACGACGACGCCACGCCGCTGCTGCTCGATGCCATGACCCGCTCGCGGACACTCGCGCTGCTCGACGGCGAGCCCCGCGCCATCGCCGCCGTCAACGAGTTCGCCGAGCTGCTCGTCAGGGAGGGCCGGCTCGCAGAGGCCGAGTTGGTGCATCACGCCAATCTCGAGACCGCGCGCGCTGCTCTGGGCGACGATCATGTGGACACGTTCAGCGCGAAGGCGAACCTCGCCAACACCTACTACCTGCAGGAGCGCTACGCCCAGGCCGAACCGTTCTACATCGAGTGCCTGGAGAGGAGCCGCGCGCAACTCGGCGACGAGCATTCCGAGACGCTGACGTTGGTGAACAACCTCGCCTTCGTCTGCTTCCGACTCGGCGACCTGGAACGGGCCGAGCCCCTCATGCGCGAGGTCATCGCCGGCCGCACCAGGATCCTCGGAGCAGACGATCGGGCGACCCTCGGCAGCGTCGACGGCCTGGCCGAGCTGCTGCTCTCCAAGGGTCGCTACGTCGACGCCGAGCCGGTGCTGACCTACCTCGTCGAGCAAACACCGGAGGACAGCGGCAACTACGCGCGGCGTCTCGAGGTGCTCGAGTTCGTGCGCAAGACGCTTGCAGACGAGCGGGCCGCCCGCGACAGCGCCGGCGGGTAGGACCCGACCGCAGCACGGGCTGGCCGGGGATGTCCACCTGCGGCGCACCCCCCGGTTAATCCTCCGATGGCATGAGACCCGATCCGCCGGGCTCACGCGTCTTCCCCTGGATCGAACGACGCGGCCGATTCTCGGCCCCGCTCACAAGGGAGAAGAGACATGAAGAACGGGAAGAAGAACACTCCGTGCCTGGCACTGTCGTTGCTCGTCGGAGCGGCGTTGCTCGACAACGCCGCAGCGCAGGAACTCGGCATCAACGACTTCCGCGTCAGTGACATGGGGCCGGACGGCGACACGGCGTTCGTGGCACACAACGCGGCGGTCGCGTACAGCCCGGCCCAACACGAGTACCTGGTGGTCTGGGCCGGGAGCGACGACACGGGCAGTCTCGTGGCTGGCGAGTTGGAGGTCTTCGGTCAGCGCATCGATGCGACCACGGGAGCCGAGGTCGGTGCCAACGACTTCCGCGTCAGCGACATGGGGCCCGATGGTGACCCCGCGTTCACGACGAGCCTCGCTGCCGTGGCCTACAACTCGACGGCGGACGAGTACTTCGTCGTCTGGCAGGGCGAAGAAGACAGCGGCCCGTTGGGTGCACCCCAACAGGAGATCCACGGTCAACGCATCGACGCGGCCACCGGGACCGAGGTCGGTACCAATGACTTCCGCATCAGCGACATGGGCTCCGAGAGCGGCGGCTGGTTCGGATCGTGGCCGGACGTGGCCTACAACCCGATCGACGACGAGTACCTCGTCGTGTGGTGGGGCAGTGACACGACGCCGGGCTTCGGCGTCTGGGAGATCTTCGGTCAGCGCATCGACGGGACGACGGGGGCAGAAATCGGGACCAACGACTTCCGTATCAGCGACATGGGCCCGGGCGTGCCACCAGGCGGCGGCGGCGGCGCCTTCACCCCGACCGTGGTCCACAATCCGAACGACAACGAGTACCTCGTCGTATGGGAGGGGCGCGACACGCTCACCGCTGGAGTCGAGATCCACGGCCAGCGGATCGATGCTTCCACCGGCACCGAGGTCGGAACGAACGACTTCCGCATCAGCGACATGGGCACCGATGGAGACACCTCCTTCGCATCCCTGGTACGGGCGACCCACAACCCCAACGCGAACGAGTACCTGGTCGTCTGGATGGGAGCTGACCTCGACGACGGTCTCGCCGATGACGAGTTCGAGATCTTCGGTCAACGCATCGACGCAGCCACCGGAGCCGAAGTCGGAACCAACGACTTCCGCATCAGCGCACTGGGACCCGACGGTGACAACACCTTCCAGTCCGCGCTCCCTGTCGTGGCCTACAACACCGTGGGCGACGAGTACCTGGTGGCCTGGATGGGCCTCGACGATGGTCCTGCCCTCGCAATCGACGAGTTCGAAGTCTTCGGGCAGCGCCTCGACGGCTCGACAGGCGCCGAAGTCGGACACGACGATGTGCGCCTCAGCGACATGGGCCCGGACGGCGACCCGGACTTCGACGTCTACGGGATCCTCGGTTCCGCCATCGCCTACAACGCCACCAACGACGAGTACCTGCTGGTCTGGACGGCCGAGGACAACACGGGCGCGCTCGTGGATGAAGAGACCGAGGTCTTCGGCCAGCGCATCGCCGGCGGTGATTCCCGTTGGTTGAACGTCCACCACGACCTGGTGGGGACGCACGGCCAGCCCTCGCTCGTCGGCTCCGGCACACTCGTGGGTGGCGAAACGCTCACACTCGCGTTGACGAACGTGCTCGAGAACACCACGGCAGCCCTAGTGGTCGGCGCCGCGCGACTCGACGCACCCTTCAAGGGCGGCACCCTGGTGCCCGACTTCAACCTCGGTCTGATCGTCTTCGGACTGCCCACGCTCGGAGGCGGGCTCACCATCAGCGGTCCATGGCCGGCGGGCATCCCTTCGGGCTTCGCGACCTACTACCAGTACTGGGTCACCGACCCGGCCGGGCCGGCGGGACTCAGCGCCAGCAACGCGATCGAGGGCACGACACCCTGAACGCCCGCGGTCAGGAGCCCGCGTTCATGCGTGCGAAGAGCCACGCCTGGGCAAACTTCCAGTGCCGCTTGACCGTGATCTCGGCCACGTCCATGGCGCGCGCGGTCTCCTCCACGCTCAGCCCGGCGAAGAAGCGCAGCTCGACGACCTGTGCTCGGGACGGGCTCTCCCGCTCGAGTTGCTCGAGCGCTTCGTTGAGCGCCAGGACGTCGAGCTGGTCGAAACGGGCGTGGAGCGAACGACCATCGACCACCGTCGAAAGCGGCTCGCGCTCGGCGTCTCCTCCGCGCTTGCGCGCACCGCGTGCTCGGGCGTGGTCGACGAGCACGCGACGGATCAGCCGGCCGGCGATGCGGAAGAAGTGGGCGCGGTCGTTCCAGCTCGCACGTTGGTCGACCAGGCGCAGGTAGGCCTCGTTCACGAGGTCGGTCGGGGTGAGCGAGTGACCGACTCGCTCGCCCCGCAGCTTGTTCGCCGCCATTCCTCGGAGTTCGTCGTAGACGACGGGGAACAACCGTTCCTGCGCCCCGGGCACACCCGCGGCGAAATCGGAGAGCAGCTGAGTCATCTCTGGCTGCCTGGCTTCCGGACTCTGCACGACCCTCCCATCACGGGTGAGTGCGGCGTTCGGCTCACCTCGGTCGCGTGGCTTCTTCTCGGCTCGCTCGACGAGCGGGCCGCTTCTCCACGACCAGCGTACTCCTCTTGCGCTGATCCTGCGCGAGCAGGGGGGGAAACGCCCGCTGCTCGGCGATGCACGACCGAACCGGGCACGGGAGGTCGCCGAGCGCGCACCGGTCGAGAGGCGCGAGGCCATGTCCCAGATCCCCGCCGCGCCTCTCGGGCGGCGGTCAGAGCTGCGCGAAGCGCGCGAGCCACTGGTCGCGGACGGCGAGGCCCATGGTGGGCATGGCCTCGTCGCTGCGCAGCTCGTAGATGAACAGCAACAGGCGTTGGCCGTCGATGGCGAAGTGGCCGACGCCGGCTCGGCGTTCGGCGCTCCCGAGGAGCTTGCCGCTGTAGCGGTAGCTGCCCGAGCGCGGGCCGCGGGAGAGCACCTCCCACTCGTCGCCGATCACCGTGGCGCTGTCGAGTTCGTCCTCGCGGTTCTCGAGGGCGGCGTCGATGTCCGGCACGATGCCGGCGTCGAAGCGTGTCTCGACCACTTCGACCATCTCGGTCCAGTCCTTCAGCGTCTCACCCGACTTGAGCCAGGTGATGGTCCGCTGCATGCAGGCCTCGGCGCCCCCCGCGGCGTACCAGCCCTCGCCCGAGAGGTCGAGCGAGACCGGGTTGGCGTCGGTCGGGAGCACGTACGTATCTGCGATGACCGCGCCCGTCTCGGCGTCCGTGAGGACGATCAGTTGCCCCCGCTCACGGTGGAGTTGCAACCTGAGCGCGTACTGCTTGCCCGCTTCGGCATCGAACGCCACGCGGCCCTGCTGGGTGAACCCGAGCGGCTGGCTGAACTCGACGCAGAGATCGTGTCGTCCGGGGAGCAACTCCACCCGGTCGGCGCGGAGCTTGCGGCCATCAACGCGCAGGATGCGACCGCCTACCGCGTTGAACAGCGTGAACTGCAGCGGCAACGCACTCTCGTCCACGGACACCACGGCCAGCTCGGACGGGAGCTTCGTGCCATCGTGCAGCCGCTCGGTGGAACTGCAGGCAACCGAGGCCAGCAACATCGCGATCACGACCAACCTCTGCATCATCCGGGCTCCACATGTTCACGATGCCGCCGGCCCGCCTGCGCTCGGGGCCCGCGCGGGCCCCGCGCACCGTCCGGCGGCCGCGCCACGTTACCCAAGCCGGAGGGAGCCGATGCCAGGCCTTCTTGCTCCGGTTCCTCCGGGGACCCGAGTCCGACGCCGCTCGCGCCGAGACCCGGGACGGCCGCCCATCGCTCTCTGCGAGCCTGAATCGCGCCAACGGCGCTGCCCGGCCCAGGAACCGGCTTGGACCCGGGCCGCCCCCTATCCCCCCGCCCCACGCCGACCGCCCCGCGCCGCCCCCGCATCCGCCCGAGCCAGCCCCGCATCCGACCCGCGCCCGACCCGCGCCCGACCCGCCTCACGCGAGGCCAACTGCCAAAACACCCGTATCGCCTTCGCAATGCTATCCTCAGCCCCTGTAGAGCATCGGGCCGGCGATGCGCGCTACCTGGCGCCCCCCCTAGGCGTCCCCCCCAGGTGAGAATTGAGGAGGAGTTGCCATGATGAGGCAACGTGTGCTCGTGGCGGCCGCGGTCGCTGTGTTGACCCTGGCCGGTTGCGCGGCCTTCGGCGCCACGGCAGCGAACATCGCTGCCAGCATCGGCCGGGACATGCTGCTCGGCCCCGCGCAGAACAACTACGGCGACCAGGTCTCCGGACTGCTCGAAGGTCTGCTCGACAACATCGGCTTCACGCCGACGCAACTCGTCGAGACCCCGGTCAACGCCCCACCGCTCGGGCTCGACGTGGCCGTGCTGCGCGAACTGGTCGTGGACGGGCGCTCGGTTCCGGTGCCGGTCGAGGACGGCGACATCCTGCGGGATGGCGTGGGACGCGACACGACGGGCGACAACCTCAAGGTCAAGGTCCAGGCCAGTGCCGAGTGCTACGTGTACGTCGTCTCGGTGGACGCCACCGGCTGGGCGCAACCGCTGTTCCCCGGCGGCCTGGCCGGCGCGGGCAGCAACCCGGTGCGCGCGGGGCAGGCGCTCGAACTTCCCGCGGGCAGTGACTGGCTCTACCTCGACGAGTACCGCGGTGTGGAGACGCTCTACTTCCTCGCCAGCCGCGAGCGTCGCACCGACCTGGAAGAGACCCTCACCGAACTCGCCGCGCTGACACGTCCGCCGCTGTCGAACCCGACGCCGGTCGAACAGCCGGCCACCCTGGCGCGCGGCTTCAGCGGCACGCGTCCCGGCGCGGCCCCCACCATGGTGACGGGCTCGGACGGAGCCAAGCACCAGGCGGTGGCCCAGTCCTTCATGGCCAACGCGGGCAGCGCTGATCTGGTCATCACCCGCTGGTTCCGCCACGACTAGGAGAACGGTCCGGCCGCCATCCCCGTGTTCATCCGCACGCTCACCTTGCTGACGGTCCTGCACACCTGCCTCCTGGCGGGTGAGCCGGGTCGAGACGAGCCGTCGGGAACCGAGGGGCCGATCGCGGGCGTGCCCGCGCAGCCGGCCAGGGCGTTGGGCGAGCCGGTCAATCGCGCCCTGCTCATCGCGGTCCAGGACTACGACGCGAAGCTCGGCTGGACGCCACTCGACGGTCCCGTGCGCGATGCCGCCGCCATGCGCGACGCCCTCGTGGAACGGGGCGGCTTCCGCCCGGAGCACATCACGACGCTGTTCGACCAGCAGGCCACGCGAGCCGGTGTGCTGGCCGCGCTCGACGCCCTGGCCGACGAGGCCCGGCCCGACGACCTGCTGCTGGTGTTCTTCGCCGGCCACGGCTCGCGCCTCCCGGACGACGACGGCGACGAACTCGACGAGTGGGACGAGACGCTCGTGCCCGTCGACCCCGTGGCGCCCGATGGCAGCTGCAACGACATCCGCGACGACGACCTGCAGGCGTTCATCGAACGTGCCAACAAGAAGACCGACAACGTCGTGTTCCTGTTCGACTGCTGCAGCTCGGGAACGAACGTGCGCGGCGCAGGACAGCAACGTACCTCGCGCTTCGTCTCACCTGCCCAGCGGGGACTCGAGTCGCGCGGCTTCGCCGGGGTACGCTCGGTGGAGCGCTTGCGCACGGCTCCGATACCGGACGCGTCCGACTACTTCCCGCCGCAGACCTCCTACGTCGCGTTGTCCGCCTGCCGCTCCACCCAGAGCGCGTACGAGACCCGGGTGGAGACACCCGACGGCCCCACGACCCACGGCATCTTCACCTGGAGCGTGATCCAGGAGTTGTTCGCGCTCACGCCCGAGACGAGCTACGGCGATCTGCTGGAGCGGGTACGGCGCCGCGTGGCGGCGAACGAGCCGGGGCAGACGCCGGTGATCGAAGGTCGCCTGTCCCGCCGGGTGCTGTTCGGCGGTCGCAGCGTGGTGCAGGAGCCGTACCTGGAGCTGCGGCGGACCGGCGGTCAGTGGGAACTCTCGGGCGGCGCCCTGGTGGGCGTGGCCGTCGGCACCGAGTTGCCCGTGGGCGACGAGCGCGCCGCGACGGACAGCGACGCACGGCGCGTGGGCCGCGTGGTCGTGGACGCCGTGGGCCCGCTGCGTTCCCTGGTCCACTGGACCGACGGCCCGCACAAGACCGAGGGCACCGGCGAGGTCTATCGCGCGTTCCTCACCAGCCGCGCCGACGCCTTCGGCGTGTGCATCGTGGGCGGCGATTTGGCCCAACGTTCCGCGCTGATCTCCTCCCTGTCCCGCGAGCGGGCCGTGCGCGTGGTGCAGGACGACGCGGCCGACCTGCTGGCCAGCCTGGGCGACGACGACACCTGGATCATCTCGCGTCCCGACGGCGCCGTGCTGCCCATCAGCGCGCGCGCATCCCACGGCGGCGACGTGGAGCAGCTCGCCCGCGACGTGTCCGCCCTGGCCCGAGCCCACCTGCTCTCCCGCAGCTTCGAGCAGGCCGGCGCCGACGTGCCCGCCACGTGGCAGCTGCTGCGCGTGGTCGACGACGGCTCGCCCGAGACGCTCTGGTCCTCGAACCTCGCCGGCGCAGGCGACACCCCGGTGAGCTCCGCGGACATCGTGGCCGTGCGCGTGACGAACGGATCGGACAAGCCCGCCTGGGCCACGCTGCTGGCCATCGCCCCCGACGGCGAGGTGATGCAGGTCTGGCGCACTCCCGAGGACGAGCCGCTCCCCCCCGGGCGCTCGCGGGACACGGCGCGCTTCCGGCTCACGACCAGCCCGGGCGCCGAGGCCTTCTATCGCGGCCAGCCGCAGCGCTTCGTCGGTCTCATGACCCAGCGTCCGGTGGACCTGGGAGCCTTCGAGCAACCACCCGTCACCAACGGCCCCAAGACGCGCGGCGGATCACTCGGCGCCGCGCACAAGCCGAAGGGCCCGAGCGTCCTGCTCGACGAAGCCGTCGGCGTCACCTGCTTCGGCACCCGGCTCGACCTGCCGTAGGCGCTTCTTCTCGCGCACCCGGCATGACCACGGCGGGACTCGGCTCGACGGACGTCCCGCGGCGTTCGCTCAGATCTCGTCGTCCCAGAAGAGCGGGAAGACCACGGCGATCTTCACCCGCAGCTTGCGGGTGGCCTGACCGTCGCTGATCCGAAACACCGCTTCGCGCCGACCCACGTCGAGACACGCCGGCGTCCAGGTGAGGACGTTCGTGCCCGGGTCGAAGGTCGCGCCGCGCTCGAAGACGCCCTTGCCGTCCGGCGTGATCGTGAGCGGGTCGCCGTCGCGATCGGTGGCCAGGATCGGCAGCACGAGCTCCACGCCCACCAGGGCGCGCACCTTGCTGGTACGCGTCGGCGTGGGCGGGCGGTTGCGCTCCGGATCGGTGTCGGCCGCCAGCGCCTTGATGCGTAGGCGCTGACGCACGGGCTTCTGGGGCCCGCCGTCGTCCACGCGCACGTCGAAGAAGGCGCTGCCCGCGGGGATGCCGCCCGCCAGGCTGACCGTGTTCGTCGCCGGGTCGTACGTGGCGCCGGGCAGACCGCTCAGGTCCACCTCGATCACGAGTTCGTCGGTCGGCTTGTCGACGTCGAGCGCGAGGACCGGCACGGCGATGTCCTCGCCCTCGACGACACGCGTCTTGTACACGGCCACGGTCGGACGCTGATTGCGGATGTCGCTCAGGTCGGGCTCCGTGTCGCTGATGGCGAGGCGCACGAAACGCACGCCGAGCAGCGCATCGAGCAGGTCGGCGCCCGCGTAGAGCTGACCCAGCGAGCGCACGCGCCACGGCGTGCCGCCGTACAGCGCGAGGTCCATGAACGGATTGCCCGTGCTGTCGGGGCCCAGGAACGGGGCGCCGAACGGAGCACCGACGAAGTTCGCCGCACCGACGGGCGCGAGGAAGGGCAGGACGGACGACTCGGGCCCGAAGACCGCGCCGTCGCGGCGCAGCACGTACCAGTCGTCGGCGCCGGCGATCTCGAGATCGACGTAGGCGTTGGCGCGCTGCACGATGGTCTCGGGCGTGGCCGGCAGCATGGCCAGCAGTGAGCCCGCCTCGACACCGAGCAGCACCAGGCTGCCGTCGGCGAGCGGACCGAGAGGAATCTCGAACACGTCCACCGTCACCAGCTTGCCATCGGCGCGCAGGGCGAGCACCTCGCCGGTGGCTCCGTCGTAGGCGAGACGCACCCAGCTCGTGTCGCCGGTCGTGCCGTTCGCGGCACCGGTGACGCCGGGACCCGCGTCGAGGCGACCCACGCGCGTGCCCAGCTCCACGTCGAACAGCGTGCCGTCGAGGCGCAGCGCGAACACGCCGAAGGGTGTGTCGAGCAGGTCCACGAAGAACGACTCGGCGTCCGCGGACGTCCCCCCCGGGAACGGCAGGCCGGGCGTGCCGGCGGGCGTGTTGCTGGTGTTGCCGGGCAGCGTCAGCCCCGGAGTGCCGGCGGGTACGTCGGGGGGCGTGAAGTCGCCGTCCACGGTGGGCAGCGCGGCGATCAGCGTCTCGTCGTGCGTCACCAGTCCGCCGGCCGAGAGCGCGTACACGCTGCCGCCGCCCACGAACATGTCCACCCACGAGGCCCGGTCCCGGGCCTGGCTGGCCGAACCGAGGTCAGGCAGCACGAAGAAGCCCTCCGCTCCGCCCCCGATCAGCAACGGGCTCGGCTCGGCCTCGGGGTCGAACGGCAGCCGCAGCAGTTCCTTGCCGTTGCGGAACACCCGTCCGTCCACGCGCAACGCGTAGCGATCGCTGCCCACCGCCGCGAGGTCCACGAAGCGGTACTGCGTGCCCTTGGGCAGCACTTCGAGTGGCGTCACCTTCAGGCTGAGCCGCCCGGTCTCGTTGAGCGCGTACACGAAGGGGGAGTCGCCGGCGGCCACGGCCCCCGACAGGAGGCATGCGGCAAGCAACACGCGCGCGACGGCAAAGCCGCCGCGATCTACAGCAATCATCATGGTGTCCGTCCAAGGTGAACCGCCCCGATCCTGAAGTGTACGCCCGAATTCGGGCCCTGGGGCGTGCAGACGCGTGGGTCGGCCCCGGGGGGCGCCCGGCCCGCGCCCCGCCGGCTCCCGGCCTGCGCTTGGCCTGGGCCGGGCCCTGCACGCCAGGGCCTGCGCCGGGCGGCGGCGCCGGGGCGCTTGCGACCGGACCGGAATCCCCTGAAGGGCCACGTGCCGGGCGGCTTCGACCCGGTCGCACCAAGGACCGCGCGCAGCATGCGTACCTGATCCCGCAGTGAACAACGGCCCGTCAGCGCTCTCGCCGGCAGGCCGTTCCTCTCACAGGAACACCAAGCCGAGCACTCGAGACGCAGGGCGTGACGCGCGCGCCAACCGCACGACCTCCCGTGCGTGCGATTGCCATGCGTGTTCACTCTCCATGCGCTGATCAGGATGAGCCGCCGCGGCGTCGACATCGCCAGCGTTCGTCAGGTGCTGTACCAGCCCGAAGCGATCGTGCCCGGGAGGGCGGGCCGTGTCGTCGTCCAGGCTCGGATCCCCATGGGGCCGGCCGAGAAGGTGTACCTTGTGCGCGTCGTTGTGGACGTCGACCGCCGACCGGCCGAGGTCGTCACGGTCTATCGCACGACGAAGTTCGCAAGGTATGGGAGCAACCCGTGAAGGTCACCTACGATCGCCGCACGGACACCCTCAACGTGAGCCTGCGGCCCGGCGTCGGCATCGCTGAGAGCCATGAGGCTCGCCCGGGGGTCATCCTCGACTACGGCGAGGATGATGAACTGGTCTCGCTCGAGATCCTCGACGCAAGCCGCCGGGTGACGGAGGCCGACCGGGTGGAGTTCCAGCTCGAGCGCTAGACCCACCGCGGAGTGCCGGATCCGCGAAGCGCTGACGCCGGACGCAGCCCGAGCGGTCTCGCTGCGGCTCGAACTCGTCGTGCTCCCCTGCTACTTCTGCTCGTCGCCCTCAGCGGTGGGCCGCTTGCCCGACGCGCCCTCGAGGTAGCGGAACAGTTCGTTGCGGGTGGAGAGCACCAGCGTGGTGTCCGCGTCGAGCACGACCTGGTAGGTCTCCATGGTCTTCACGAACTCGTACAACTCCCGCGCCGCGGGGGTCTGGTCGTAGGCGCGGGCGTAGATCTCGGTGGCCGCGGCGTCGGCCGCACCCTGGATCTCCTGCTCGCGTCGGTAGGCGGCGGACGTGATGCCGTCCAGGTCGCGCTCCTTGGCGCCCAGGATCTTGGCCGCTTCGCCCTCGCCTTCGGAGCGGAAACGCGAAGCGATCTGCTGGCGCTCGGAGATCATGCGCTCGTAGATCTTCTCGACGACGCTGGGGTTGTAGTTGATGCGCTTGAAGCGCACGTCGAGCAGCTCGATGCCGAACTCGGCCAGCTTCACCTTGGCCGCGATCTTGATCTCCTCCTCGATCTTCTCGCGCCCCTTGTGGATCGGTTGCAGCACGCCGATCTTGCCCGCGCCCTCACCGATGCCACGCAGGGTGTCGTCGCGCGTGGGCTCCCGGTCCTTGGTGGTGCGGATGACCTCGATCAGGTCGTGCTTGGCGATGGCGTTGCGCGTCTCGCTGCCCAGGATGTCCTCCAGCCGCGACAGGGCACTACGCTCATCGCGCAGGCGGCGGAAGTACTCCAGCGGGTCGGTGATGCGCCAGCGGCCGAAGGTGTCCACCGAGATGTACAGCTTGTCCTTGGTGGGCATCTCGGTGCGCTGACCGTCCCACTCCAGGATGCGCTTCTCGATGCGGTTCACTTCCTGCACGAAGGGCGTCTTGAAGTGCAGCCCGGCGTCCGTGATGGGCTCACCCACGGGCTTGCCGAACTGGGTGATGATCACCTGCTCGGTCTCGTTGACGGTGTAGAGCGCACCCGATACCACGAGCAGCAGGGCCAGCGCGAGGCCGATGCCGGCGGCCATGATGAGTTGGGACTTCATCAGCGATTTCCTCCCGCGCTCAGCCCTTGCGCGCCATCGAGGTTCAGCAGCGGGAGCAAGCCCCCCGCCGCGTCCTGGTCCAGCACGACCTTCGATCTCACGCGCGGCAACACCTCGGCCATGGTCTCGAGGTACAGCCGTCGGCGCGTCACCTCGGGTGCCTTGATGTACTCGGCCAGCATGGCGCTGAACGCGGCCACGTCACCCTCCGCCTCGTTGACGCGCTTCTGCGCGTAGCCCTCGGCGGCGCTGATGCGCTGGTCGGCCTCGCCTCGCGCGCGCGGCACGGCCTTGTTGTACTCGCCGTTGGCGATGTTGATCGCCCGCTCGCGCTCCTGCTGCGCCTGGTTCACCTCGTTGAAGCTGGCCTGCACGCGCTCGGGCGGGTTCACGTTCTTGAGCTGGACCTGGTCGATCTTGATGCCCATCTCGTACTCGCTCGCCAGGTCCTGCAGCTTGCGCAGGGCCTCCACCTCGATCTCCTGGCGGCCCACGGTGATGACCTCGTCGACGATGCGGTCACCCACGACTTCACGCATCACGCTCTCGGACGCATCGCGCAGGGTCGCGTCGGCGTGGCGCACCTTGAACAGGTAGTTCTCCGGCTGCTCGATGCGGTACTGCACGACCCACTCCACGAGTGCGGCGTTCAGATCGCCCGTCACCATGGACTTCTCGTCGTTCCACTCGCTGCGCGGTGTCGCCTGCCAGGGGTTGGTGGCTCCGGGCGAGCCGAAGCCGAACTCCTGCTTGAGCTGCCGCTTGACCGGCACGACCTGCACCTGGTCCACGCCCAACGGGATCTTGAAGTGCAGTCCCGAGGACACGGTGCCGGTGAAGCGGCCGAAGCGCAGCACGACGCCCTCCGACTCGGCCGGCACCGTGTAGTAGGAGGTCAAGACCACCGCCACGACCGCCAGCACGACGAAGCCCAGCCCGATCAAACGCGCCGGAGGTGGAGGGTTGGAGGAGCCGAATTGCATGCCGTCCCGTGCCATGCTGATACCCATGGGGATGACCGGACGGTGTGCTGGCCCGGCTGCAGCACCGGCGCGATCGCGATCGAGACTCTCGGGCGGCCGGCGTGACCCCGAGACCCGCAACCGTCGCACGGGGCGGGGGCACGGCGCAAATGATCCCCGGATTCGACATCGATCACCGGCGCCGGCCAGGCCGTCGTTCGTCCGGTCCGGTCGTCACCGCACGCCGGACGGTCTCGAACGCCGGCCCCGGCCCCGAGTTCCTGGACAGCGGCCCCGAGGGACATAGATTGGCTGCCGGCCCGACCCGGAGAACGTCATGCGTCTACTGCTCGCCCTGTTGGTCCTCGCCGGCTCCGCCGCCGCCCAGGACGTGGTGGTCAAGGTCCCTCAGGAGTTCGACACGATCCAGGAGGCGATCGACAACGCCCCGGACGGCGCCGAGATCCGAGTGTCGTCGGGGACCTACGCAGCCTTCACGATCTTCGAGCGCAGCGGCCTCACCGTGCGCGCCAAGGGCAAGGCGGTGGTCACCAACGAGGTGCTCGGCGCCGACGGCGACCTGGACGCGATCACCGTGAGCTCGTCGTCGAACATCACACTGAGCAAGCTGCGCGTCGAGAACGTCGTGCGACACGGCGTCAACGCCAGCTCCAGCAGCAACCTGGTGCTGGAGAAGATGCGCTTCGCGGACATCGGCAACCACGCGGTCACCGTGTCGACCAGCGCCGGTGCCCGTTTCGAGAAGCTGCGAGTCGAACGCACCGGCGAGGCCGGGATCGACATCAGCATCAGCGGCAACGCCCAGATCCTCAAGTGCCGGCTGGACGACCTGGGCACCTCCGGGCTGTCGATCGCGACCTGCGGCAGCATCCTGGTGGAGAAGAACCGCATCGACGGAACGACCGGGGACGCCGTGAGCTGCTCGAACTCCGACGGCGGCATGTACCTCAAGAACCGCATCAAGAACGCGGGCGAGGACGCCTTCGCAGTGGGCGGTAACGACATCCTGCTCGAGAAGAACGTGGCCATCGAGCCCGACGACGACGGCTACCACGTGGTCGAAGGCACCGGCAACATGCTCATGCGCAACAAGGCCATCCGGACGGGCTTCCGCGGCTTCTACCTGGAGGGCAGCGGCCAGACCCTGGACCGGAACGTGGCCAACAAGAGCGAGGACGACGCCTTCGTGTGCGCCGGCACGGGGGGCCACGAACTGACCATGAACAAGGCCACCCGACCCGCCTTCGACGGCTTCTGGGTGTTCGACGGCAGTGACGGCTGCACGCTGGTCGACAACAAGGCCGCCAAGGCCGGCGATGACGGCTTCGACGTGCAGTCCTCGAACGGCGACTTCCAGGGCAACCGCTCGTCGGGCGCCACCAACCACGGCTTCGAGGTGAACGCAAGCCTCAACACCTTCACCGAGAACCGTGCCCGCGGCAGCGGCGGCTTCGACCTGTTCGATGACGGTGGCTTCAACGCCTACGTCGACAACACGTTCGCGACGTCGAATCTGTAGGGCGCGCACCCAGGGAAGCAGCACGCGCGCGGGAACGTGGTGCAGGTCCGAGCACTCGCGACCTCCGTGCTAGGATGCCGCCGATCGCGATCGCAAGTCGGCGGTCGGGAACGGGCAGCCCACACAACGAGGAGCCGGCGACATGCAGCACCAGACGCGACGTCGTGTATCGAGAACCTGCGCTGATCACGTTGTTCGCGTCGGCGTCGCAATCGGCCTGACGCTCGCCTGCCTGCTCGTCGCAGCGCCCGGAGCCGCCGGCCAGGACGAGAAGACAGCCCAGAAGGCGCTGAAGCTCGCCACCAAGGATGCCCTCAAGGCGCTCAAGGGCAGTCTGAGTGCGGCCCAGACGGTGGCCTTCGCTCAGATCAAGCTGTTCGACAACGACCTGAAGAACGACAGCTACAACTCCGCGTCACTGACCCAACTCGGCGACGCGCTCAACGACTTCCAGACCGAGGTCGTGGACGAGGTCTCCGACGCCCGGCTGGCGGTGGCCCAGGTCAAACGGGATGAACTGGTGGCCCTGTTCGCCGCCGACGGAGGGCTGGGCCCCTACCCCGACGGGTTCTCGTACGGAGACGGCGGCACCCTCGACGGTTTCGCGAGACAGATCGACAAGCTGCTCGCCAAGAGCCTCGTCGTCCTGACCAAGAAGCTCGGCAAGTCCCGCAAGCTCGCCGCCAAGGCCGGCATCGGGTTCACCTTCCAGCTCGGCACGCCCACCTGGACGACGTGGGACTCCAACACCTCGACGAGCGGGCTCGTGCCCGGGATGACCATCGACGTCGCGCTCGCCGCGAGCTTCCTCGACAGCACCAACGATGCGACGGTCGTCGTGAGCGGAACCGGTGGAGCGACCCTCGGCGCTCCCGAGGTCTCACTCGTGCCCGCGGGGGGTGGAGTCACACTGGACGACACACCGCTGCTCGCCGACGCCCGGTGGATTTCCTCGTTCACCAGCGTCGAAGAGAAGAGCTACCGGGTCCGGATGCAGCAGGGCGGTACGGGCGGCCACGTCGCTGCGAACATCGGCGTGCGTTGAGGCCTGTCCACGGCCGCTGACCTCACCGGCGACCCCGAACGCAAGCGGCCCCCCGCAGCGCGAAGCTGCAGGGGGCCGCAAGCTGTTGGTGCCTTCACGAACTTCGGGCGTGAGGGCCGCCGACGTTCACGCGGCGCTCAATGCACCCGGGCTTGCAGCCCGTTGGAGATGGCCACGCCCTGGGGCGCGCCGGGGTCGGCGATCGCGTACTGGAAGAACAGGTCCAACCCGTCGGGCACGATCGGCGGCAGGATGAAGGGCAGGCCGATGTTCCCGGCGGGGTTGGTGCCGAGGTTCAACTGGAGCACGATCGGCAGGGTCTTGAGCGTGCCGCCCTTGAACGGCGCAGCCGACTCGGTGAGCGACACGAACAGCACGGCCAGGCTGGAGGGGTTGGCCCCCGACAGGTCCAGCACGTTGTTCGTGCCCTGCTCCATCGGCCCGATGCCCACGAGCGACGGCGGACCGAAGGTGCCGGCCAGCGAGCAGCCGAGGTCAGTGAACGGCTTCGGCACCTCGAGCTCGACCTCGTCGTTGATCGTCATGCCGGGGAGGTTCTTGGCCCGGATGCAGAAGCCGTTCAGGTTGAGCACGTTGGCCACGCTGGCGCCGACGGCCAGCACCCGGAACTCGTCGCCCTGCAGCACGGGGCCGAAGGTCGGTGCGAGCACCACCGGGCGGTCCCACTGCCAGATGAAGCAGGGCGGCTCGGGCGGACGCTTGCCGCAGCCGTCGATGCCGCCGGGACCGTTGGGGCCGGGCAGCACCGTGCCGAGCAGGCCACCCGCGGGCACGACGACCGAGCCGCTGAACACGCCGGCTTCGAACACGTCGATGCGCGCCTGGGCCGCGCCCAGGGCAGAGTAGTCGGCGCTCAGCTCGAGGCCGAAGCCGGTGCGTTCCAGGCTCGACGTCCCCAGGTTCACGTCGCGCATGCCGGCCACGTCACCGAAGGCGTCCAGGCGCACGCAGCGCCCGGGCTGACCCATGCCGATGGGCTCCAGCTCGGCCATGAAACCGCCGGGCACCGAGTCGAGGTCGATGCACACGCCGTCGAGGCCGCTCGAACCGATGTTCTGCACGGTCAGCGTGCCGGCGTCGCCGAGGATCATGGCGTTGCCTTCGGCGCGGTGGGGGTTGCCGAACATGCCCAGCATCTCGTCCGCGAGACGGAACGACGTGATGCCGCTGCCGCGCATGACCGTCTGGGACAGCGCGTCCACCGAGTTGGCCTGCTGCGACGACGCGAGGACGATCTCGTCGGCGATCACGGTGGGGCCGTTGGTGAGCGTCACCGGGCCCGGGTTGGGCAGACGGAAGGTGGCCCAGCACTCGGGGCCGGTGGCCATGTCGCCGAAGATGTCGTCGGGGATCTGCGGGTCGAACGGGTTGACCCAGCAACCCTCGTCAGGGATCTCGATGATGATGATCGGCGGGAAGATCGGCACGGGTGCCCACACGACCTGGCCCTGGGGCTCGCCGTCGAGGAACGCCTCGACGCGCAACTGGCCCGCGTCGACGATGGACGTGTCGAGGATGATGCCGTTGGTCGAGCCCTGGTTGACGGACGTGATCGTCCAGATGTCCTGGTCGGGCACGCCGTTCAGCGTGCCGCGGGTCGTGATCTCCATCTGCGAGCCGCGCGAGGCTCCCTGCACGTCGAACACGACGGTGTGCGACTGCGACGCGCCGAGATCGATGCAGACGCCGTCGAGGCCGCTGGATCCGATGTTGGCGACCTGCAGGAAGCCGTTGCTGATGGAGAGCTGGGCGTTGCCCTCGGCCTCGTGCAGCAGGCCCTTGAACGGCACCTGGGCCGTCAGCCCGGATGAGGCGGCCAGCAAGGCCGCGGCGATCGTGATACGCGTGGTGGTGAACATGGGTCCTGTCCTCGGATGGTGGGAGGGCGGGCCGCGCGCCGCACCCCCGCGGTGCGGTTCCGGCCCTCGCGGGAGCGGCCGCCGCCGGCTTCCGGCCGGCCCTGCTCGCTCCCAACAGGACAAACGCGAAGGGGTCTGGGACTCCCAAAAAAGAAAAGCCCGGGCCCGCGAGAGGCTCAGCTTCTCAGTCCCATAAGCAGCGCGACTTGGCCGTCCTCGGCTCTGTGAGGCACGGTCTTCCTCGTTCACCCCGCGACCCAGCGAAACGAGGATCCCATGACCAGCAAGCCCCTCACCGACGCCAACGGCGCCCCCATCACCCACGACGACACCAGCCGCACCGCCGGCCCCCGCGGCCCCCTGCTGGCCGACAACCGTCAACTGTTCGAGAAGCTGGCCCACTTCAACCGCGAGCGCATCCCCGAGCGGGTCGTCCACGCCCGCGGCACCGGCGCCTACGGCAGCTTCACCCTGAGCAAGGACCTGTCCGAGTACACCCTGGCCGACTTCCTGCGCGGCGAGGGCAAGCAGACGCCGGTCTTCCTGCGCTTCTCCACCGTGGGCGGCGGCCAGGACTCGAGCGACTACGCCCGGGACCCGCGCGGCTTCGCGGTGAAGTTCTACACCGAGCAGGGCAACTGGGACCTGGTCGGCAACAACACGCCGGTCTTCTTCCTGCGCGACCCGATCAAGTTCCCCGACTTCGTGCACAGCCAGAAGAAGAACCCGCGCACGAACACGCCGGATCCCGCGGCGATGTTCGAGTTCTGGGCCAACCACCCGGCCTCGCTGCACCAGATGACGATCCTGATGTCCGACCGCGGCATCCCCGCCAGCTACCGGCACATGCACGGGTTCTCGTCGCACACGCTCAGCTTCTGGAACGAGAAGGGCGAGCGCACCTGGGTCAAATGGCACTTCAAGACGGCTCAGGGCATCCGCAACGTGACCGCTGCGGAGGGCGCGTCACTGCCGCCCTTCGGCGCCCAGGAGGACCTGGTGGGCGCGATCGACGCCGGCGACTTCCCGAGCTGGACGGTCAAGATCCAGCTCATGACCGAGGCGCAGGCGCGGGCCTCGAAGCTGAACCCCTTCGACGTAACCAAGGTCTGGCGCTACGCCGACCACCCGCTGATCGAGATCGGCAAGCTGGAGCTGAACCGCAACGTCGACAACTACTTCGCCGAGACCGAGCAGTCGGCCTTCAGCCCGAGCCACATGGTGCCCGGCCTGGGCGCGTCACCCGACCGCATGCTCCAGGCGCGCATGCTGGCCTACCCCGACGCGCACCGGCACCGGCTCGGCGCGAACTACCAGCGCATTCCGGTCAACGCGCCGCGCAGTCCGGTGCACCACTACCAGCGCGACGGTGCCATGGCCGGCCTGGGCCCCGACGGCCACGAGCAAGGCAGCGACGGTGGCGTGAACTTCTGGCCCAACGATCGGGCCGGACAAGGTGCGCCGGCCCCCGTCGCCGGACCCGCCGAGCCGCCCATGCCGCTCGAGAGCGAGGCCGCCGCCGCCTGGTACGACGACCCGCACGAGGACGACTTCAGCCAGGCGGGCGAACTCTTCCGCGTCATGTCCGCCGAGCAACAGCGCCAGCTCTGCGACACCATCGCCGGCGGTCTGTGCCACGCGAACGCAAGCATCCAGGAACGCATGCTGGCGCAGTTCGACGCCGCCGATCCGGCCTACGGCGAAGGCGTGCGCGACGCGCTGAAGCGCTGCGAGCGCTAGCCGCCGGGCGTCGCCCCGGGGTGCTGTCTCAGTGCCCCGGGGCGGGCACGTGCTGGTCGAACAGGACGGGGTTGCCGTCGGGGTCCGTCAGCACCAGGCTCGCGGGGCCGGTGCTCGACTCGTCGGCCTCGCTGGTGGGCTGCAGTCCGCGAGCCTTGAGCGTGCGCTGGATCGCGCGCACATCGTCGAACTCCTCGAGCTTCGCCGTCGTGCTGGTCCAGCCCGGGTTGAAGGTCATCAGGTTGCGCTCGAACATGCCCTGGAACAGGCCGATCGTCGTCGTGCCGTTCTGCAGGATGATCCAGTTCTGCTCGGCCACGCCGGCGATCTGCTTGAAGTCGAGCTTCTCGTAGAACGCGCGCGACGTCTCCAGGTCCTTGACCGCCAGGCTGACCGAGAAAGCTCCGAGTTCCATGGTCTTCGTCCTCTCGTCTTCGTGGTGGTCGGACAGGGCACCGATCGTGGTGCCGAAGGTGGCGCACGCAGCGAAGGCGGCGACGACCAGGTGCGTGGACAGTGATCTCATGCTGTGACTCCTCCTGGGGCGCGCGGCGCCGAACCGTGTGTCGTGGACCCGTGTACTCGTGAACCCATGTCTCGCGAACTGTGCGCAGCATGATTCCAGGAGTGCGTCGCGCCGGCTTGCCAGATCTTGCGAAACCCGGATGGCGCCCGAACGGATCGGGCAAGATGGGGCTCCGGCGCGACCGTGCGCCGTCCCGCGGGACCCGGTGCCCGCGCGACTCCACCTCGACGAGGCGACGGCTTGCCGAACGAAGACACCGCACGCGACACGACGTCGGTCGACTACGTCAGCCGCGTCAACCTGGCCATCGACCACATCGTGGGCAACCTCGCCCGGCCGCTGCCGCTGGAAGACGTGGCCGGCGTGGCGGCCTTCTCGCCGTTCCACTTCCACCGCATCTTCCAGTCCCTGGTGGGCGAGACGCCGGGCCAGTTCGTGAAGCGGCTGCGACTCGAACGCGCCCTCTCGATCATGTCGCAGGCGCCCCGGCGATCGCTCACCGAGATCGCCCTGGACTGCGGCTTCGCGTCATCCTCCGACTTCTCGCGCAGCTTCAAGCAGCGTTACGGGGTGCCGCCGAGCGTGTTCGACATCGCGTCGTGGCGCGACAGCAAGCGCGATGACCTGCGAGCCATCGCCGGCGACCCGGCGAGCCACCATCACCTGCAACGCCTGCCCCCCGGCGAGAACCCCGACGGCTTCGAGGTGCAACTGCGCGACCTGCCGGCCCGCACCGTGGCCTACCTGCGCGTGCTCGCCCCCTACCAGGGCAGCGGCGTGATCGACGCGGTGCAGCGCCTGCTGGCCTGGGCCGATGAACGCGACCTGGCCGACGGCCAGTGGCTCGGTTACCAGTGGGACAACCCGGACATCGTCGCCCTCAAGGACTGCCGCTACGACGTCGCCGTCGAAGTGGACCACGTGGAACCCGACGGCGACATCGGTCGCTTCGACTTCCCGCCCATGCGCGTGGCGCAGGTCACCCTGCGCGGCGACATCAATCTCGAGCAACGAGCGCTCGACTGGCTCTTCGGCACCTGGCTCCCGACCAGCGGCTACGTCCCGGACGACCAACCCTGCTTCGAAGCGTGGATCGGCCGACCGTTCGCTCACGGGATGGAGCACTTCGAGCTGCACGCGCAGTTGCCCGTGCGGCGCTGATTCACCGCCGATCCACCCTGCCGTCCGGATCCGTGTCGCCCGCGACAGCCTCCGGCTGCCGGTGATAAGATCACCGCCCGCACGCCCACGGAGGAGGAGAACCCATGCCCGTTCGCAACGACTTCCAACCCGGCGAGTTCTGCTGGGTCGACCTGGCCGCGCACGACCTCGCCGCCGCCGCCGACTGGTACGGCGCCCTGTTCGGCTGGACCGAGGTGAAGCAGGACGCGCCGAACGCTCCGCCCTACTCGTTCTTCCTGAAGGGCGACGTTCCCGCGGCAGCCGGTGGGCAGATGAGCGACGAGATGAAGGCGCAGGGCATTCCGCCGGTGTGGAACAGCTACGTGTGCGTCGAGGACTGCGAGGCGATGCAGAAGCGCGCGGCCGAGCTGGGCGCCACGATCACCGTGCCCACCATGGAGATCCCCGGCCACGGCAAGCTCTGCTACTTCATGGATCCCGCCGGTGCGTCCATCGCCATGTGGCAGTCCACGGCTGCAGGGCCGGGCGTGTTCACCGCCGAGCACGGCGGCATGTCGTGGGTCGAACTCATGTGCCGCGACGTCGGTGCCGCGCGCGAGTTCTACGGCCGGTTGTTCGGCTGGAAGTTCGTGGACATGCCCATGGAAGGCGTCGCCTACACGATGATCAAGGTCGGCGAGAAGGATGCCGGCGGGATCATGCCCATGGACGGCCCGCAGTTCGAAGGCGTGCCCAACCACTGGCTGGTCTACTTCGCCGTCGATGACTGCGCGGCCACGACGGCCAAGGCCGGCGAGACCGGCGGCATGGTGCGCGTGCCCCCGACCGACATCCCCGTGGGCACCTTCAGCGTCCTCGCGGATCCGCAGGGCGGCACCTTCGCCACGATCACCATCACGGCGACCTGTTGATCGACCGACGCGGCGGCGCCGGTTCACGCCCCTCGAGCTGATGGGTGCGCCGCAACCGGATGCGCGCACACGAACCGCTCGGCGTGGCCCGGTGACCTGACCGGACTACTTCCGAGTGCCCCAACCGGTATCGATGTAGATGTGCTTCGACTCGGTCGTGCTGGGCCGCGTCACCAGGAACCGCCCGGCGCCGTCGTAGTCCTGGACCCGGACCTCCACGTCGAGTTCGAGCAGCAGCTCCGGCGCACCCAGGCGCACCTCGGGCTCCGTCGAGAACGAGACCCGCTTGATCCGCGGCCGTTTGTCGGGCGCATCGGTCTCGACGTAGAGGATCTCGCTGCCGTCATCAGAAACCCAGGCAGTGGTCGACATGGCGTTCGTCTGGTGACCCACCGCGACGATCCAGTCCTCGTCGGGTGAGGGCGGGAAGCGCGTGAGGTGCAACTGCTCGGTCCCGGTCTGCTTGGAGCTGTAGAGCAGCCACCGGCCGTCGGGGGAGAAGTTCACGTATCTCTCGCCGGATCGCAGGTAGCGGATCGCCTCGCCGGTTCCGGCTTCGGGGATCAACAAGAACTCGGGGTCCTCGAAGCCCGGCCCCATCGACATGTAGACGAAGACGTCACCATCGGCGGACAGGTCGACCAACATGTGCTCGGAGAGCAGCTCCGACTCGCCTCGGCCCGACACGGGATGGACGGTCGTCCCCTTGATCCCGGCGGGCGAACCCAGGGCCAGACGGTCCTCCGAGAGCCACACGAGGAACGCGTTGACACCCTCGGGCTTGATGCGCGGGGTGGCGACGCCTCGATCCAGGTCATGCACCCACACCTCCGCCCGCGTCCACGTGCCGGTCTGGAACGCGATCTGACGGCCGCCGGGCGAGAGCCGGACGTTGTTCACGCCCTCGTGGGCTTGGCCGATCGCAGTGAGCTCCCCGTCTCGTCGGTCGAGCCAGGCCAGCTCGCGAGTCGCGCTGCCCGCGGAGACGTAGGCCAGCGTCCCGTCGGCGGACACGCTCGGATCCGCGGCGTTCTCCACCTCGAGGCGGGGCGAGCCGGTGGCCTCCAGACGCTCGAGTGAGAACGGCACCGACCAGACCCCGTCCACGCCCTCGGTGCGGCTGCCGTAGACGAGGTGGCCGTTGGAGGCGAGGGTCACTGCGTTGAAGTCGCCTCCGGGATCGGTGAAGACCACGCGCTCGTCGCCGTCGCGAAAGACCGCCACCGAGTTGAACGGCGTCGACATGCGGTGAAGGGCACCGAGCAGGCCCCGGTCGCCCGCGAGCGGAAGCAGGAAGTGCCAGTGGGCGAACTCGCCTTCGACGTCGATCTCGATCAGGACCTCGGGCGTCCCTCCGTCGGCCGGCACGGTCCAGGTGGTCCCGCGCCCGCCGAACACCAGGCGGCCGTCGGGCAGCCAGGCCAGCATCTGCGGGCTCTCGTCCTTCGCGACGTCCGCCACCCGCCGAGCTCGCCCGCCGTCGACCGGCTGCCGCCACAACTCGCCCTCGTCCAAGAAGGCCACCTCGCGACCGTCCGGCGACCAGACGTAGGAGCCGACGTCGTCGGTCCGTAGCGCACGCGGCTCGAGGTCCGCCAGGGACCGCACCCAGAGGCCGTCCTCGCTCCAAGCCACGTGCCGGCCGTCGGGCGAGATCGCGAAGGAGCGCGCCTTGCTGCCGGGCGGGAAGGTGTGCAGCACGACCGCCACGTCGCGCCGGGGTGCGGGCGACACACCGCCCGGTGAACCGGTCGCCTCTCCGCCGGCCAGGTCGTCCACCTCGGGTCGCAGGAACATGCCGGCCGCGAACGCGGCGACGACGAGCAGCAACGTGACGAACGCCCGCGGACCCCGCGCGCGCTGCGTCGTTGCGGCTGCGCCGGCCGCGGCGGCCATGGTCGCCGGACCCTCGGCGATGGCCAGTTCGAGCTGCACCCGGGCGTCGCCGATGTCGCGCAGGCGTCCGCGAGGCTCCTTGACCAACGCCCGGCGCAGCAGCTCGTCCGCGCGCGGCGGCAACGGCGGCAGCTTCGACCAGTCCGGTTCCTCACTGATGATCGCCGCGAGGATGTCGGGGAACGAGCCGCCGGCGAATACCCGTTGCCCCGTGAGGCACTCGTAGAGCACGCAACCGAAGGCCCAGATGTCGGTGCGGCGATCCACCGCCCGGCCGCGGGCCTGCTCCGGGCTCATGTAGGTGGGCGTACCCAGGACGACCCCGTCCTCGGTCATGAGGAAGCTGTCGGAGGCTGCCGTGGTCGTGCCGCCCTCGCCCAGCACCGGCGGCATCGGCTTGGCCAGACCGAAGTCGAGCAGCTTGACCACACCCTCACGCGTGATGCGCACGTTGGCGGGCTTGAGGTCCCGGTGCACGACGCCCGCCTCGTGGGCGGCTTCGAGACCCTCCGCGATCTGCCGACACACGTCGAGGGCCTCGTCGAGCGGCAACGCGCCCTTGGCAACGCGCGTCGCCAGGTCCTCGCCGGGCACGAGCTCCAGCGCCAGGAAGCAAGTGTCGCCCACCTGGTCGACGCCGTGGATGCCCGCCACGTGGGGATGGTTCAACGAGGCGAGGGTCTTGGCCTCCCGCTCGAAGCGGTGCAGGCGATCCGCGTCACCCGCCAGCTCCTCCGGCAGCACCTTGATGGCGACGTCGCGGTCGAGCTTGGTATCCCGAGCGAGCCACACCTCGCCCATGCCGCCCGCGCCCAGGGGCTCGAGCAGCTCGTAGTGGGTGAGGGTCTGGCCGGGGGCGAGGGACATCGAGCCGCCGAGTCTAGCGCAGGCGGCACTCGGCCCCGATCGGCTTCCCACGCCGCCTCCCTCCATCCACAGCCCTCGACGCGCCGAACGCCGCAGGCACCATCACGTCACACCCCGACCCGCGGCGGCCCTATACCGTGGGCGAGTTCCCTCGCCGGACGGCTCCCAACGGTCATCCGGCCCCGACCAGGTGACATCTCATGACCTCGAACCGCACTCTCCGACGCCCCGCGTTCGGTACTGCCCTCGCCGCGTCCGTCGTCGTCGCCCTCGCAGCGATCGCTGCCGTGCCGGCGGGCACGGCCCACTCAGCGTCGCCCGACGAACAGGCCGAGCTCTTCGCCGAGACGTTCGACACCCACTGGGAGAAGCTGCGCGACGAGTACCCGTACTTCGAGCTGTACGAGATCGACTGGGACGCCGAGCGCGCCGAGCACCGGCCGCGGGCCCTCGCCGCCGGCGACCCCACCGAGTTCGCCTGGGAGATGGCGCGCCTGATCTCGACCCTGAAGGACCCGCACGTCAGCTACCTGCCGCCGATCCCCGATGTGGCCGCGCACTGGTCGGTGCCGGACCTCGACACGGCGCTCGTCGAGCGCCGCGTGCTCGTCACCGGCTGGCCCGAGGGCGAAGCGCACGAGCCACCGGCCGCGTTCACCGACGACCCCCATGCCTACCCCGAGATCATCGCGGTCCAGGGCGTGGACCCGTCGGGCTCGGCCCAGATCCTCGCCGGCGGCCTGCCGGGCACGACCTTCGACATCCGCCTGCGCTGGCCCGACGGCAGCGAGACCGATCACACCCTGCGCCGCCCGGACGAACCCAACCTGCCCCCACCCTCCAAGCACTACGGCGAGCGCTGGCTGGTGACGGGTCGCGTGGGCGACGTGGGCTACATGCGCATCAAGACCTTCGACCCGGGCATGGGCACGATGGGTCCCGACGGCAAGATGACGACCATGTTGCGCGCCGCCCTGCGCGAGCTCGCCGACACCGACGGCCTGATCATCGACCTGGCTGGCAACGGCGGCGGCCTCGTGGCGGCGTCGGATCCGTTCCTTGGCAACATCGTGGAGCGCCGGCTCAGCTACCGCTGGGGCAACTCGGGCGGGAAGACCCGCGTGATCCGGCCGCGCTCGCCGCGCTACACCGGCGACATCGTCTGCATCGTCGACGAACGCAGCGCCAGCGGCGGTGAGTGGGCCGCGCGCATCCTGCGGGACGCCGGCCGGGCGACCGTCGTCGGCGGCCGCACCACAGGCGCCGAGGCCGCCGTGCACAAGTCGGAGGGCCCCGACGGCTCGGTCGTCGCGTTCAGCGCCTGGCCCATGGTCGAACCGGGCTTCACCCCGTTCCAGGAGACGGGCATCGAACTCGACCACCTGATCCCGCTCACCATCGAGGACGCCCGCGAGCACGGCCTCGACGAAGCCAAGCGCCGCGTGCGCCGCGCCCGGTTCGCCAAGGCCCTCGAGATCCTCGGCGCCCCCACCGACCACGTCGACGCCATGCTCACCCTGGCGGCCAAGGGCGATCCCGAAGAGACCCAGGACGGCGTGACCAAGGTGCGCTGAGTCCCCGGCGCCATCGAGCGTCGTTCCCTAGCGGGCGGTGACCGCCTCGTAGAGAAACTCCGGCGCGAGATCCGCTCCCGTCGACCACACGATCGTGTTCAGCTCACGATCCAACCTGAATGAGCGGAACACCTCGACCTCTCGCAGGGGCTCGAACACCTCGCCGTGCAGCTCACGCTCGAGGTCCAGCTCTCCCTCGCTCCCATCGTCGAAGACGAGACGCACGACGTACCCCCGAACGTACTCAGCGGATCTCAGCGGCGGTATCACGGCATCACTCAAGGGGAGCGATCGGTCGCAACGGCCTCCTGGCTTGCGCCGACTCCCAGTTGTCGAGCAGTTCGTCCTGGTGACGAGCATACCACTCCAGCACCAAGCCGAGCGCCCGTTGCGGGAAGCGCCCCTCGACGAAACCGTCCTTCACGCGAACCGAGATCCTGTACTCGCCGTAGCTTGCGTGGAAATGCGGGGGCGCGTGATCGTTGTAGTACATCGCGATCACGATCCCGAAGAACCGTGAGACCTCTGGCATGCTCGACTCGCACACGCCCTGCGTTGCGCTCGCAGGAACAACCCACCGAAGGCGCCTCTCCGGCGCTGTCGGAGTCGTCGGCGGAGTCGTTGGCCCGTTACCTGCCGGTGAACAGGGCGCCCCCTTCACGAGTCCGGCCAAGAAGGCCAGCAACGAGGGGTGCGGGCAGTGCCGGCCGCCGATCGGCACAATGCGGCGCCGTGGCCCGGGAAGAGGAGATGCCATGCGCCGCCCGCTGCTCGTCACCGCCATCGTGCTGCTCGTGCTCGCGACGCACGCGACGTCCCAGGAGGCGCGCCGCCGCTGGGACCGGCTCAACCAGATCCGGCGCGACAAGTTCGACCACGTGCTGCCCGCGGTGATGCGCGAGCACGGCGTGGACATGTGGATCACCATGATCCGCGAGGCCAACTACGGCTCGTTCCGCACGGACCTGGGCGAGGGCTACACCAGCGCCGACGGCTTCTACGTGTTCACCGACCGGGGCGACGCTGCGGATCGGGGCGGCGACGTCGGTGATCAGGGCGGCGCGCGCATCGAGCGGGCCGCGCTGGGAATCGACGGCCCGCTGATGGAACGCAACGGCGCCTACGACCTGTTCCTCGGCGCCGACGAGCTGGCGGCGTTCGTGGCCGAGCGGGACCCCGGGGTGATCGCGATCAACACCTCCCGCGCCATCGGCCCGGCGGACGACCTGTCGCACACCGGCTACGAGCAACTCGTCGAGACGCTGGGCGCACCCTGGAACGAGCGGCTCGTGTCGGGCGAGGCGTTCGTCGCCGACTTCCGCGCCCGGCGCACGGCCTCCGAACTCGTGGCCTTCGGCGAAGCCGGTGAGATCTCGCGCACGCTCGCCGAGCGGGCCCTGTCCAACGAGGTCATCACACCGGGCGAGACGACCCTCGAGCAGGTGGCCTGGTGGCTCATGGACCGACTGCTCGAGCGGGGCCTCGGGAGCTCGTTCGGTCTGCCCTCGATCTACATCACCGGCCCGGACGGCATCGAGGCCATCTCCACCGACCGCATCATCCAGCGCGGCGACCTGCTCATGATCGACTGGGGCGTGGGCTACCTGGGCTTCTTCACCGACATGAAGCGCGTCGCCTACGTGCTGCGGGACGGCGAGACCGAACCGCCCGCGTCACTGCGCCACGCTTTCGACCGGGCCCTCGCCGTGCGCGACGTGATCACCGCCACGATCAAGCCGGGCCGCAGCGCGGGCCAGGCCGAGGAAGAGGTGCACGCCGCCCTCGCCGCCGCCGGCTTCGTCAACATCCCCTTCAACCAGCCCAGCGACGATCCGGACACCACCGACGTCGTCATCGGCTGCCACTCGGTGGGCAACACGGGCCACGGCATCGGCCCGTCGGTGGCCTTCTTCAACCCGGTGCAGCGCGAGTTCCCGCTGCGGGCGACCAACCTGCTCTCGATCGAACTCTTCGCCTACACCGCCATGCCCGAGTGGAACGGCAAGAAGGTGCGCATCCCCCTCGAGGACGACGCCGTCGTCACCGAGCGCGGCGTGGAGTGGCTGTACCCGGCCAACAGCCGGTTGCTCGTGGTGCGCTGACGGGCCTCGAGGCGTCGTGCGCGGCAAGGAGCTGAGCGCTCCACCAGATCAGGGCGTCGTGCCCGAGATCGCGTTGCTCGCACTGAAGCCCACCGGCCCGGCCGGATCGAGGATCCAGTACTGGTAGTACGTCGTGAAGCCGCCGGGGATGCCCGCGGGCCAGGTGGCGTTGATGGGGATCTCGCCCAAGGGGCCGGTCGGCAACGCGAGAGGGAAGCCGGCCAGGTCGAGCGCGGGCACCAGGGTGCCGCCCTTGAACGGTGCATTGAGCTGGGTCAGGCCGACGACGAGGTAGGCGGTCGTGTCCTCGAGCGCGTTGGTCAGCGACAGCGTGATCGGGTCGTTGGCCGCCAGCGTGCCGGCGCCGGCGAGCACCGGGTTGCCGTGCGTGCCGGCCAGCGCGTTGCCCAGATTGGCCCAGCCGCCGAACGGTGTCGGGTCGCACGCGTCGCCGATGCCGTCGCCGTCGGTGTCGGCCTGGTCGCGGTTGTAGATGCCGGGGCAGTTGTCGGTGGCTTCGGGCGTGCCGTCGGGAGCCCAGATGCGGATGCCGACGGCGGCGACCTGCATCGACCCGCCCAGCTCGTCGCTGAGGTGCACGATGTAGTCGCCCGACGCTGGACGCCCGTCGAGCAAGCTCAAGAACTCGGCCGGCTGGAAGGATCCCGAGAGCACGACGCCCGAGCCCAGTTGATCCTGGATGTTCGCCACCGCCTCGTCGTCGAGCCAGATGTCGAGTCCGTTTGCGAAATCTGCCGTCAGCTCCATGAGAAGCACTTCCGCATCACTCTGTCCCGGCGTCGAATGGGATACGTCGACGAGCAGAGCCTTGCTCCCGGTCATCGTGATCGTCGCGACGTACACCTCCACATCGCAGATCGTGGTGATCTCCGGGTCTTCGATCAGCAGTCCGTTCACATCCACGGTCCCGTCCTCGACCGTGAAGGTGAACCAATTGCCGCCCTCCGGTGACCAAGGGTTGTAGATCTGCTCCGGCGGGTCGACCTCCACCATGAAGTTGAACTGATCGCAGTCCTGGGCGGCCGCGACCGTGGAGACGAAAGCGAGTGCGAACACGGCGCTGAACTTCATCGGATCTCCCCTCGATGTCGAAAGACGAGCTTTCGCTTCAGGGTACTCCTCGAGACGGTTTGCCCATATCACGGTGTCGTGCCCGAGATCGCGTTGCTCGCACTGAAGCCCACCGGCCCGGCCGGATCGAGGATCCAGTACTGGTAGTACGTCGTGAAGCCGCCGGGGATGCCCGCGGGCCAGGTGGCGTTGATGGGGATCTCGCCGAGCGGGCCGGTCGGCAGCGCGAGCGGGAAGGCAGCCACATCGAGGGCGGGCACGAGCGTGCCGCCCTTGAACGGCGCATTGAGCTGCGTGAGGCCGAGGATCAGGTACGCGGTCGTGCTCTCCAGTGCATTCGTCAATGCGATCGTGAGCGGGTCGTTGCCGATCAACGTGCCCGTGCCCTCGAGCAACGGATCGCCGTGGGTGCCACCGAGTGCACTGCCGAGATCCGTCCAGCTTCCCTGGCATTCGTCGGGGATGCCGTTCCCATCTACGTCGGCGCTGGTGCCCTGCGCGATGTCGCACACGTCGTGGATGCCGTTCTCGTTGCAGTCGACGAGTTCCGCCTCAGCCGCGACGAGCACCAGGTCGTAACCTACGGTGTCTGCGAACCCGATGATCTCGGAGTTCGACACACCGAACCCCGCCGCTTCGAGATAGAGGAAGCTGTCCGAGGACGCAGGCACGTTCGGAACCACGACACCGTCGAACCAGGCACCGAGGTCGCCGCCGAAATCGATGAGCGCCACGCCGCCATTCCCGGCCAACGTGAAGTCCTCCGAATCGATGCCCGCCGCGATCGTGACCGACGTCGTGTCGGGCACGGTCACACTCATGCCGACCGCACCACCCGCGGCCGACGGCCAGAGCGTGCTCCCGAGACCTTCGCCCGCCAGCGTCGGGAACAGCCCCGAGCCTGACTCGCGCTTCACCAACCACCCCCGCATGGCCCCGAGGTACTGGTAGTCACCGAGTGACCCGGCCCCCAAGGCACCGGGTTCGATCGAGTCCTGCCAGATCTCGTAACCCAGGTTCTCGATGCGCCAGACGGTCGTGAGCAAGCCGCCGGTGCCCGAGAACGACGTGAACGTCCCGGCCCGGGTATCGGTGAGCGGGTTGATGGGCGCGCCCGGCGCGGCACTCGTCGTCGTCCCCGCGAGCGCGTGAACCGTTGTTCCCCAACCTGCGGGGAGTCCGCTCACCCCCTCGTTCGTGCCGGTGGCATCGACCCTGCACAGCTCGATGTCTCCCCCGCTCTCATCGACCTCGATGGCGAGATGACTCTCCGCGCCGATCAGCACCGGCGTCTTGCCCGCCACTGGGATGAGCGAACGCGCACCGTTTGCCGTCTCGCCGTCGAGATCCAGAAGGGGTCCGCCGAGGAAGTCGATCGCCAGCAAGGGGAGCACGAAACCGGGAATCGGCTCCAGCGAGCCGCGCCGAAACAGGAAACTCAACGCCCCCACATGGTTCGGCGCGAGCAGCGGGGTCCCCGTGCCTTGGAACGTGATGAGCGCTCCGACGTCGGCCGTGCCCGCAAGCCGGTCTCCGTCCGTCCCCGTCACGCCGATCGCACCGGGATAGCGTCCGGTATCCACACCGGTCATGAGCTCATAGAGCTGCGCAGGACTCGATGACGTCACCACGAACGCGAGCAACCACACCGCGAGCACACTTCTGAACATGTCTGGGACTCCGACTGTCGAGGACTCTCTCCCAGGGACGGCGCCGCGCCGCATCACAGGTCACGACGCCGCCCCCGGCACTGCGTCACGCCGGCGGCCATCACCCGCCACCGCGCCTAGACCAAATGGGTGGACCAGCGCTCCTGAGGTCCGCGGATTACGGCACCGTGGATCTCGGTAGCAAGTTCCCCGCGGCCGCAGAGCCGCATCAGGAGGCTGGTCCATGCATGAGTTTACTCACTTCGTCGGGCTCG
>JAJDEQ010000014.1 GCA_029259695.1 Planctomycetota bacterium
TCGACTCGTCACGGTAGGGGCACCTCCCGCTCGACGCCGTCGACGGTGTCGGCATCGGCTTCCAGGACAATCTGCTGACCCGACGACGCGGCGATGAGCCAGCGCATCTCCCTGCGACCTCCGCCGCCTGCGAGGCGATCCACGAGGACCTGGGTGGGGCCGTTGAGGATCGCGGCGCCCTCCGGGAGCCGCAGTCCGACGCGGATCGCGCGGGCCAGGCGGGCCTCGGCTGCGAACTGGGGGCCGGTGGGCAGCACGCCGGTGTTGACCAGCGCCGCCTTCAGCTCGTAGATCCCGTCCACGGGCGAGCTGACCTCCACCGACTCGAAGGCGATCACGGGCAGGGCGGCCAGCAGGTCGAGGGTGAAGGCGGCCAACCTGGTCGACACGCGCGCGGCGGCGTCGCCGGGTGCGTTCACCAGCACGCCCGGGGCCAGCCCGCCGATCTCCACCGAGCCCAGGTCCGGATGATCGAACGGTTGCCAGGGGACGGCGCCGGCTCCGTCCTGATCGTCGTCGAGCCAGGCCAGGACGGCGGCCGGGACGGGGCTGTCCTTGTCGCTGCCGGGCTTCTCGGACGACGAATCTTCGCTGTCGTCCGCCGAGCTGTCGTCGCTCGAGCCGCCGCGACGCTTGCCGCCGCGACGTCGACCGCCCTCGTCGCGGCCCTCGTCGGCCTGCGCGCCGTCTGCGTCGTGCTCGTGCTCGCCGGCTGCGTCGTCGTCGTGCTCGTCGTCTGCGTCGCCGTCGTGCCCGTCCTCGTGGTCTGCGTCGTTGGTGTGTTCGTGCTCGTCGTTTGCGTCGTCGTCGTGCCCGTTGGCCGCGTCGGGAGCGTCGTCGTCACCGGCGGGCTCGGCGTCGTCCTTCTTCTCCGGGGCGGGCAGTTTCTCGGGCGGCGCCCAGGGGCGTACCGCGAGGGGCCAGCGACCGGCCTGGTGGTAGACCCAGGCCAGGAAGCTCCCGGAGCTCAGGCTGGGGCCCTTCACGTCGTGCTCGGGCGCGTCGTCCTCGCCGGCTTCGCCGAAGCGCCGCTTGAGCTCCTCGAGCGTGGCATGGTCGTCGCCCAACACGCCGTCGAGCGGTTCGCGGTAGCGATTGCCGAAACCGCCGCGACGCACGGTCTTGGCCTTCGACGGCAACGACACGAGCGTGTCCTGCGCGCCGATCACGAGTGGAGTGAGTCCGGGGTTCTCGAGCAACACGCGCGCGATCGTCGCGGACTCGGGCTCGCTCAGCGGGTACTCGCCGGCCTCGGCGGGCACGTCGTCCCAGTCGTGGGGGAAGTTCGCGTCGGGGTGCACGCCGTCGCTGCCGTCCTCGTTGAAGGCGCCGTCCCCGTCGTCGTCGGTGCCTTCCACGTACACGCGGTGGGTCCCGCGCTCGCCCCGTTCGCGGCGCGCCTTGCGCAGGGCGCGGCCATCGTGCTCGTCGATCAGCCACTCGCCTTCGGGGTCCGGAACGCGCATCAGGGTGATCACGCCGTCGCCGTCCAGGTCGTTCGGCCCGTCCTCGTCGATGCGCCCGTCGTGGTCGGCGTCGTCGGGGCGACCGTTGCCGGTCTGTTCGTGGGCCGGGCCGGCCATGCCCAGCAGCGCCTCGGCGCCGTCGGGGTTGGGGCGGGGGATGACGATGATCGCCCGTTCGCCGAGGGCGGCGTCCAGGTCGTCCCGCGCCAGCAACTGCGCCGCGACGTCCAGCACGATGGCCGCGTCGGCGACCCGGCGACCGTCGAAGTCGCCGGTGATCAGCAGGCCGGTGCGGCCGCCGGGGACCGGGGCCCCCGAGGCGATGGCGAGGCCCTGGACCGGCACACCGCCCGTCGATTCGCCCAGGGTCACCAGGCGGCAGAGCCCGGGATGCTCGGCGGCGAGGGCCGCGAGGCGCGTGGACAGGTCGGCGGCGGAGAGCCGCGTCTCGAGCACGGCCTCGGCGTCGGCGTGTTCGTCGGCACGGCCGGCCGTCGCCGGGGGCGCGGGATCGGCGGCCGGCGTGCGGACGGGGGGGGTGAGCGATGCGGCGGTTGCGCTGGTGAGCAACGGCAGCACGGCGGCCAGGACGAGCGCGATGCTCATCGGCGGGCTCCGTGAGCGAGAGTTCCGGCCAGGGCCACGGCGCGTTGGAGCGCGGGACCGGCGCGGAGGGGGCGCGGCATTCTAGCCGACCCGGTGCACGTCGAGGAAACCGGCGCGATGGCGCTGTCGCGTCGAAGGGACGCGGACATACCCTGGAGACATGTCTCTGCGTCCACCCGCGGCCGGGCTCGTGCCCCACGCCTTCGCCACCCGCTCCGTCGTCATGGGGCGGGCGGGGATGGTCTGCGCCAGTCAGCCGCTGGCCACGCAGGTGGGTCTCGCGGTGTTGGCGGCGGGTGGCACGGCCGTCGACGCGGCCATCGCCACCAACGCGATCCTGGGCCTGACGGAGCCGTGCAGTTGCGGTGTGGGGGGCGACCTCTTCGCTCTGGGTTGGGACCCCGAGACCCGCCGTCTCTACGGCCTCAACGGCAGTGGCCGCTCGCCCGCCGCCCAGTCCGCCGACGACGTGCGCGCTGCGGTCGCCGCCCGCGGGGAGCGCGCCATCCCCGAGCGGGACCCGCTGGCCGTGAGCGTCCCGGGAGCGGTGGAGGGCTGGTTCGAGCTGCACGAACGCTATGGCCGGCTGCCGATGGCGCAGTTGCTCGAGCCCGCCATCGTCCTGGCGAGCGAGGGCTTCCCGGTGACGCGCGTGATCGCCGCCGCGTGGGCCCGTGCCGAACGCACCTATGCCGGCTGCGAGGCCTTCGGTCGCACCTACCTGCCGCAAGGGCGTGCACCGCGGGAGGGTGAGTTGTTCCGCAATGCCGGCCTGGCCCGTACGTACGAGCACATTGCCGGCGCCGGGCGCGACGCCTTCCGCGACGGCGAAGTGGCCCACGCCATCGTGGATTGCATGCGCGCCGCGGGACGCCCCTGGGAACTCGACGACCTGCGCTCGCAGCGGGCGCAGTGGGTCGAGCCCGTGTCCGTGAGCTATCGCGGTCACGAGGTCTGGGAGCTGCCGCCCAACGGCCAGGGGTTGGCGGCGTTGCAGATGCTCGCGGTGCTGTCGGGCTTCGACATCGAAGCCTCGGGGTTGCTCACGGCCGACACGTTGCACCTGATGATCGAGGCCAAGAAGCTGGCCTACGAAGACCGGGCCCGCCTGTACGCCGACCCCGACTTCGCCCAGGCCCCGGTGGAGGCGTTGTTGTCGGAAGCCTATGCGGCCGAGCGCCGCGCGCTGATCGATCCGCGCCGGGCCGCGTCGGCCTATCCACCGGGGGACTTCGCGACCGTGCCCGGGTCCTCTCGCGGTGGCGTGTCCCCGTCCGGTATCGAGCGTCTGCAGAATGGCGACACCGTGTACTTCACGGTCGCCGATCGCTCCGGCCACGTGGTGTCGTGGATCCAGAGCAACTACATGGGCTTCGGCTCCGGCGTGGTGCCCGAGGGCTGGGGCTTCGGGCTCCAGAACCGCGGTTGCTCCTTCGCTCTCGACCCGCTGCACGCCAACGCCTACGCGCCGGGCAAACGACCGTTCCACACGATCATCCCGGGCATGATCACCCGCGCCGGCGTGCCCGTCACTTCGTTCGGCGTGATGGGTGGTGACATGCAGCCGCAGGGTCACGTGCAGGTGGTCAGCCACTTGCTGGACTTCGGCCTCGACGTGCAGGCTGCGGGAGACGTGCCCCGTTGGCGACACATGGGATCGAGCGATCCCGCGGGCGTCGCGGTCATGGCCCACGGCGGGCGCGTGTACCTGGAGCCGGGGGTGCCGCGCGAGACCGCCGCGGAACTGTCGCGCCGGGGACACGTGCTGCTCGACGAGGCGCAGGACGTGGGCGGCTACCAGGGCATCGTCATCGATCGGCTGGACGACGCGGGGCAGCGTGTCTACCGGGGTGGCAGCGAGTCGCGCAAGGATGGCGCGGCGGTCGGCATCTGATCAAGGGGCGCGCAGCGCGTCCCGGTGTGAGATCAGTGCGAGCACGCGCGGGCTGCGGCCCTCGAGCAGCACGAGTACGTCGAGCGTTGCGCACAAGGCGGCGTCGAGCGTGGCGGGCGACGGGTGCGTCCGGGGCAGGCGGGCGATCTGCTCGGGCAGTCGCGGGATGCGCCGGGCGAGGTGCCGCGCCTCGTCGGCGAGGGTCGCGAGCTGACGACGAGGCGTCGGGTCGGCGCGGTCGTTCGGCGTCGGATCGGTCACGAGCGTCAGGGCCACGGCGTGCACCAGGTCGGCGAGTCGCTGCTCGCCGGCCGCTCGCACGGCGTGGAGCACGCGCTCCGCGCCGGGTGGCCCGGAGCCGTCGGACCCCGGCCCGCCCGACCGGCTCAGGGCGCGCATGGCGGCCCGCAGGTCATCGCGACGAGGCTGGGTCATGAGCCCGTCTCCCCGGGCCGATCGAAGGGCGCGAAGGTGGCCGCGATCGCCTGGGACAAGCGCGTCCGCGCCCGCTTGAGGATCATGCCCACCTGGTTGGAGGGCAGCTCGAGCTGGCGGGCGATCTGCTCGTAGGGCAGGCCGTCCACCTCGCGCGCGAGCAGCACACGCCGGTCACGTTCGGGAAGGCGGTGGAAGCAGACGCTCACGATCGACACGAACACCGTGCCCAGCCGTTCCAGTTCGCGCTCCTGTTCGCGGTCGTCCACTTCGCGCGCCGGGTCGCGTGGTTCGCCCGCGTCCCGGCGCCAGCGATCGAAGACCTGGTGGCGCGCGTGGGCGCGGCGCAACAGGCGCAATTGGTTCAGGCCGTCGTTGCGCAGTGCGGTGTAGGACAGGCCCAGGAAGCGGCGCACGCGATCGTGGTCCTTGCGCACGTCGACGAACAGGCGGGCCATGTAGCCTGCGACCAGGTCCTCGGGGTCGACGGCCATGCCCAGTTGTCGGGTGACGCGCCGGGCGATCTCCGACAAGCGATCCTGGCACAGCTCGTACAGCAGCGTGAACGCGTCGCGGTCGTCGTGCTGCCGGAAGTGATGCAGCAGCTGCCCGGCCACCGCGTCGATCTGGCTGTCGTCCTGCGGGTCGAACTCGTCAGGGACGACGATGTCGGCGCCGCGCAGGGCGGCCACACGCTGCCTCAGCTCGGTGCGATTCACGGATCGCGGGCGGCGCGCGGGACTGACGCTCGGCCGCGCCGGTTCAGGGCGTCCCGAAGCTCAGCGCGTTGGTGGCGATCATGCCCTCCGGCGCGTCGGGGGCCACGATCCACACCTGCACGAAGACTTCCATTCCGTCCGCGGATGACGTCAGACCCGGGAGCTCCGGGACCACCGAGTTGAGCGACAGGCTCCCGTTCGCGTCGGTGTGGGTGGTCAGGATCGCCTCGGGCAACGGGATCATCAGTCCGCCCTTGAACGGGAGTCCGGTGGCGGCCTTGCCGATCACGACGAACGTCAGGGCATCGGGCGTGGCGCCGTGCACGACCAGCGTGAGTTCGTCGCCGGGGGCCAGCGTTCCCTGGCCTGCCGCGCTGGGTGCGCTGTGGTCTGTCCCCACCGCGCCACCCTCGTCGTGCCACAGGTCGCGTGGTTCGTGAGCCTGTCCGCCCGGGGTCGCTCCCGAAGTGGTCGGGCCCTTGCCTCCGCCCTTGCCCCGCTTCGCCCGGCGTTCCTGCTTGCTCCCACTGCGATCGTCGGGGTCGAGCTCGATGCCGCCCACGCCGTCGTTGCCGGCGGCGACCGTCGGGTCGCCATCGGACTGGGCCGCCCCGTCACCGGCGCCGACGGGGTTGTTGGGGTCATTGATCGTCGCTGCGCTCGAGGATCCCGCGAATGGCGCAGCGGCCAGGAGCAGGATCAGCATCAGGTTGGCGAACGGGCGGATGTCCGGGTTGGAGGTGCCCATCATGCGGGGCCTCCCTCGGGATGGGGCGCAGTGGAGGGCGCCCGGCGGGTTTCGCCAGGGCGACTTCGACCGTTGCGGGAGCGTCGACCGCGAGGTGTCGGCACTGCGTCCGGGGTAGACGCTCGGGACGTCGCCAGCTGCGGCGCGACCTGTTCGACAGGTCGGGTCGCGTCATGCGAACGCCCGTTGCGCGGGGGCATTTCAGAGGGGGAGAGTTGTTCGGTGGAGTGCGGCGTGTGTGCCGCGCCGGAGCGGCCGTCGGGAGTGTGTCCGTCGGCGCTGACGGGCTGTCCCCGGGCAGGGTCGGACGCGGGCGGCTGGCGCGCTCCGTCGACCTGTGCTTCGTCGATCAGGGTCGCGAGGGTCCTGGAGGAGATGCCCAGGGCTGCGGCCAGTTCGCCCAGCGGCCCCTGGATCCAGCGCTCGACCGTGGCGTCCCCCGAGCGGGCATGGATCGCCCCCAGTTCCCGCACGGCGCCCTCGAAGCGCGCGCGCCGGCCCAGGCGCGAGGTGGCGAAGCACACGTTCATCACGCGCACCGGGTCGTCGGGCCAGGCGGCGGCGGCGCGGTCGGCCTCGCGCAAGGCGTCGGCGTAGCGATCCTGGCGCATGAGCGCCAGGGTCAGGTTGCGGGCCACGTTCTGGCGCGTGATCGGCGGCAGCTCGCGTGTCTCCAGCGAACGCAGGATCTGCTCGCCCTGCCCGGGGTGCCCGGCGTGGATGCAGCACAGGGCCGTGGCCACGAGTTGCCTTCCGGAGGCGCCCTCGATGCGCTCGAGCAGGGTCAGGCAGCGATCGGCGTCGTCGAGTGCATGGTCGACCGGCGTCTCGGAGACCGCGTCGACGGTGGCCCCGAGTTCGCGCGGCACCCTGGCCTCGTCCGCTGTCGGCACCCGCTCCAGGCGCCGGCTGAGGCGGTGGATGTCAGCCGCCACTTCGTCACGGGGACGGGGTTGGTGGTGGATCAACGTGCGCTTGGCGAACGACGGCGCCCGCACCAGGCAGGCCTTGACCATCTCGTAGACGAGGTCGGCGAGGCGTCGCCGAGCATCACGCGCCGAACGTTCGAGCATGCGCTCGAGCAGCACCCTGACGCTCTTCGTCTGGCCGCGCGTCTCGAGCGAGGCGGCGATCGTGGTCTGCAGCACTTCGACCTCTCCCTCGGTGAGCGCCGCGTGAGTGTCCGCGCTGCCGGTGCTGGCCAGGCGCTTGCGGATGCGGTTGACGAGGTGTTGACGCGCGCGGCGGATGATCATGCCCACCTGCTGCTCGTCGAGCTGGAGCATGCTCGCCACCCGTTCGTAGCTGAGGTGCAGCATCTCGCGCGCCAGCAGCACCTGCTGATCGCGTGCTCCGAGTTCGTGGAAGCAGTCGCTGGTGATGTGCAGCAGCTCGAGCCCGCAGCGGTCGAGGACCTGCTGCTCCTCCTGCTCCTCGATCAGGCGCGAGGGGTCGACCGGTTCGGCGAGCATGTCCTGGTAGGTGCGATTCTTGACCAGGGCTCGCTTGCGTTGACGGAGCTGGTCCAGGACGTCGTTGCGCATCGAGGTGTACGCCAGGCCCAGGAAGCGCCGCACGGGAGCGCGGGGCGCGCGCCCGCTCGGTCGGGCGTGGCCGCCATCGTCCACGGGCCCGTCGGCGTCGCCGTCGGCGTCGCGGCTGGGAAGGTCGCAGAACATGCGCGCCATGAAGCCGGCCACCAGGTCCTCGGCCTCGATCCCGGGGCAGAGCTGGCGTGACAGGCGTCCCGCGCCCTCGAGCAGGCGCTCGTGGGTCAGCTCGAACAGGAGCGTGAAAGCCTCCACGTCCTGCTGGGTACGGAAGCGTTCGACCAGGCAGGCCGCGACTTCATCCACATGCCGGTCGTCGGCCGGGTCGAAGGCGACGAAGCTGGGCAGCTCGCGAACGCCGGGCACGTGGGCCAGACGTTCCGACAAGGCACCGCGCTTCGAGAACGCCCAGCTGACCAAGACCTGCCCTCCGTACCTCTTGGCAGCCGTCGGGGTCTCGAGGTCTCACCCGCCCGGGTGCCCTCTCCGAACCGTCGAGCAACTGCTCCGTGTGCCCACGCATCCCCGACCTCCCCGATTGCTGCAAGGGAGACGTCGCGCCGGGATCGAAGTAACGCAACCCATCAGCTTGGATCGAGTGGTAGGGAAGATTCGTGTGCAATCTCCTAAGCTCCTTCGCGCGTGGCACTAAGGGCCATGGAGATGCGCCGATGGTTCGTGTGAACCGGTTCCGGGGAGGATTCTCGACCGTCGTGTGAGAGCGGGTGGGTGCGTGCGCACGCCGTCGTGCGAACGGTGACACACAGGCGGCGACGGACTGGCGACCACGGGGCCGCCGCGTCCCTCAGCGAACCAAGGAGCGCAGGTGATCGACGTCGCCGCGCAGGGGCGAGAACCCGTACGAGACCATCGCCACGGTGCCGCCCGGTTGCACCACGAGCACCACCGGCGAACCGAACACGCCCAACTCGCGCGCGACGTGGCGGGGCTCGCGGCGAGGCGCCGGCGCCGCAGCGCCGCTGCTCGCGCGCGTCAGCGAGAAGCGCTCGTCCGACACGAGCACGCGCGGCGCTCCGTCGACGTCGCCCCACAGATCGGCCCAGGACGTGAAGGCCCGGTGGACCGGGTCGTCGCCTGTGTTGAGGCCCACCAGCACGATGTCGTCACGCGCCATCCACTCGGCTTGCAACGGACGCAGCAGTTCCACCACGTCGCCGACGGCGCCGTCAATGGAGTGCCACACCACCACCACCAGCCAGCGGTCGCGGAAGTCCGAGAGCCGCGCCGGCCGGCCGGCGTGCGTCACCAGCTCGATGTCGGGCAGGGGGGCGCCCACGCGCAGTCCCTGCTCGCTCGCGGCAGCCTTGAGCGGGACCGCCCAGTCCACTCCCTCGGGGGAGCTGACGAACATCAGCGCGAGGAAGACCACCCCCGCGAGGGCCGATGTGAACAGGAAGTGCCGCATCACGCCGCCATGGTAGACCGGTCCGGACCGGTCGACCAAGGGCGCCTCGGTCAAATCGCGGCCACGGGGGTCAGCGCGTACATCTCGCGCGCGTAGTCCCCGAGCATCCGGCGGGTGGAGAACTGCTCCAGGAAGGACCCCATGGACCGGCGCATCATGGCGATCCAGGCCCGCGGAAGGCCGTCGTCGCCCCGATCGTAGTAGCGGGGCACCAGCTCGTTCTCGAGCACGGTCATCAGGGTCTCGGCGTCCCGGCCGGTATCGGGCAGCTGCTGTTCGCCGATGGTGAATCCGGCGCCCTCGGCGTCTGCTTCGGCCCACCAGCCGTCGGGCACCGAGGCGTGCAGGACCCCGTTCATGACCGCCTTCATGCCGCTCGTGCCGCTGGCCTCCCGGGGCCACTCGGGTGTGTTGAGCCACACGTCGACGCCGCGCACCATGAGCCGGCCGACGGCCAGGTTGTAGTCCTCGATGCCGACGATGCGGCCGTGGAGCGGGCCGTTGGACGCCATCTCGTGGATGCGCCGGATGATCTCCTGGCCCGCGCGATCCGCCGGGTGCGCCTTGCCCGCGATCAGCAGTTGGACCGGTCGTTCGTTGTCGCACAGCAGCCGCTCGAGCCGACCGATGTCGTGGAACAGCAGGTCGGCGCGCTTGTACGCCGCGAAGCGGCGTGCGAAGCCCAGCGTGAGGGCGGCGGGGTTGAGCAGGTTCTCGAGGTGCCGCATCTCCGCCGGCGAGCGTCCGTGACGCGCGGCCTGGCGCAGGTTGCGTACGCGCGCGAAGCGCATCAGGCGGTGCTTCTGGGCCACGTGCGCCGCCCACAGCACGCCGTCGGGGAGTTCCCGGGCGCGCTGCGCAAGTTCAGCGGGCGATGTGGTCTCGTCTGCCCGCAGCACCTTGCTCATCTCGCGGCCGAGCCAGGTGGGCACGTGGATGCCGTTGGTGATGGCGCTGATCTGGAAGTCCGGCCACATCTCGCGGGACACCGATGCGTGCAGCTTCGACACGCCGTTGGCTGCCCGCGACAGCCGCAGTGCGAGCGCGGTCAGGTTGAAGTCCTCGTGGTTGTCGCCGGCCTTGCCCAGGTCCAGCAACTCGTCGGTGGCCACGCCCATGTCGGATGCGGTCTGTTCCAGGTAGGGCCGCACCTTCTCGCGCTTGAACACCTCGTTGCCCGCGGGCACCGGAGTGTGCGTCGTGAACACGTGACGCGCGCGACAGTGTTCCATGGCGTCCTCGAGGTTCGAGGCACCACAGCGGCGCATGTCCTCCACGGCGAGGAAGGCCGAGTGGCCTTCGTTCATGTGGATCACCTGGGGCTTGATGCCGAGTGCGTCGAGGGTGGCCACGGTGCCGCGGCCCAGCACGATCTCCTGCTCGAGGCGCATGTCGCGTCCGCGCACGTAGAGCTGGGACGTGATGTAGCGGTCTTCGGGTGGGTTGTGGGTGGTGTAGGAGTCGAGCAGCAGCAGCGGCACGCGACCGACCTTGGTGACCCAGACCCGCAACACGACCGTGCGACCGTCCATGTCGACGGCGACTCGCAACGAGCCTCCGTCGCGGTCCTTGACGCGCAGCAGCGGCATGCGCATGGCATCGAGGTCGGGGTAGAAGTGCTGCTGGTAGCCGTCCGCGTCCACGAGTTGGCGGAAGTAGCCGCGGCGGTAGAACAGGCCCACGCCCACCAGCGGCAGGCCCATGTCGGAGGCCTCCTTGAGGTGGTCGCCCGAGAGCACGCCCAGGCCGCCCGAGTAGATCGGCAATGACTCGTGCAGGGCGTACTCGGCCGAGACGTAGGCCACCACGCGCTGGTCGTCGCTCGGGCGCGTGCGCACCGTGCACAGGTCGGCGACGCGGTCGAGTTCGCGCAGGTAGTCGTCGTCCTCGCACATGGCCAGCAGGCGCGAGCGGCGCACGACCTGGAGCAGGCGCACCGGGTTGCGGTAGCGGCTCCAGAGGTCGGGAGCGACCAGCTTGAACAGGCGCCGCGCGTCGCGGTTCCAGGTCCACCACGAGTTGTAGGCCAGGTCGACGAGCCGCGAGAGGGGTTCGGGGACGTCGAGGTGCGCGGGCGGGTGGGTCGGGATGAGGTCGATCATGGCCGGGCTGAACTGTCCTCGGGTGTCGGGCGGAAGGAGCGTCCAGGATGCCTCAGCAACCGGGCTCGGCTCCAGAAAATGCGTGCGGCTTATCGGCCTTCCGGCGCGGTCGGCGAGAGCCAATTGCCGGGACCGGCGAGGGCTGGGCAGGCCCCAAGGGGCCGGGCCGCTCGTCCTCGGGCGTCGGCCGGCCACGGACGCCGGCGAGCGGAGGACGAGGGCGCGGCCGGCGGGGGCCGGGGCCTGTTCCCGGCCCGGCGGCGAATCGTTAGTCTGGGCGGTTCGATCAGGCGCCCGGGAAGTGCGTCCCCGGACGGCCTGCCGGCCTTCGCTGACCGCTCGGAACACCCACCATGGCCGAATCCGTCGACACGCTGCGCGGTCTCATCGTCCTCGACAAGCCCTCCGGGATCACTTCCCGCAAGGCGCTCGACATCGCCGAACGGCGGCTCGACGCCGGGCCGTTGGGGCACTGTGGCACGCTCGACCCCCTGGCCACCGGCGTGCTCGTGCTGGTGGTGGGCAAGGCGCGCAAGATCCAGGACCTGATCGTGCGCAGCGAGAAGATCTACGACCTGACCGTGCGTTTCGGCGCCCGCTCGGACACCGACGACTCGGAGGGCGAGATCGTGCCCACCGAGCCGGCGCCCGAGCCGCTGGAGCAGGCCGTGGTGGAAGCGGCCCTCGAACCGTTTCGCGGCGAGATCATGCAGGTCCCGCCGACCTACAGCGCGGTCAAGGTCGAGGGCCGGCGCATGCACCGCGAGGCCCGCAAGGGACGCCCGCTCGAAGCCCAGCCGCGCCCGGTGATGGTGCACGAGCTGGAGCTGCAGTCGTTCGCATGGCCCGAGGCGCAACTGCACCTGCGCTGCAACTCGGGCACCTACGCCCGCGCCATCGCCCGCGACCTGGGCGAGAACCTCGGCTGCGGCGCCTACATGTCCAGCCTGGTGCGCACCCGGGTGGGGAAGCTCGGACTGGACGACGCCGTGGCTCCGGACGAGGTGGAGATCAGCAGCGTGATCGGGATCGAGACCGCGCTCGCCGCGTTCCCGCGTCTCAACGTGCCGCTCGAACAGCGCCACCTGCTCCTGCGCGGTCAGTCCCTGCGCACGCCGCCGGGCTTCCCCACCGAGGAACCCTGCTTCGCCTGGGTCGACGGCAAGGTCGTGGCCGGCATCACCTTCGTCGAAGGCGGCACGCACTTCCGGACCAAGCGCCTGCTGGTCTGAGCCGGTCGCTCCCGCAGGGCGCAACAGCTCGTGCGCGCGGCGCTCCAGGTGGCGTAGGATGCCGTCGTCGTGACGGACACGCTGCTCACTGTCGCCTTCCTGCTGCTGCACGGTGCCGCGCTCTTTGCCGTGTTGCGCAGCGAGCGGCGTCGGCCCACGGCCACGCTGGCCTGGCTGTTCGCCGTGATCGCGCTGCCGTTCGTGGGCACTGCGTTCTACCTGCTCTTCGGCCGCCTGCCGTCGCGTTTGCTGGCACGGCGTTCGGAGCGGGTCGCGCTGCGCACGCGCGCCATGCTCGAACGCTACGGGGTCACCGAGAAGCTGCAGCGTCACGACGAGGCGACGGTGTCGCGACGCACCGCGGACATCGTGCGGCTGGGCTCGCGACTGGCCACCACGCCCGCCAGCCGCGGCAACCAGGTGGACATGCTCGTCAACGGGCCGGCGACCTACCGCTCGATCATCTCGGCCATCGAGGCGGCGCGCGATCACATCCACGTCGAGTTCTACATCTTCCAACCGGACGACACGGGCAGGGGCTTGCGCGATCGCCTGGCGCGCCGGGCTGGCGAGGGCATCGAGGTGCGCGTGGTCTACGACGCCATGGGCTGTTCGGCCCTGCCCGACGACTTCTGGAAGCCGCTCGTCGACCAGGGCGGTCAGGCCCACCCCTTCCGTCCCGTGACCCTGTTCACCCGCGGTCGTCGTGCCGACCGGGTCGACTTCCGCAACCACCGCAAGATCGTCGTCGTCGACGGCCTGGTGGGCTTCACCGGCGGGATCAACGTCGGCCGTGAGTACCTCGGCCTCGACGAGGAGCGCGGTGCCTGGCGCGATACCCACGTGCGCATCGAGGGCCCCGCCGTGCTCAGTCTGCAGGAGGCCTTCGCGGAAGACTGGCTGGGTGTCTCGGGTCGCCCGCTCGACGCCGAGCGCTACTTCCCTGAGCCGTCGGCCCAGGGAACGTGCCTGGTCCAGATCATCGACTCGGGGCCCGACCGCAGCTGGTCACCGATCGCCCACGTGTACGTGCAGGCGCTGGCCCTGGCGCGTGAACGGGCGTGGCTGGCCACGCCGTACTTCGTGCCCAGCGAGCCGTTCGAGACGGCGCTCGTCACGGCGGCCCTGCGCGGGGTGGACGTGCGCCTGCTGGTGCCCGCGCGCGGTGACAGCCTGCTGGTGGACCTGGCCTCGCGCAGCTACCACCGCGTGCTGCTGCTCGCCGGCGTGCGCATCTTCGAGTACGAGCGGGGCTTCATGCACGCCAAGACGCTCGTCGTCGACGAGTGGATGGGGACCATCGGCTCGACCAACATCGACATGCGCAGCTTCCACCTCAACTTCGAGCTGAACGCGTTCATCTACGACACGGTCTTCGCCGAGGATCTGGCGCGCCAGTACCTCGATGACCTGCGCGGCGCCACCGAGGTGCAGCTCGACGACCCGGCCCGGCGGCGCTGGACCGCGCGCGTGCCCCAGGCGGCCGCGCGGCTGTTGTCGCCCTTGCTCTGAATGCGCGAACGCCGCCGCCCACCCCTGCGGTGGACGACGGCGCTCGCGACCCTCCGGGCAACCGTGCCCGGGCGGGACCCCTTACTGGGGCATGCCGATGATGGTCGACACGTTCGACCAGCGGCGGTGCATGTTGCTCGGGTTGCTGACCACGGCCTGCAACACGATCGGCAGGCCCAGCAGCGCGGCGTCCGGGATCAGCTTCGTGGGGAAGGTGATCGAGCCGCCCGCCGGCGGGAAGAAGCCACCCTCGGCCAACACGCCCAGCGGGTTCAGGTTGCTGATGCCGGCCCCTTCCCAGAACGCGCCGGGGAGGTCGAGCCAGTTGAAGTTGAAGCTGACGATCAGGAACCACAGGCCGTTGGGCTCGCCCTGGACCGACAGGAAGAACTGCTGGTTCAGGCCGATGAACGTGGGCGCGTCGACGTTGGCGTGCACACCGGTGTAGTCGGTGTGCGTCGAGCCCGCCTGGATGTTCGTGCTGAACCCGGTCAGGCCCATGGTGCGGATCGACGAGTTGTCGGTGGCGTCCAGTGCGTCCAGCGTGCCGCCCCCCGAGAGCGCGGTCGAGCCGCCCTCCACGAGCAGGCCCGGCGTGCCGGCGGTGTTGCAGCGCTGGAACACGGTCCGATCCGAGTTGTCGACGCGAGCGCCCACCTGGCCGGCGCCGCCGGTGATGTCGGTCGTGTCGACGACCACGATGCCCAGGCAGTTCTGGATCTGGACCGCCTCGTTCGGCGACCCGACGTCACCGATCTGCAGGTCGCGCAGGTCGACCGAGTCGCCCGAGCCCAGGTTCAGGATCTGCACCGGTTGGGTGGTCGTGTCCACGATGACCGGGCCGGTGCCGTCGCCGTACACGCGCAGCGTGCCGAGGAACGAGCCCGGAGTGATCGTGAACGCGGCGTACGAGCCGGGTTCGATCATCACGACCGGGTTCAGGCCGCCCGCGTTGTCGATGGCGTCCTGGATCGTGAGGTACGTCCCGGCAGCGCCCACGTCGAAGATGTTGGCCGGCAGGGCCGTGCTCCAGGGCGTCGCGGTGCGCTGCGCGATGAAGCGCAACTGGCCGTGCGTCAGGCGCTCGAAGAGCTGGTACACGTAGAACTGACCGCCTGTGACGGTGTTGTCCAGGAACTGGTAGAGCGAGTTCGGCGGGGCGCCGGTGGCGGCGGTCTCACCGATGTTCGTGAACGGCCCGCCGAAGTTGTCGGCGCGCAGCAGCACGAAGTCCTGGGCGTCGACCTCGACGAACGTCTCCCAGTCGAGGGTGACCTCGTTGAGCCCGGCGGTGGCGAAGAAGTCCACGATGTTCGTGGTGTCGTCCTGCCACTCGATCTGACCCAGCGGGTCGTTCTCGAAGGTCGGTCCGCTGAGCAGGCCGCTGCTGTTGACGAAGGTCACGTCACCGCCCGGGGTGGTCGTGCGCACGTTGAACGGGCTGGTGAGGCCCGAGTCCTCGAACGCGACCCAGCGGACCTCGGTGGCCGCGAGCCGGGCGATGTCGAGCAGCACCGAGTTGGCTGCTGCCGAACCGCGATCGAAGGTGCCGCCGCGCAGGTCGTTGGGGAAGGGCGCGATGGTGGCCGCCTGGGTGATGATGATGCCCGACGAACCCATCTCCTGGAACAGGAACAGGCCCGCCTCGATCGTGCCGCTGATCGTCATGAAGTAACCGCCGCCGGCCTCGCCGGTGACCGCGGCCACGTCAGTGTCGTCGCCCACGACGCTCAGCGTGCCGCTGGGTGTCACGGCGACGACCGCGGTGGAACCCAGCGACAGGTCGCCGCCCGGACCCACGGACAGGGTGCCGTTGACCGTCAGCGTGCTGCCGGGCACCGAGACACGCTGATCGTCGAGGCGGAACTCGGCGCCCGCGTCGACCGTGAGCGTGTCGATGTCCAGCTCGAGGTCATTGGATGCCTCGCGGATGCCGTTGCTCACCACCAGGTCGAAGAACGCGGTGGTGAAGTCGGGCGAGAGGCCGGTCAGGGTGGTCAGTCCGGCGCCGTCGAGGCGCACCTCGCCCTGGGCCGGAGAGAACGAACCGTTGGCACTCCAGTTGCCGGCGCACTCGATGATGCTCTCGGCCGAGGTCGTGCCGTCGCCCACGGTCATGACTGTGTTGCCCTCGATGTCGATCAGCTCGTCGCCGACCGCGCCCGTGATGAACCCGAGCGTGCCGGTGTTGAAGCTGGCGTCACCGCCGATGGTGAAGGTGGCGTTGTCCTGGATGTTCAGGGTGCCGCCGTTCTGGACGACGTTGCCGAGCACCTCGGTGTCGCTCACCGAACGAGTGCCGGCCGCGAAGGTCGCGTTGTCGATCGTGCCGCCACCGCTGGTCAGGGAACCGCCGCCGGTGAAGTTGATCGTGCCGCCGCCGACGGTGCTCGCACCTGTCGACGTCCAGCTACCGGCCACGTCGTGGGTCAGCGTCGAGATGTCCCAGGAGGCGGTGCCGTTGCCCAGGGAGACCTCGCCGCCCACGGTCACGATCGCGTCCGAGTCGAGCGTGGCGCCGTCGTCGACGGTCAGGTCGGAGGACACGCTGAGGGCGACCGTGTTGTTCTTGGTGCCGCTCACGACCTGCAGGTTGGGCAGCGAGGTGCCCGTGCCGGTGATCGTCGTGTTCGTCCCGCCGTCCAGCACGATCGTGCCGCTGCCCAGGCTGAAGGCCGCGTCGGACGACCAGTTGCCGGCACAGTGCAGGCGTGCGCTGTCGCTCGACACGCCGGACGACGCGGTGATCGTCACGTCACCTTCCACGTCGAGCACGTCCACGGTGCCCGAGACGATGGAGAAGAACTCCACCGTGGCCGGGGCCGACATCGTCGCCGAGCCGCCGACGGTGATGTTGGCGTCGTTGGCCACACGGAAGACGCCGCCGGTGACGTTGACGTCGGTCACCACGTCGGTCGTGCGCATCAGGCGCGTGCCACCGCTGAGCAGCAGGTTCGGCATGGAACCGCCGCCGGCATCGGTGGTGCCGTTGTTCGTGAACTCGATCGTGCCCGTTCCGATGGCGTCGGCACCGGTGGACGTGTAGTCGCCGTCCACCGTGTGGGTCAGCACACCCAGGTCCCACGAGCCGCTGGCGCCCAGGGTCACGTCGTTGCCCACGGTCACGATGCCCGTCGCCGTGACGAGCTGCGCCGCGGTGTCGACCAGCAGGTCACCCGAGAGGACCATGGCCGTCGTGCCGGTCTTGATGCCGTCCACGACCTGCAGCGAGGCCAGGTTGGGCGCCGTGCCGCCGAAGTTGGTGGTCGTGCCGCCGTCCAGGACCACGCGACCGTCCGCCGGCAGGAAGGCCGACGTCGAGTCCCAGGTGCCCGAGCAGTGCAGGCGACTGTTGGCACTGGTCGTGCCCGCGCTGGCGCTGATGGTCACGTCGCCGTTCACGTCGAGGGTCTCGAGACCGCCGAGTGAGTCGGTGAACTGGAGCGTGGCGGGCGTGGTCAGCGTGGCGTTGCCGTTCACCGTCACGGTGGAGTCGTCCTGCACGTCGAAGATCGTGCCGACGCCGGTCACGTCGAGGTTGCCGGCGATGACGGACGTGGAAGCCGAGCGGTCGCCGCCGCTGACCAGCGTGTCCGGGATGCTGTTCGCGCCGGTGCTGAGGTCGCCGACGCCGGTCAACTCGATCGAGCCGGGGCCCACGACCAGGGCGCCGACCGCGTCGCTGTCCCAACTGCCGACGACGGTGACCGGGTTGTTGCCGAGGTTGAAGGTGCCGTCCACGGTCACCGCGCCGGACACGTCCGCCGTGTCACCGAGCGTGAGCGTGCCGGCCGCCTCGACCACCAGGTCGTTGGCGACGGCGATGGGCGCAGCCAACAGGCTCGTGCGCGTGCCGTCGACGACCGTCAGGTCGAAGAACGTCGGGTCGGCGCCGTCGATCGTGGTGATCGTGCCCCCGTCCAGTTCGACGCGGCCCGAACCCGGGCTCCAGGCCGAGGTGGACGACCAGTTGCCCGCCACGCGCACGCGCGACAGCGAGCTGCCCGCCCCCGCTGTGGCGGTGACGGTCGCGTCGCCGGCCACGTCGAGCACCTCTTCGCTGCCCGCGGCCACGCCGAAGAAGCCGAAGGTGCCCGTGGTCAGGTCGGCGTTGCCGCCCACCGACAGGGTGTGGTCGTTGCCGATGTTGAGCGTGGCGCTCGCACCGTTGAGTTCCAGGTCGTTGGTCACGTCCGCGGTCTGGGACGTGCGCACGCCGTCACTGACCAGCACGCTGGCGATCGAGCCACCGCCCGTGGCCAGGCTGCCGGTGCCGTCGAAGTCGACGCGCCCGGTGCCGACCGAGGTGGCGTTCGCGCCGGAGGAGGCCCAGCTCCCGGCGACGTTGTGGGTCAGGGCGGCGCCCAGGTCCCAACTGCCGGTGACGTCGCCGAGCACCACGTCGCCGTCCACGTCCACCGCGGCGCTGCTCACGAGCGATGCGCCGTTGGCCATGCTCAGGTCGTTGGTCACCGCGACGGCGGCCGTGTTGGTCTTGATGCCCGCGGTGATGTCGAGGTCGTAGAACGTCGGCGAGGCGCCGGCGATCAGCGTCGGGCCCGCGCCGTCCAGCTCCACCAGCCCGTCCAGGGGCGTGAAGGCCGCCGACGAAGACCAGTCGCCCGCTACGCGCAGGCGGCTGTTGGCGGTGGCCGTGCCTGCGGCGCAGGTCACGGTGGCGTTGCCGGCCACGTCGAGCACGTCGACCGTGCCGAGCACGCTCGCGGTCCAGGACAGCGTGCCGCCCGAGAGGTTGGCGTCGCCGTTCACGGTGACGGTCTGGTCGTCGAGGATCTCGAGACTTCCGTCGGTCATGGTCAGGTCGGTGGTGACGATCGTGTCGTTGGCCGTGCGGGTCGCGCCGGTGACGATGTTCACGTTGGCGATCTCACCGCCGCCCGTGGCGATCGAACCGTTGCCGTCGAACTGCACGGTCCCCGTGGTGCCGGTGCTGGCGCTGCCGCCGCCACTGGTCCAGATGCCGCTGACGGTGTGCGTCGAGGCGCCCAGGTCCCAGCTCGAGGAGCCGTCGCCGAGCAGCACGTTGCCGTCGACGTCCTGGGCGGCGCTGGTGATCAGCGCGGCGCCGTTGGAGACGGACAGGTTGCCGGCGAGGGTCGAGACGGTGGTGAAGGTCTTGGTGCCGCTGGCCACGGTCACGTTGTTGAAGTCGGTGCCGTCGACGTTGGCGGCCGTGCCGCCGTCGAGGATCACGGCCCCGGCGGTGGGGGCGAAGGCGACGACCGAGGTCCAGTCACCCGCGCACTCGATGCGCGAGCTGGAGCCCGCCGTGCCGGCGGTGGCGCTGATGTCGCAGGCGCCTTCGACGTCGAGCGTGCCCACGCCGGCTGCGTTCATGTTGAGCGTGCCGGCATTCAGCGTGCAGTCGCCGCCCACGGTCACGATGCCGTTGAGCAGCAGCGTGATCGCGCTGCCGGCACCGTTCATGGTCAGGTCGTTGGTGACGTCAATCGAGAACATCGAGCGGTTGCCGCTGGTCACGATGACGTTGGGCACGTCGAGGATCTCGACCAGGTCGTTCATGGCGAAGGTGCCGTCGCCGCCGTCGAACTCGATCGTGCCGGCCGCGAGGCCGTCGGCATCGGCGCCGGTGGACAGGAAGTCGCCGCCCACGGTGTGGGTCACGCCGCCGATGTCCCAGTCCGCGCTGGTGTCACCCAGGGCGACGTCGCCGGCGATGTCCAGGGCCGCGTCGGTATCGAGCGTCGCGCCGTCGTCGACCGTGAGGTCGCCGTTGATGGTCGAGGCGACGGTCACGTTCTTGGTGCCGCTCACGATCTGCAGGTCGAAGAAGACCGGGGTCGTGCCGCCCACGGTCGTGGACGAGCCGCCGTCGAGCTGCACCAGGCCGCTGATGGGCGACCAGGCGTTCGTGCTGCTCCAGGCTCCCGCGACCTGGATGCGCGTGTTGGCGCTCGTGCCGCCGGTGGCGGCCTGGATCGTGCAGGCACCGCCGACGTCGATCGTCTCGTTGCCGGCGGTGGTGTCGGTGAAGGTCAGCGTGCCGGCGGTGAGGGCCATGTCGGTGTCGACCGTGAGGGTCTGGTTGTCACCGATGGTCAGGCCGGCCGAGGCGCCCGTCATGTCGAGGTCGCCGGTGATGCGCGAGGTGGACACGGTGCGCGTGCCGTCGCTGATGACCACGTTGGGAACGGTGTTGGTGCCGGTCACGAACGTGCCGGCCGCGGTGCAGTCGATCGTGCCCGAGCCGGTCACGGAGGCGGAGCCACCGTCGCTGTCCCAGTCGCCGTCGACGTCGATCGAGCGGGCGTTCATGTTGAGCGTGCCTTCGATCAGCACGTCGCCGGAGGCATCCACGTCACCCAGGGAGAGGGACAGCACGGCGCCCGAGTCCACGCTGAAGTCCACGCAGACCACGTCCGCGGAGATGCTCTTGGTGCCGGCCTTGATCGCGAGGTTCGCGAAGGTCGGGGAAGCACCGCCGACGGAGGACACGCCGCCGTCCATCTCGACCACGCCGGCGCTGGGCGAGAACGCGCTCGTGCTGCTCCAGGTGCCGCCCACCTGGATCACGGTGTCGCTGCTCGTCGTGCCCGCCGCCGCGGTGGTGGTGAAGTTGCCGGCGCAGTCGATCGTCTCGAGGCCCGCCGAGGTCCCGTCGAAGTCGAGCGTGCCGTCGCTGAGGTTCACCAGGCCGTTGACGGTCAACGTCGCGTCGTCCTGGATCTCGATCTCGGCCGTCGAACCGTCCATCGTGAGCTGGTGCTGGACGACGCTGCTGTTCACCGAGCGCACGCCGTCGCTCACATTGACGTTGGGCACACTGTTGCTGCCGGTGGTCAGGAAGCCGTCGCCGTCGAAGTCGATCAGGCCCGACGCAGCGCCCGCGCCGCTGACGGTGGCGCCGCTGCCGCTGGAGAGCCAGTTGCTCGAGCAGGTCGCGGTGAAGGTGTCGAGGTCGAGGGTGGTGCTGGCCTCGACCGTGATGTCGCCGGCGACCTCGAAGTCGGCCGTCACGGTCCGGGTGCCGCCGGTGACGTTGAGTTCGTTGAAGGTCGTGGTGGCGCTGCCGCCCAGGTCACCCGTGCCGTCGAGGGTGACGGCCGCACCGCCGTGGGTGAACGTGCCGTCGTTGGTCCAGTCACCCAGCACGTCGATGTCGCTCGAGCCCGAGTCGACGGTGAGGGTGGCGGTGCTCTCGATCGTGAGGTCGCCGTTGACTGTCAGATCGATACCGGCGTTGAGCGTCATCGATGCGCCCGACTCGATCGTCAGGTCGAGGCACTCGGCCGCGCCGCTGTAGCTCGAGGGCTGGTCCGTGACGTCGGCGATGATCGCGCTGGTCGTGGCATTCGGAATGCCGGCCGACCAGTTGTCCGCATCGTTCCAGGAGTTCCCTTCGCTTCCATCCCAGGTGGTCTGGGCGGCGAGGCCGGTGGTTGCCACGAGGGCGAAGAGCAGGGAGAGAAGGGCAGACGGACGGCTGGCGGCGGAATGCATGGGCGCAACGGCTCCGGTAGTTTCGAGGGATTCCGGGCCGGCCCGCGGCGCACAAGCGCCGCGCTCAGGGGGATCTGGAAGGGTGGAAGACGCCTGCCCGGGGGGGATCTCGAACCGGTGAAGTATTCACCAAGCGTCCGGAATCGGCAAGCCGGGTTAGCGCCAACGGGCGCGGCGGCCGGTTCCTCGATGGATCCGGCCGCCGCGTCGTGAGATTTGATAGAGCGCCTGGGCACGGGGCCTTGTGGCGTTCCGGTCGACAAGCCGTCAGGGCGTGGTGATGGTGAAGTTCACCGCGTCGGTCGACAGCCAGGGACCGCCGGGTGCCGCCGGCGTGAGGTCCATGAAGAACTGCACGTAGACCTCCACACCTGCCGGCAGGCCCCCCGGGATCGGGGCCGGGATGGGCATCAGCGGAGCGATCGCAGCGGCCAGCGGGATCAGGCCGCCGGGCGGTGTGAACGGATCGGTGTACAGCGGGTTGCCGACCGCGATCAGCGGCGGGCAGAAGAAGCCCGGTCCAGGGACGTTCACGCCGTACGCGACCCAGACGAAGCTCGGCATGGGGGCGCCGGCCAGGAACAACCCGAACGTCGGGCCGGGGGACGACGACTGACCGAACGTGCCCGCGGTGGCCGCGCCGGGGGCGGCGCCGTAGTTGTTGCCGTGGCTGTTGTAGGCCAGGCCGTTGATCGGACCGGGCGTTCCGTTGCACATGACCGGGGTGTAGAACGTCGGCGCGGCGGGGGCACCGGTGACGTCGAGGTAGGTCATGACGAAGCCGTCCGTCACGTAGAACGCCGGCAGGGTGCCCAGCGCGCTGGGCGTCGTGGCCAGGTCCATGGCGATGCCCTGGAGCCCCGGCGCCAGGCCGCAACCGGCGGCGCCGGCGACGGGGAAGATGGCGAACGGTCCGGCACCGCCGCCCGGGACGATGCTGTGCACCGTGCCGATGCTGTCGCAGGCGAGCAGCGAGGCCGTGCTCGGGTCCCAGGTCACGTCGGTCAGGATCGCCCCGACTGGCAGCGGGAACGGCGAGGGGAAGGCCGGGAAGAGCACGGGGGCCGGAGCGCAGCTACCGGGCGCGGACGGCCCGATGCCGGCGATGAAGGCACCGTCGGTGACCCACAGCGTGGGCGCGCCGGTGACCGCCCCGAGCGGGTCCATGCCCATGCCGGTGAGCGGGCCCATGATGCCGAAGGGCGTGCCGATCGGCGGCACGGGGAAGGCGTTGATGGGTGTGCCCGGCGCGACGCCCGTGATCGGCGAGAACTCGGCGTACTCCTCGATCACGAAGCCGTCGGTGGCGAAGACCGTGTCGGTCAGCCGGTTGGCGGCGATGTCGCCCATGAACCCGCCCGGAGCCGGAGGGAAGGGGCCCGGCGGCGGTGGCGGGAAGGCACAGGGAGCGGGCACAGCGTAGGGCCAGAACGCGCCGAACGGGATCGGAGCGCCGCAGGGTCCGCCGGGGAGGGCTGAGAACTCGTAGACCGCACCGGCGCCGCCGTCGATGCCGTACAGCCGCTGGGCCTGGCCGTCCGGAACGAACAGTCCGGTCAACAGCAGTGCCGCAGCGAGCCCGGTCGTGACGCCGTGCAAGGCGCGGGGAAGAGAGAAGGTCATGGGTAGGTCTCCGCAGGAGGGTGGCCCGCGCGGAGACAGGTAGGGAACGGGGGAGGCGCGCGCAGTCTATGGGCGCTCCCCGGTCGGTGGGCGCCCGGATGCCGCGATGAACCGCATCGGTTCGCACCGGGGCTGGTGCGGAAGACGTTCACTCGACGCAAGCGCACTGCCGCTGCATGTCGGAGAGACGGTGAGGGAAGCGGGACGGCCCGGAGGCCGCCCCGCCTCGATCTCATCGCGTGTCGCGAACTCTCTGGCGCCGTCGTGCGCCCGCCGACCGAATCCACCGCGCCGTCCGTGATCGTCCGCCAAGCGGTGAGCGATCACCTCGAACCGACGCTCGGTGGATCCCCTCCACCATGTCTCCACGTGCCAGAACCCGGCCGCCGGAAATGATCAGCGCGTCGCGACGCCCATCACGACGCGGGGGGGGACTGCGGCGGCAAATCCCACGAGTTCCAACGTCCACGTGGACCTCCTTGGTGAGTCGACGTGTCACCGGCCACGAGTTCGCTTCGAGACGAGAGTACGTTCGATGACGAGGTGTCCGACCGCGCGCGCACTTCGTGCACGGTCGTCGGCGTTTCGCGCCGAGCCGGAGCACGCGCCAGTCTACGGGTGGGTCGCGATTCGTGGGGGGCGAACCCGCGTCGTCGGCGAGCCGTTCGTTCGTCCCGCACGCGTTCGCCGCCGTGTCCGTCCGGTTCGCGCGCGAGTGATCGAATCGCCCGCTGAGATTACCGTGTTCTCCTGGCGGGACTCAGTAGTTGCACTGAGTCCGCGGTCCTGCGCCTGCCCGTTGAACGCTTCTCGTTCCTCGCGACAAAGAGCCAGGCCGGCCCGCGATGTCGCCACCGCGGACCGGCCTGTTCGAAGCCGTCGACGAGTTGCCGGAGCTGCGTCGTGACGGGGTGCTGTCGACGTGCCCGGTCAGGGCGCCGTGATGGTGAAGGCCAGGCCCTCGGTCGCGTCGAGCGTCACCGGCGAACCGCCGGCCATGCCGCGGAAGATGAACTGGCAGAAGACCTTCAACCCCGGAGGCGCTGCGAAGCCGGGCGGAATCGCCGCGGGTACCGGCACGCAGGGGAGAGCGAACGGCGGCAGGAACACCGTGGTCAGCGAGGGCCGCGTGATGTCCACCCAGAAGCTCGTGCCCAGTGCCGGGATCGGCGGGCAGGCGAAGCCGGGGCCCGGAATCTGGAAGTTCGCCACCAGGATCACGGACGTCGTGCCCGGAGGTTCACCGATCCACTCGAGTCCGAAGGTGGGCCCGGGTGAACACGACTGGCCGTACGACCCGATGCGCGCCGACACGCGTGGCGTCCCGTAGGTGATGCCGTGCGTCGCGTAGGCGAGCCCCGTGAGGTAGTCGTTGGTCGGGGTGCACAGCACCGGCGTGTAGAACTGCGGCGCCGCCGGCCCGCCGCTGACTTCGACGTACTCCACGACGAAGCCGTCGGTCACGTACAGCTGGGCGCGAGTCGAACGCACGCCGGGCGTGGCCAGGTCGAAGGCGATGCCGGTGAGCGGTGCGGTGAGGCCGCAGCTCGGCGGCATGAACGAGAAGACGATCGTCGCGGATGGTGCCGGCGGAGCGCAGGTGACGACGATGTTGTGCACGAAGCCCGCCGAGTCGCAGGCCCACAGCGAGCCCGGGCCAACCGGTGTCGGGTTGGGGTCCCACGTCAGGTCCGTCAGCACCGAGCCGACGGGCAGCGCGACCGGGATCGGTCCGCAGACCACGGCGGCGCCGCAGCCCGTGGGGCTGATGCCGGCGATCAGGAAGCCGTCGGTGATCCAGAGCGTGGGCACGCCGGTGAGCGCGCCGGTCTCGTCCATGCCGAGCCCGGTGAGCGGACCCATGACGGGCGCCAGCGGGTTGACGAACGAATCCAGCGGCGTGCAGGGCGGGGGTGTGCCGCAAGGTCTGTCGCCGACGTACTCCTGCAGCACGCGCCCATCGGTGACCCAGACCGTGTCCTTGAGGCAGTCGACGGCGACGTCACCCAACAGCTCGTCGGTGAGCGGGCCGGCGTACGGCGGCGGACAGGGCGACGCCACGCAGTAGTTGCACAGCGTGCGCATGGGGTTGGGCGCCAGGCACGGTCCGCCCGGGGCGGTGGTGAACTCCCACAGCGAACAGTTGAACCCGATGCCGTAGAGCGTCTGGGCGTTGGCTGCGGGAGAGATGAACAACAGGGCGCCGAAGACGACACCCAGAACGACGAGACCTCTTTTCATGGGAACCCCTTTCCGGAGGAGCGCAGAGACAGTGGTGCGCGTGCCAGCATAAGAGCGCCGGGTGGGAGCCGGCGGACCCGCACGAGATTGGTCCGGCGGGTAACAGATGCAGCGTTCTAACTTCATGGGTCCCGGAGTGGGGTCGGGACCTGCGGTGAGGGAGGGGCCGGAGTCTCGTGCCGCGGTCGGCCCTCGCACGCTTGCCGCGAGCGGCGTGCTGACGCTGGTCAGGGTGAGGTCGTGGGGCGGACCGCGAAGCCGGTCGTGACGTCGGACTCGTGCGCGGACGCGTCGGCGTCGTCGAGGGACGCGACCTGCACGTCCAGTGTGTCGACGCGTGCACCGGTTGGTCCCCGTTCCAGCCACACGAGCATGCTGGAGAGTTCGTCGTCGTCGCCGATCAGCAGGGCTTCCACCCGACCGTCGGTCAGGTTGCGCACCCAGCCGCGGAGCCCGAGGGACTCGGCGCGACGCTGCGTCGACCAGCGGAAGGCCACGCCCTGGACGCGGCCCGTGACGATCACGCGGCGCGCAGCCGTCACCGCGACGCCCCGCGCGTGCGGTCGTCCCGCGTCGCGCCGCGCCTCACGAGCGCAGGCCGGCCCAGTGGGGTGCCAGTCGGCGCCGCACGCGTTCAGCGACCTCGACGGCGGCGGGCGCGACCGGCCGCTCGAACTCCTCGGGCGGGGTGCGGGCTCCCGTCACCACCTCCAACGTCGATCGCACCCCGGCGATCACGCCGGCCGGGTCGTAGCCGCCCTCCAGCGCGAACACCAGCCGCCCGGGACAGTGCCGCGCGGCCCAACCCTGGAACAACCCGGCCAGTGCGGCGAAACCCTCCGCCGTGACCGCCATGCCCCCCAGGGGATCCCGGTGCCAGGTGTCGAAGCCGGCCGAGACCAGGATCAGGTCGGGCTCGTACTCGGCCACGATCGGATCCACGACGGCGCGGTACACGTAGGCGTACTCGCCGTCGCCCATGCCGGCGGGCAGGGGCAGGTTGACGTTGAAGCCCGCGCCCGGGCCCGCGCCGATCTCGCTCTCGGCGCCCGTGCCCGGATAGAAGGGCCAGCGGTGGCTCGACACGTAGAGCACGTCGGCGCGATCCCAGAAGGCGTGTTGGGTGCCGTTGCCGTGGTGCACGTCGGGGTCCAGCACGAGCACGCGGCGGCAGTCCAATTCGGCCACCGCGTGGGCGGCGGCCACGGCCACGTTGTTGAACAGGCAGAAGCCCATGGCCGCGTCGGCCTCGGCGTGGTGACCGGGTGGGCGCACCAGGGCGAAGGCCCCGTCGGCGCTGCCGTCGAGGGTCGCTTCGGTCGCCGTCAGGGCCGCGCCGGCGGCACGCCGTGCGGCTTCGTACGAGCGCTCGCTCGTGGCGGTGTCCGGGTCGAGTTGCACCCGTGGCCGGCCCGCGCTGGCGGCCACGCGTTCGACGTGGCCGGCCGAGTGCACACGGCGCAACTGCTCGGCCGCGGCCGGTACGGGCGCCGCGCAGCGCGTGCCGGGCACGGCGTGCCGGTCGAGGTCGTCGAAGACCGCCTGCAGTCGCGCGGCGTTCTCGGGGTGCCCCGGCCCCGGATCGTGTTCGAGGAAGACCGCGTCCCGCAGGACGAGCGTGTCCTTGCGCGTCACCGCGCGCTCACTCGGAGGCCCATTCCATCTCACCGCCGGGCAGGAAGTAGGCGATCAACATGCGCCCGCCACTCACGCTCGGCACGTGCACCGAGCGCGGCGGGAACACGACCCAGCGTGCGCCCCGGCCCTCCAGGCCGTGGCCGTCGAAGGCGGGGTCACCCTCCTGCGGCCAGCACAGGTTGGCTTCGCCGCGCGGGTGGCGGTGTCTGGGGCCCGCCGCGTTCATGGACACGATGTCCACCGACAGGTCGTGCGCCGTGCTGCCCGGTTTGGCCACGCGCGAGTAGCGCAAGGCGTCGTTGCCGCGCTCGAGGATCAGGCCCTGCTCGGCGGCGGTGCACAGAGCGGCGTGGAGCGCACGCGCCGCCTCGCCGTCGGCGGGGTAGGCGCGTTCCAGGGCGTCGGCGGCGTCGGGCTTGTCGAGTGCCGTGGCGGCGACGGCGGCCATGGGGCCATCGAGCAGGGCCAGCAGGTCGTCGGTCGTGGTCGTCATGGGATGCTCGTTGTCTCCTGTGCGCTTGTCGTGTCGTGTCGTGCGTCGGCGGCGTCAGGCCTGCATGCGCGCGATCACGTCCTGCACGTGGGCGTTGATGTCGCCGACCTCTTCGGCGTGGGCGATCACGCCCTGCTCGTCGACGATGTAGCTGATGCGATCCGGGTAGGGCTTGCCGCCCTCGACGGTGGCGCCGTACGCCAGGCTCATGGCGCGATCGGTGTCGCACAGCAATGGATACGGGAAGTCGTACTTCTCCGCGAAGGCACGGTTGTCCTCGACGCTGTCGAACGACACGCCGACGACGCTGCCCACCTGCTCGATCTCTTGGATTCGGTCACGGAATCCCTTGCCTTGGACAGTTCAGCCAGGGGTGTCGGCCTTGGGGTAGAACCAGATCAGCAGTCGCTTGTCGCGGAAGTCGGCGAGCTTCACGGTGCGACCGTTGTGGTCGGTCACCGAGAAGTCGGGGGCGGTCTGGCCCGGTTGCAGCATGGTCGGCTCCTGTTTGCGTCTCTTGAAGAACATGGCGGACTCCGTGGTCCGGGTGTCGTGCGCCCGCGCTCGGCGTCAGGCGCCCGCCGGGGTCGGCGGGTAGGCCTGGTCGAGGGCGTCGGCGAGTTGCCCGATGCCGTCGAGGATGCGGTCGGCGCCGGCTGCGCGCAACGCTGCGTGCGTCGCCTGGCCGCCGAGCACCGCCCAGCAGGGGATGCCCGCGGCGTGGGCCGCGCCCACGTCGGCCGCCGTATCGCCCACCATCAGCGCGTCGCCCGGCGCCGTCCCGGCGCGTTCCAGGGCCGCCAGGATCACGTCCGGGGCGGGCTTGTGGTGCGCGACGTCGTCGCCGCCCACCACGAAGGCGATGTGCCGGTCCAGGTCGACCGCGGCGAGCGTGTCGAGCGTGCTGCGGGTGATGCGGGTCGTGGCCACGGCCAGTTGCGTGCCGCCGCGGGCCAGACGCTCCAGGACCGCCCGGGCCCCGTCCATGGCGCGGCTGCGGGCGGGGACCTGCGGCAGCACGCGCTCACGGAAACGGGCCAGGGCGCCGGCCGGGTCGGGGGCGCCCAGCAGCTCCCAGGTCTCCTCGGCGGGGAAGCCGATGCGGCTCTGGGCCCACTCTCGGGTGGGCACCGCCAGCCCCTCCTCTGCGGCGAGGGCGAGGATGCCGTCCACGATCGGCGCGCTCGAGTCCACGAGCGTGCCGTCGAGATCCAGGAGCACGAGGGAAGGGCGGGGCACGCGGTGATGTTAGCGATTCGCCGCCCCCGCGGCTCCACGGCCGACACCGGGCGGACGACGCCGAGCGGGGGCGCCGGGCCTGCGCCGGGCGTGTCGGATAAGATGACGACGTGATCGGCACCGTCCTCAACTCGACCCTCGCCCGGGTGCGCCGCTACCTCACGGTGCCCGAGGCCCCGTTGCTCTTCGCAGCGGTGCTGATGATCGAGATGCTCGGGCCGCACGTCCCGGACGACGTGGCCGACATCCCGTTCGTGCTCGTGCTGCCGCTGCTGTTCATGCTCGGCTGTTCGGTGGTGCGCTACCGGCACCTGCCCCTGACCCAGGCCGTGGTGGACCTGGCCACCGGCATCGCCGAGCGCATGCGCGCGCGCCTGGTGCTCAGCCTGGGGCTGGACTTCCACCCCGAGCGCAGCCCGCGCCTGCCGCCCTTCCTGGGGCTGCGCCGCGCGACGCTCACCCTGCTGCTGGCCGCCTTCGTGCTGCTGCCCGCCGAGGGCATCCTGCACGACCTGCTCGCCGTGCTGCGCGTGCGTTACCTCTATACGGTGTACTCGTTGGTGCTGGGTGTGATCTGGGCCGGGCTGCTGGCCGGGATCGCGGTGCAGTTGCTGGCGATCGTCTTCACCACCCTGGAGGTGCTGAAGGGGCGTCTGCGGCTGCACGGCGCGTCGCGCATCGCCATGTTGTCGGTGGTGCTCACCGTGGTGGCCACGCTGGCGGTGCTGCTCGATCGCGCCGTGGGCTCGCAGGGTTGCCTGACGGTGCTCGGCTTCGCGTGCCTGCTGCCCTTCGTCGTGCGTCCGATCGAACCGCCCCGCGGGCCGTGGCTGAACATCGCGCTGGGGCAGGACGCCCGGCCGACCACGGCGCGCCTCTCGAGCGTGCTGTCGGGCATCCACCGGCTGATGGTGCTCGAAGCGTTCCTGATCGTCTGCGTGCTCCAGCCGGGGGCCGGGCCGTCGCAGTTCACCGTGACCGACATGCTCGTGCGCGTGTACGGCTGGACCGCGGCGTGGTTGTTCACGGGCGGGGCGCTCACGGCCATCGCCGAGTTCAACCGCCGCCGCCGCCTCGGCGATCCGGCCTTCGATCGCAGCCGCGTGCTGTGGGCCATCCCGGGCCCGGAGGCCACGGGGTTGGAGTCCGAGCGGGGTGCGATCGAGCGGGCCGGCTGGCGCCTCGTGGTGCAGAACCAGATGCCCAGCCCCGAGGACGCCGACCTGCTGGTGGGCATCCCGCCCGGTCTGGCGCTGCCCGGTCAGGTCCCGCTGGCCAAGGTGCCGCCGTCCCTGTTCCTGCTGTCCGACGACCCCGGCGCGGTGCTCGCCGCCGCCGACGAATCCGATCGGGCCCAGCGCGCGTGCAAGGCGATCGAGCGCGTGCTGACCTCGGCCCGCCCCCAACTCGGCGAGCGCGGCGAGGGCACCTTCCTCGTACCCCATTGCTGGCTCGTCGTGGGCCTCACCCGCGACGACGACCGGGCCAACCTCGACCGGCCCCCGGCGCTGAGCTTCGGCCAGTCCTACCAGGCCGTGCTCGGCACGCGCATGCGGCGCTTCCTGGCCGAGGTGATGGAACGCTCCGGCGTCGACGTGCTCTACATCGAGGACTCGGTCACGCCGCAGCAGGTGGTCACGGTGCTCGAGCGCATCTTCGAGCGTCACGTCCGGCGGGCCGAGCCGGCGACGATCAGCGAGCGGGACATGGTCGGGCTGCAGGGCCTGCGCGTCGTGCTGCACGACGTCGATCCCGAGACCGACGGGCTCGAAGGCGTCGACTCCCACGTCACCCGCAACGCGATCTCGCGCGCCCGCATCATGATCGTGGGCCGCGACCGCAACGATGACGACGATGACGACCCGCCGCGGGAGGGGGAGTCGTCGGATGACTGGTTGCGGGATGCGTTGACGCGGGTGTTCCCGCGCTTGCAGCCGGTGACGGGGATCTGAGGGAAGCCGAGCAGGCGGCGGGCGTCGAAGTGGCGCTTGCCGGGGTGTGGGTTGGCCGCGGGGAGGGAGGAGTCGAGGGTTGGCCGCGAGGAGGGAGGAGTCGAGCCTCCCGCTACGGTCAGTCCTCGCGAGCGCACTTCGGGGTGAGCGGAGTTGGTGGTGCACGCTACGCAGCGCGTGCATTCGCATCGGGGCTCGCTGTGGAATCTCGCGGGAGACTCGACTCCTCCCTCCCCGCTCGGGTTTGGGGGGCAGGGTGGGGGTCACTCGGTGATCAGGAGCGTCACGCGGTGCCGCTCGGTTCCGGGCGGCCGTCTCCGGCCGCCGTGGATGTCGCGCAGGGTGAAGGGGTGGTGCAGGAGGATGTCCTGCTTGCCGTCCCGGTTCATGTCGGTGAGCCAGGTGAACTCGTTGTCGCTGGGCACGATGACCTCGATGGGTCGGGCTGTCGGTGCGAACAGGCTCGGCCCCGGCACGCCGGGCCAGAGTGCCAGGCCCCGGAAGGTGTCCTCCATCACCAGGTCCGTGCGGCCGTCACCGGTCACGTCGCCGATGAGCAGCGTCGGGTTGAACGCGCGCGGCCAGCCCGTCTCGGTCCTCCGGCTCTCGTGTGTCGCCCCGCGCAGCACGAGGGCCAGGGGCACCGACCCCGGCTCGCGATGACTGGGCGTCCCGTCCAGCCCGATGCTGCGGATGGCGTCGGGCGCGTCGGCGTAGGAGCCGTCTGCGTTGCGATAGAACTCGAGCTGCAAGCCGATGTCGTCGCCCATGAGACCCTTGAGACTCTTCCACAGGCTGCCCTGGACGGAGTCGCGCGCGATGGTGGTGAACATCAGGTCGACCAGGCCGTCGCCATCGAAGTCGCGCCGGTCCAGCGCGAGTTGGATCCTGTCTTCCGAACGGAACGCGATGTCGACGTCCGGCGCGAACAGCGTGCCGCGATCGGGTGTCAGCGCGCCGAAGTGCAGCTCGTAGGCGGACTGCTTGCTGGAGATGCGCTTGCCCTGCAGCGAGCAGAGCACCAGGTCGGCGACGCCGTCGGCGTTCAGGTCGGCCAGCGAGTGCAGCACCCTTCCGGTCATGTCGCCGGTGGCGAGTGAGAACAGGTCGTCGGAGTCGAAGTCGACCTCGGTCGTGAAACGCACGGGTTCCGGTGCGAACAGCCCGCGCCCGTCCTGGAGGTGAGCCTCGAAGTGGTCGTCGTTCCAGGAGACGAGGTCGTTGCGACCATCTCCGTCGTAGTCCACCACGTGGACTCGGCTCTGGCCCCAGGCGTCGTAGCGGTACCCGTCTGCTCCGGAGATGCCTGCCAGCTCGGGCGGGCCTCCGACCCGCACGGGATCGGCGAACGCACCGTCGCTCCTCTGGACGAAGACCTGGAAGCCGTCGGCGCCCGGTACCACCAGGTCGTCGCGATCGTCGCCGTTCAGGTCGCGCGTGATGTCGACGTGGGGGAGTTCGCCGCGGCGAGGGGGGTCGAAGGGGCACGTCACCGCCACGAGTTCGCGCTCCGTCGCCGACTCGGGGTCGAACCAGCGCAGGCGGCCGGGCGCGTAGGTGACCAACCGGTCGCGTCCACCGATGCGCGCCACGTCGACGAACGAGACGTCGGCGCCCAGCGTGGCGTGGAGTCCCGGGCTCCAGCCGCCGCCGTCGAACCGGAAGACGCGCAGGTGCCGCTCGTCGTGCGCGTCGATGTGCAGCATGGCGAGGTCCGCGACCGCGCCGTCGAGCAGCAAGCCCGTGACGACAGTGCGGGGTGCCGTCGAATCGGCGATGACCTCGTAGCGCTCGAAGGTGATCGGATCTGCGGCCGCGGCGCCGCCGTCCTCGAGCTGGGCGCTCGCGGCCGGGTCGCCGAGCGCACAGCCCGACAAGGCGACGCCGAGAACGAACATGGCGAGCCGGCCTCGTGGCGTGCGCCGGGTGCCGTCGGCCGGGGAGCGGGGACCTGTTTCCGGAGTCGTCATGCCGAGCCTCCTCGTCGCTGTCGAGAGACCGGCGGTCCTCTGGTCGCTCGATCGATGATGTAAGTGATGGCTTACGTTAAGAGTAAGCATAGACTTACAGTACGGCTCCAGACAAGGTCCATTCCCGAACACCAGGCGAAGACGCAGGCCGCCAAGACACCAGGCCGCCAAGACACCAGACTGCGAAGAGGAGAGAACCCCCATGCCGCGACCAGATCGCAGCACCGAGCGGCGCGACGAGTTGTTGCCCGTGGTGGCGGCCACCTTCGCGGAGTTGGGTTACCGGCGCACCTCGACCGCCGAACTGGCCGACCGCTGCGGTGTCCGCGTGAACATCCTCTACCGCCTGTGGCCGGACAAGCAGGCGATGTTCATCGCGGCCATCCACCACGTCTTCGATCGTTCGCTCGAGACCTGGGAGTCGCTGCTCGCGAACTCCGACGACGCCGGGGCCACCGAGATCCTGCGCTACGAAGCCAAGC
>JAJDEQ010000131.1 GCA_029259695.1 Planctomycetota bacterium
AGCACGAGCACGACGGCGAGGACGGCGACCTGTCGGCGGGTCATGGCCGGGCTCCCGGCGCGCGCGGGCCGCGGGCGGGTGGCGCGGCGCTCGTGGTGGTGTGCGCTGCGGTGGAGACACCCGCCACGGCGAAGTCGAGCAGCCGTGCCAGCACGGCGTCTTCGTCGTCCGCGGTGCAGCGCCCGTGGGTCACCTCGCTGAGCAGTGCGGTGTTGAGCGCGGTGTGGCACATCGAGCCGACGACGAAGAAGACGCGCCAGAAGAGCTCGTCCATGGGCGCGCCCGGGAGGGCCAGGGAGAGGGCCGCGCCGAAGCGCCTGGCGACGTCCTCGAACTGACCGGCCACCAGCCGACGCAGCTCGGGGTCGGGTGCCAGGTGGGCCCGGGCCATGAGCTGGAACAAGCCCTGGCCTGCCCCGCGGCCCAGGCGCAGGGCCGGGACGATGAAGGCCGTGAGCACGGCGCGCAGGTCCGGACGGTCGTCGCCGGCCCGGGCCAGGGCCTCGTCCAGCAGCCGCAGCCGCTCGGCGTTCATGGGCTCCAGGCGGCGGCGGAAGACCTCGGCGACCAGGGCCGTCTTCGAGCCGAAGTGGTAGTTCACCGCGGCCAGATTGGCGCCTGCTCCGGCGGTGATCTGCCGCATCGTGGTCTCGCGCAGACCGTGGGCCGAGAACAGCTCCTCGGCCGTGTCGAGCAGTCGCTCGCGGGTGCCGATCTCGGGCTCTGGGGATGAATTCGGCACGGACAGGGCTGTCTTGGCTCTCGAGGTGCGACGGGGGGGGCTGTGAAACAATCGTTTGAAACGTACGTATGACTTGAGTTCTCGTCAACTCCTTCCCGCCCGGTGAGGCCGACTGCCCCCGTGTCCCGTGCCTCGCGGTGTGGCAGAGTTCGTGGCCCATGACGCGCGACGAGCACCAGCCCCCTGCCGCAGGATCCTCGTCGGGTCCCCCCGGGCCGGGTGGTCCGCGGCGCAGCTTCTTCGACCTCTACTCGCACGGCATGCTGCGCGTGGCCGCCGCCGTGCCCCGCGTGCGCCTGGCCGACCCGGCCGCCAACGCCGGTGAGATCGCAGGGCTGCACGAGCAGGCGGTGCGCCGCGGCGCGGCCCTGTGTGTGTTCCCGGAGCTGTGTCTCACGGGTTACTCGCTCGACGATCTGCACCAGCAGGGTCCGCTGCTCGAAGCCGCCCTCGCGGGCCTGGGCGACCTGGGCCGCGCGTCGGCGGACGACACGGGGCTGCTCGTGGTCGGCGCGCCGCTGCGCTTCGACGGCCGCCTGTTCAACTGCGCCGTGGTCTTCTCGCGTGGCCGGGTGATCGGCGTCGTGCCCAAGAGCTACTTGCCGAACTACCGCGAGTACTACGAGAAGCGTCAGTTCGTGTCGGCGCGCGATGCGGCCTTCGACACGGTCTCGCTGCTCGGGGAGGACGTGCCCTTCGGCGCCCTGCTGTTTCGCGACGCGCGTCGTCCGGACACCACCCTCGCCATCGAACTGTGCGAGGACATCTGGGCGCCGATCTCGCCCTCCAGCTACGCCGCCCTCGCCGGCGCGACGATCCTGGCCAACCTCTCGGCGTCCAACGTGACGATCGAGAAGGCGGGCTACCGTCGCAAGCTCGCTGCAGTCCAGTCGGCCAAGACGCTCTCGGCGTACGTGTACTCGGGCTCGGGGGAGGGCGAGAGCACCACCGACCTGGCCTGGGACGGCCACGCGATGGTGTGTGAGAACGGTGACCTGCTGGCGGAGTCGCAGCGCTTCGTCGACGAGGCGCAACTCATCGTGGCCGACGTCGATGTGGAGCGCCTCGTCCAGGAGCGCTCGCGCTACACCAGCTTCACCGACTGCGCCACCGATCACCGGGACCGGGTGCAGGCTCTGCGCGAGGTCCCCTTCGCCTTCGAGCCCCCGCCGGCGCCCGTGCGTCTCGCACGCGCGATCGCCCGTCACCCGTTCGTCCCCGACGATCGTGCCCAGCGCGACGAACACTGCTTCGAGGCCTACAACATCCAGGTGGGCGGATTGGTGCAGCGCCTGAGAGCGTCGGGTCTGAAGCGGGTCGTGATCGGTGTGTCGGGCGGCCTCGATTCGACCCAGGCGCTGATCGTCGCGGTCCGGGCCATGGACCGGCTGGAGCTGCCGCGGCGCAACGTGCTGGCCTACACCATGCCCGGCTACGCCACCAGCGGCGCGTCGCGGACCAACGCCCACGCGCTGATGGAAGTGCTCGGCGTGTCGGCGGAGGAGATCGACATCCGGCCGTCGTGCGAGCAGATGTTCCGGGACATCGGCCATCCCTTCGCCAAGGGCGAGAAGCTGTACGACCTGACCTTCGAGAACGTGCAGGCCGGTGAGCGCACCAGCCACCTGTTCCGTCTGGCCAATCGGCACGGGGGCCTGGTGGTGGGCACCGGCGATCTGAGCGAGCTGGCCCTGGGCTGGTGCACCTACGGCGTGGGCGACCACATGTCGCACTACAACGTGAACACGTCGGTGCCCAAGACGCTCATCCGGCACCTGATCCAGTGGGTCGCCGACCGCAAGGAGGCCGGCTCGGAAGCCGCCGAGGTCCTGCGTGCGATCCTCGCCGCCGAGATCACCCCCGAACTCGTGCCGCCCGGGGACGACGGAGCGGTGCAGAGCACGGAACAGACCATCGGTCCGTACGACCTGCACGACTTCAGCCTGTACTACGTGACGCGGCGCGGTTACGGCCCGGGCAAGGTGGCGTTCCTCGCGGCCGAGGCCTGGGCGCGCGACCTGCCCGGTGGTGGCGGCGACTCGGCCTACACGCTCGACGAGATCCTGCGCTGGCAGCGCGTGTTCCTGCAGCGCTTCTTCCGCACCACCCAGTTCAAGCGCTCGGCCGTCCCCAACGGCCCCAAGGTGGGCTCGGGTGGTTCGCTCTCACCGCGCGGTGACTGGCGGGCGCCGTCCGACAGCAGCGCCGCACCGTGGGTCAGTGCGCACGACGCCCTGACCGAATGGGTGACGCACTCACTCACCGACCTGAACGCAGGAGACACCACGGCATGACGCAGACCGCCGAATGGTTCGTGCGACCGGCACGCCCCGAGGACCTGAGCCGCATCGTCGAGTTCAACCTGGGACTCGCCCGCGAGACCGAGGACAAGCAGCTCGACGAGGATGTGTTGCGCCAGGGTGTGCGCCGGCTGCTCGCTGACCCGGATCGCGGTCGGTATCGCGTGGTGGAGATCTCGGAGGACGCCCGCCGGGCGGGGGTCCGCGAGGATCGGCGCAGCCGCCCGCGCCACGACAGCGAGGGCCACGTGGTCGGCGCCCTGATGCTCACGGTGGAGTGGAGCGATTGGCGCAACGGCTGGTTCTGGTGGATCCAGAGCGTGTACGTCGACCCGGAGTACCGCGGGACGGGCGTGTATCGCGCGTTGCACGAGTCGGTCGTGCGCGAAGCCCGCGCGGCGGGGGACGTGTGCGGTGTGCGTCTCTACGTCGAGCGCGAGAACGACAAGGCCCGCCGCACCTATGAACACCTCGGCATGCAGGCCAGCGGCTACCTGATCTACGCGACCGACTTCGGGGTCTCGGGTGACGGCTGAGGTCGACATCCACGTCGCCGACGCCGACGAGCGGCGTGCGGCCTACGCCAACGTGCACGAGGCGTGGGGCGGTGACACGCCGCTGGACGAGTGGGTCGCCGGGCGCGAGGAATCGGCGCGTCACTGTCGCGGCGAGTGGTGGGTGCTGACCGTGGACGGCGAGGTGCTCTCGTCGCTCGGCTGCTACCCGCTGGAGCTGAGTTTCGCCGGAGTGGTTGCCCCCGCGTTCGGATGGGGGGCCGTGCACACGCCGCCTGCCGCCCGCCGCCGGGGCTACGCCGAACGACTCTGCCGCGAGGTGCTGCGGGTGTGCGCGGAGCGGGGCCAGGTGTTCGGTCTGCTGTTCTCCGGGATCGGGGCCGAGTACTACGAACGCATGGGTTTCGTGCCCCTGCCCGTCGAGTCGGCGGTCTGCAACGACCCGCCGGCGCTGGCGGAGTCGGGACCTCGGGCCGAACTCGTGCCGGTCGACCCCGCCACGTGCCTGGAACACCTGGGCGCGCTCTATGCCGCTGAGCACGAACACACCGCGGTGTACCTCGCCCGCTCGCAGGACTACTGGCGCTACAGCCTGGTCAAGGAGCCGGACACCGAGTTCGTGTTGGTGCCCGGCGACGCGGGGGGCGCGGGTGCTGACGGGGCGCGCGGTTTCGTGCGCTTCGGACTGCAGGCGGACCTGCTGTATCCGGAGGAGGTCGTGTTGCCGCGCGGTTCTGCCGCTGAGCGAGCCGCGGTGTGGCGCGCCGTGTCCGCCCTCGCGGTCGAGCGGGGCCGGCCGCGCGTGGGCGGCTGGCTCTCACCGCCGACGGGACTCGCCGACCACTTCGCGCGCAAGCCGCTCTCGGCGATCCCGATGGTGTGTTCGCTGGATCCGTCCCATCCGGTGCCGACGGGGCTGGGGCCCGAACAGTACCGCTTCTACGCCACCGATCACTTCTGATCCACGCGGGGCAGAGCTGACTGGGAACGTCGTGGGCGAGATGGAATCATGGGTGCACCGCTCGTTGGGAGGGCATGTCCATGAGAGCCGCCGTGGCCTGGTATCGCCGCGATCAGTGGGAGCGTCTGCGCGACGTCGTCGCGGATCCCGAGATGCTCGAGGATTCCTACGACGCGTGGGTCAGCTTCGCGTCGAGGCGCATGAGTGAGCTCCGGCGCGAGGGCGTGGAGCCGGTGCGCCTCTTCGTCGAGGTCAAGGCCCTGGAGCACTGGTGCCGCGCCAACGGCCGTGACGTGGACGGTGCCGCGCGAGCGGCCTACGCCAGCCAGCTCCTGAGTCGCCACGCTTCCGCTGGGGAGAGCGGCGAAGAGGCCTGAGGGGGTACGCCCATCGATCGGGCCCCCTACGCCCTTCGGCGGGGCGTGCGCTACGACGCCGCGGACGACACTGCATGGTCGTCCCAGATCCTTGCCCCAAATCCCCGTGACCCAGGCCGTCCGGCCGGGTCCGACTGTCGGGAGTGCACCCGTGGAAGTCTCCTCGATCATGTCCCGCGACCTCGTCACCGTGACGCCGACCCTTGCGGTCAGCGCGGCGCTCCAGCTCATGTACGACGAGGACATCCGGCACCTGCCCGTGCTTGAGAACGACCAGCTCATGGGTGTCGTCACCGATCGCGACCTGCGCACGCTGGTCCACGAGGAGGACGCCGCGAGGGGCGTGGCCAAGGCATCGGCGACGGTGGCCGACGTGATGCAGACGGCCATCTCCGTCGTGGCGCCGGAGGACACGATCGTGGCCGCGGCGGTCGAGTTCGTGTTGCTCAAGATCGGCTGCCTCCCGGTGGTCCAGGGCAAGCAACTGCTCGGCATCCTGACCGAGATGGACATGCTCGTGGCCTACGTGAAGGCCTGTCGCCGCGGCGACCTGAAGGGCGAAGCGGACGTGCCGGCCGTCTCGCGGCTGATGACACGCGACCCGAAGGTGCTGGCCCCCGACGCCTCGGTCCGCGAAGCGGACGCGCTGTGCCGGCGGCTGCACGCGCGACACGTGCCGGTGGTGGACGACGGCCGCTTGGTGGGCATCGTGTCCGACCGGGACATGCATCACCGGGGCGACAGCGATTGGGCCGAGCGCACCCCGGTGGGAGACGTGATGGCTACCGAAGTCGTCACGGCGAAGCCCGATGACCGCCTGCCCGACGCCGCCGAGACCATGGCCAGCGCCAAGATCGGCGCCCTGCCCGTGGTGCAGGACGGGCGCATCGTGGGCATCCTGACCCTGACCGACCTGCTCGACCACTGCATGAACTCACTGCGCGAGCCCGACACGGTCTGAGCGGGCCGTGAATCAACGCGACCTCCCGGGGGGATGATCCGGGAGGCCGCTCGGGTAAGTCAGGAGGAGGACCCGCGAGCGGCGACGTCGGGCGCGCTGGAGACGGCGCCGGCGGACCGGGTGTGCGCCCCTGAGACGCACCCGCACGGCGTCGTGGTTCGTCCCGACGCCGCCCCTCGCAGGAGACACCCTGTTCGCCGGCTTGGCCGGGGTGGATGCAGCGGTTCCCCGCGAAGTCCGGCTCCAGGCGGGCCGCCCGCTCAGTCCCACGGCCCTGTCCGGCCGCCGCCGGCGAGCTCAGAAGATGGGCAGCTCCAGGCCGTTGGTGGAGCTCAGGGCGTCCGCCGGGCCCCCGTCGGGCAGGAACACCTGCAACGTGATCACCGTGGGTGGGAAGCCCAGCGGGATCGAAGCGGGCAGGAAGGCCTGACCGGCGCCCGGTCCCACGCCGCCCAAGGGCCCCATCAGCCCGGTCTGGATCACCGGGGTGATCAACAGGTCGCAGCCGTTGGCCAGGGGGAACTCGTCCCGGTCCAGCCCGGCCAGCAGGATCGCCCAGGCACCGCCCAGGCCCCCGGTGACCTTCAGCGTCACGTCGGCCCCGGCCCGCGGACAGCCTTCGAGCGACAGCTCGGGCTGGAAGCCGCCGACACCCGGGCAGGCTTCGCCGTAGCGCAGTCCGGGTGCGTCGGCGAGCCAGGCGAACAGGTTGCGCGCGTACTGGCGGTTGTCGAACTCGTGCAGGTCCGAGCCCTGTCCGTTGGCGTTGAAGAACGTGTTGCGGTCGTAGTGCCCGGCGACGCGCCCGGCGCCGTACTCGAGCACGACCAGGGCGGCGTCCTCGTCGGTAGAGGGTCGCAGCGAGCCGCCGCTCTTCTCGTCGTTGATGCGGATCATGTTCTTCGCGCGCACCAGGACGACCGGGTCGACGTTGTCGAGCCCGTGGGTGAGGGTCAGCGGCGACACGCCTTCACCCTTGAAGGCGTTCACGTCGTCCGCGGTGCCGAGCAGCCCGTCGGGTCCCACGAGGATCGGGTGCAGGCCGTGGTCGACACCGCCCACGACGAAGTCACCCAGGTTGCGGTCGAGCGCATAGGTCTCGCGATCCTGGTTCATGACCAGATCGAAGTGATCGAGGAACGGCTGATCCGAGCAGGGAGCGGCGCCCCAGCTCTTGCCGAAACCGCGATCGCTGATGAACAGTGCGCCGCCGCCCTGGCAGACCCAGTCCGCGACGCGTTGGGTGTCCGCCGGGGGGTAGCCGGCGTTGTTCGAACCGAACACGATCACGTCGTAGTCGGACAGGTCGAGGGCCGAGAGGTCCACCGGCGTGCTGTCCGGGAACGGCCCCTCGATCAGCTGCTCGATCACGAAGCCGTCCGCCTCCAGTTGTTCGCGCAACTCGCCCCAACCGTGGTTGCCCTGGGACGTGTCGTGATCGAAGACGTCGCACAGCTCATCGTCGCCGAAGGAACTCGTGCCTTGTCCGCCGCGGATGAACAGGACGCGGTCCTGCGCGGCCGCCTGGCGGCCGAGGCCCAACGTGCAGTCGCGGCCGTCGGCGCCTCCCGGGAGGTCCAGGGAGGGGCCGGCGACGAACAGCGCCGTGAGGGCGCCGATGCGTGCACAGCGTGTCGTACGGGGAAGCATGATCGGACGGCGCGCTCGGTGACAGCGCCGCTTCAGACTACACCCGGAGCGAGAATGCGGGGGGATGGCCCGCCGGGAGCCCGGAAACAGCGCCTCCGGGGGCATGGGCCGCCCCGGGGAGAAGAGCTGGAGGGCGCCTGGGACTGCCGGCGCCTGGGTCCCGTCGGTCTCGATGTCCCGGTGGGCGTGGAGATCCCGGTGGGCGTGGAGCCGGCTGCGCCGGCGGTCAGCCGACCACCAGCGAGAGCATGGTCTGGTCGTCCCCGGCGGGGCGCCCGGCGGCGAACTCGTCGACGGCGGCGAGGATCGCGTCGAGCAGCGGGCCACCCGACAGTCCCGACTCGGTCACGAGTCGCAACAGACGCTGCCGGCCGAAGAGCTCGTTGGGGTCACCCGTGCGCGCTTCGGTGATGCCGTCGGTGTAGACCAGGAGCTGGTCGCCGGGGGCGATGTCCGTGGTGGACTCCTCGCGCTCGATGTCGGGGAACGCCGGCGACACGCAGGGTCCGCTGAGTCCCAGTTCGGTGCGCTCGCGGTTCGAGCCCCACAGCAGCGCCGCGGGGTGTCCGGCGTTCACGTATTCCAGCACGCCGCTGCGCGCGTCGACACGGCCGCAGAACACGGTCACGAAGCGATCGCTGTCGAACGACGCCAGGCCGTCGGAGATGCGCGAGACGATCGCGCCGGGTGCGTAGCCGTCCCCGTGTCCGTTGTGGAAGGCTGACTTCACCAGGCCCAGGAGCATGGCGGCGCGCACGCCGTGCCCGCTCACGTCCGTCACGAGGAAGGACAGGCGGCCGTCGGCCTCGACGAAGTCGTAGAAGTCGCCGCTGACCGCCTCGCACGAGCGATAGCGGGTCTCGAGCGCGAGGCCCTTCGCCCGCGGGTACGCCTGGGGCAGCATGCTGTGCTGGAACGCGCGCGCCTCGTCGAGCTGGCGTTCGAGGCGGGCGACGTACTCGCGGTTCTGCGCGGCGAGCCGGTGCAGCTCGAGGCAGCGGTCGACGAGTGTCAGCAGCACCGAACGGTCGAACGGCTTCTGGATGAAGTAGAAGGCCTTCTCGCGGATTGCGCGGATGAACTGTGCATCCAGCTCGTGGACGCTGCCGGTCATGAAGATCACTTCGAGGTCGGGGCAGGCTTCGCGCAGCTTGGCAGCCAGCTCGAAACCGTTGAGTTCGGGCATGCGCACGTCGAGCAGGGCGAGTTCGGGCTCGAACTCGGCGGCCAGTTCGAGCGCGGCGCGGGCATTGCTCTCCGTGGCCACGCGGTGATCGGATTGGAGCAGCCGCTCCACGCTGCGCAGCATGCCCGGCTCGTCGTCCACGACGAGGATGCGATGACGGGTCATGCGTCGCTGCTCCCATCTGCCCGTACGGCGGGCAGGTTGAGCTGGATGGTGGTGCCCTCGCCGAGGCCGCTCTCGATGTTCATGCGCCCTTCGAGGCCCCACACGATCGAGCGGCAGATGGACAGGCCCAGGCCGTTGCCCTGGAGCTTGGTGGTGAAGAACGGTTCCTGCACCCGGGCCAGGTCCTCGTCGGAGATGCCCACGCCGGTGTCGCGAATGGTCACCACGACTTCGGCGCCGTGGGCCACGGCCTCGATGCGCAGCGTGCCGCCCTTCGGCATCGAGTCGCGTGCGTTGGTGGCGAGGTTCAGCACCAGCTGTTCCAGGTCGCCCTGGTCGCCGCGCACGGCGGGCAGTCGTGCGGCCAGGTCCAGCTCCACCTCGACGCCCTGGCGGCGCATGCCCTCGGCCAGGATCGACAGGGTGCTCTTGACGGCGCGGCGGACGTCGCCCGTGCCCAGGTGCTGCGCCGCACCCCGAGCGAAGTTGAGCATGCCGTTGAAGATGCGCCGGCAGACCTGCACCGACTCCTCGAGTTGTTCGAGGTCGTCGCGCAGCACGGCGGGATTCACGCGCTCCTCGTCGGCGTCGGCGCGCATCTGCTGCACCAGCGGCAGCATGGAGCCCAGCGCGTTGTTGATGTCGTGCGACACGCCTCGGGCCAGGTTGGCCATGACGTGCTTCTTCTCGGCCTCGAGCATGCCCACCTCGAGCGACGCGGCGCGCTCCTGGTTGTGCATGGCGATCACCGCCTGGGGGACGAAGCGCCGCAGCAGGCGTGCTTCGTAGCGGCCCAGCGAGCCCACGTGGCGGGCGGTGAGCTTGATCACGCCGGCCGCACCGGTCCGCGTGGCGAAGGGCGCGCAGAGCATGGACTGCTCCGCCGGCTCGTCGTCGCGATGGGTGTTGTAGTCGAGGGCGCGCGCCAGAGCGCAGGCATCGCGGCCGCGCGCTTCGGTCCACTCGCCGTCGATGCGGTCGAAGACGTAGACTTCGTTGGACCCCAGCAGCGCCTGCACCGCGGCGTCCACCGGGATCGCACGGCCCACGTGACGGCTCTTGCCCTTGCGCCACGCGATCTGCTCGGCCACCAGGTCGAGCGCCTGTCGTTGCGGGTCGTGGATCAGCAGCGCGCCCGAGTGGTCGTAGCGCGTGAGCGATCGGAGCCCGTGGAGGATCTGATAGAAGAGGTCCTTGGGGCGCAGCTCGGCCATGATCTTGCCGTCGATGCGCGCACGCACCTCGGCGATGGCCAGGCGGTCGGCGCGTTCGACGAGCTTGCCCAGGGCGCGGGCGACGCGCTGCAGTTCGCGGCGCGCGCTCCGCTCGAAGTCGCGACCGTTGCGGCGCAGGCCGATGATGCCCCACGGGCGCTCGCGTCGTGGGAACGACGCCAGCAGGATCGGACGGGGCAGCTTGGGGCGGTGCTCGCGCAGGAAGCCCACGAACAGGTCGGGCTCCCACTCACTGGCGGGCAACAGCCAGCGCGGCGTGGCGCCCGCGCGGTCCGGTTCGATCACGGCGATGCAGGCCTCGTCGGCGTCGAAGAAGTCGCGGATCTTGCGCAACGCGATCTTGAGCGCCTTGTGCGCCTCGCGCACGCCGTCGAGCTGGGTGGTCAGCTCCGACTGGAAGCGCAGGACCGCCAGCTCCCGATCGGGGCTGGTCCCGGTTGCCGCCGTGCCTCCCGTGCCATCGACACTCATTGCCGTCTTCCGTGGTGAAGGGGGAGGATCGTACCAGGGGCGCGGGCCCGGGATCGCGTTCCAGGCTCCTGGTGGTGCACACTGCTGGCCGTCGCCCCGTTCTTCCGCGCCTGCCGCCATGACACCCACCCTGCGCCAGCTCGAATACCTCGTCGCACTCGCGCGCACGCTCAACTTCCGCGAGGCCGCCGAGGCCTGCCACGTGAGCCAGCCGGCGCTCAGCGCCCAGATCCAGCAGCTCGAGCAGCTCCTCGGCGTCCAGCTCTTCGAGCGCGACAAGCGCAGCGTGCGGATCACGCCCGCCGGCGAGGCGCTGACCATCCGCGCCCGGGTCGTGCTGGCCGGGGTCGACGACCTGGTGGGGGCGGCGCGCGCGTTCCTCGAACCGTTGGTGGGGACCCTGCGCCTCGGTGTGATCCCCACCGTGGCGCCGTACCTGCTGCCCGCCGCGCTGCCGGCCATTCGCGCCGAGTACCCGGGACTGCGCCTGCTCTTGCGCGAGGACCAGACCGAGCACCTGCTCGAACGGTTGTCGTCGGGCGACCTCGACCTGCTACTGCTCGCCCTCGAAGCGGACCTGGGGGAGGTCCACACCGAAGCGCTGTTCAGCGACCCGTTCGTCCTGGCGACGCCGATCGATCACGGCCTGGCCCGAGCCGACGGACCCGTTGCCGTCGACGCTCTCGGCGACGAGGGCATCCTGCTGCTCGAGGACGGTCACTGCCTGCGCGACCAGGCGCTCTCGGTGTGCGACGGTGCGGGCGCCCGTGAGCTGGTCGAGTTCCGCGCCAGCAGCCTCAATACCCTGGTGCAGATGGTGGCCGCCGGCGAGGGCATCACCCTGCTGCCGTCGCTCGCGGTCAGGCTCGAGACGCGCGAAGGCCGCGGCCTGGCAACGCGCGCCTTCGACGCACCCTGCCCGGCCCGCACCATCGGCCTCGCCTGGCGCCCGGGCTCCCCTCGGGCCGATGAGTTCCGCCTGCTCGGCGCTCACCTGCGCGCCGCCGCCGAGGCGTGAGCCCGCGTTGAGGCGCAAGCGGCTCGCCAGTCGCGAGGCCCCGGGGCGGGCGCCGTCGTGCGTTGCGCGCCCGCCCGCTCAGTCGGGGGCTGCGTCCCCCTCCCCGGTGTGGTCGCCCTCGGCGATGCGGCGCAGGCGATCGACGTGTTCGAGGAAGGCCTTGCGGCCCTTGGCCGCGATGCGGCAGGTGGTGCGCGGCTTGCGCTTGACGAACTCCTTCTTCACCAGCACGTAGCCGGCGTCCTCGAGCTTCTGCAGGTGCAGCCCCAGGTTGCCCTGGGTCATGCCCAGCAGGGCCTTGAGGTCGGAGAAGGTCGCGGCCTTGCGCGACATGAGCACGGTGATGATGCCCAGGCGCGCCTCGGACAGCAGCAGACCGTCAAACCGATTCGGTTCGGGTGTCACCGTCTTCGGCTCGCATGCGGCGGACGCGACGCTCGGCGCGCATGCCGGGGATGATCATGCCCAGTCCCATGAAGGGGCCGAGAATGTACCCGTTGTAGGTCTGGAAGATGATGGCCAGGATCACGCCGGCGAAGATGAACAAGCCGGCCCACAGGAAGTCACGCTCGTAGGTCACGCCCACCATGAAGGCCATGTTGGCGTAGACGATGCCCCACATGGTGGGCACGGCGTGGCCGTCGATGAATCCGAGGCTGGGAGCCAGTCCGCTCAGCACCATGCCGGCGCCGATGCAGCCGGCGACGATCAGGTTCACCTGGCGCGTGATGAACGTGTTCTCACCGGGCAGGCGCGGCTGCAGCCGGTTCAAGCGCGCTTCGCGCACGCCCGAGAGCAGGAAGCCCAGCAGCACCGAGCCGACGCCGAGACCGATGACCCACTCGACGTGCCCCTGGAGCGCGAACCAGTTGGCCAGCGGGTACCACAACAGGACGATCAGGCCCCAGTGCACGTAGTGGAAGGCGTGCGGGTCGATGCGCCGGTGGGTGCGGTCGACGAGGTCGTGGATCAGCTTGAGGTCGTGTTCGGCGGCGTGGGGGTCCATGGTCTGGCCTCCGTCGGGTTGGGGCTCGGGCACGCGTGGATCGGCGCTCATGGCAGGGCGGCGAGGGCGGCGGCCAGGTCGGCGTCGCCGGGGTGGCGGTTCAGTCCCTCGAGCAGCGCGGCCCGGGCCTTGTCCCCGTCGCCCTGGGTGTCGTAGAGCCGGGAGAGCACGATGTAGGTCTGCACGTGACGGGGTTCGGCGGGACGGTTGGCCAGGATGGCGCGCGCGCGCTCCATGCCGGCGATGGCCTCGCCCGTCTTGTTCAGGAACGAGGGGTAGTAGCTGTAGTTGACCCCCAGGCGGAACTCCGACTCCCAGTGTTGCGGGTTGGCCGCGGCCACGTCCTTCCACTGCTGCTCGGCTTTGACGCCCCACACGCCGCGCTCCGGGCCGGCGGGCACGGTGAGCAACTTGGTCACGTAGGCGTCGGCGAGTTCCATGCGCAACTCGGCGTTGCCGGGGTCGGCGGCCAGCGCCGCCTCGATGTTGTCGATCAGGTCGGACAGCACGTTGGTCGTGCGCGCCAGCTCCCAGAAGCGCGCCTCCTGGTCGGGCGTGGCGCGGTTGCCGAAGTCGTCCAGGATGCCCAGGGCGAGCAGGTCGGCGAACTCGGTTTCCAGCGCGTCCGGGTCGTTGTGGTCGGCCGTGGCCGCCGGGGTCTGGACGAGCCCGGGAACGGGGACGTCGATGGGGCCCACTTCGCCGAAGCCCGGTCCGCCGGCTTCCAGCGCCGCGAGGCGCGTGGAGAACAGCGACAGGTCGACGGCGAGCTGCCGGCGGTCCTGGTCGGCGCGGGTGAGCTGGCTGCGGGTGGCGTGCAGCTGCTGCCCGAGGTCGTCGAGGCGCGCGGTGAGCGCGGCGGCCGTCTCGCCGTCGGCGCCCAGGGCAGAGGTCTGGCCGACGACGGCCCATGCGGCCAGACCGCCGAACAGGACGAGGGTCACGACGAGCAGGCTGACGGCTTCGCGAGTCATGGTCGGTGTCTCCGGGTCGGGTCGCACGGTCACTCTCAATCAAGGTCTGCAAAACAGACTAGTCTGATATCGACCGATACGTCAAGGGCCCTGTGCGGCGAGGGCATGACGTGTCGGCCGGTCCCCGGGGATCAGGGCATCGGGAGGCCCGCCCGATGTCCGGCCGGCGGGCGCCCGCGGTTCGCGCAGCACACACGTTGCAGGCGGCCACGGGCGACGTGGGCTACGGAGCGGTCTGGGCTACAATCCCGCCCCATGTCCGGTCTCCCCGATGCACACACGGCGACGATCCTGCTGCGGCGCCTGGCCGACGGTGACGCCGAAGCCGTCGATCAGCTGTTCCCGCTCGTCTACCAGGAGTTGCACGGACTGGCGGGGCAGTACATGGGCCAGCAGCGCTCGTCGCACACGCTGCAACCCACGGCGCTCGTGCACGAGGCCTACATGAAGCTGGTGGAAGTGGACGGCTCGCGGGTCAAGGACCGTGTGCACTTCTTCCGGCTGGCGGCCAAGGCCATGCGCTCGGTGCTGGTGGACCACGCCCGCGGACGTCAGCGCGCCAAGCGCGGCGGCGATCGCGTGCGCGTCACGCTCGACGCCGAACGTCTGTCCCTCGTGGACGACTCGCACGCCCCCGACCTGCTCGACCTGGACGAGTCCCTCGGCCGGCTCGAGCAGATGGACGAGCAGCTCGCGCGCATCGTCGAGTACCGCTTCTTCGCCGGACTGAGCGTGGCCGAGACGGCCGAACTGCTCGACGTGTCCACGCGTACCGTCGAGCGCGGTTGGCGCGTGGCCCGGGCCTGGCTGCTCGCGGATCTCGACGAGGCCGGGGACGGTCCGGGGGAAGCCGACGGGGCTCGGCCCGGTCCGGCATGAACGTCGGCGCGCCGTCCCACCGCCCCGGCACCGCGCCGACCCGGCGCCTGGCTGTGGCCGTGTGCGCGTGCGTGTTGCTGCTGGTCCCGGCCTGTGCCTCGACGGGCGGCGGCGGCACGGGCGAGGCCGCGCCTGCGCCGGTCTGGTACGACCCCCAGGACTGGGGCGTGCAGGGCCAGGGTTGGGAGGACACCGACCTGCCCTACGATCGCCTGCCCGCCCGTGCGCGCGGCGTGGTGCGCGACGGGGTCTGGAATCGATCGCGTCAGCCGGCGGGCCTGAGTGTGTTCTTCGAGACCGACTCCCCGACGATCCACGTGAACTACCGGCTCGGCTCGGGCCGTCTCGCGCTGCCGCACGTGCCGGCGACGGCGGTCAGTGGCGTCGACCTGTACGCCGAGGGTGACGACGGGCGCTGGCGTTGGGTCGCGGTGAGCAAACCGCGCAGCCTGGTCGTGTCCCAGCAACTGGCCGGCGAACTCGCACCGGGGCTGCGTCGCTATCGACTGTACCTACCGCTGTACAACCCCGTGCGCGCGCTGCGCATCGGGGTGAGGCAGGGCACGACGTTTCGCCCCGACGCGCCGGCGGAGGCGTTGCCGATCGTGATCTACGGCACCTCGATCACCCAGGGTTCGTGCTCGTCGCGACCGGGCATGAGCTACGCGGCCCAGCTCGGGCGGCTCGTGAAGCGGCCGGTGATCAACCTGGGCTTCGCGGGCGAGGGCGAGATGGAGCCGGAGCTCGGCCAGTTGATGACCGAGCTCGACGCCTGCGCGTATGTGATCGACTGCCTGCCCAACCTCGACGCCGGCGGCGTCGCCGAACGGACCGAACCGCTCGTGCGCCTGCTGCGCGCCGACCGCCCGGACGTGCCGATCGTGCTGATGGAGGATCGCACCCTGGCCGACGCCCACGTCGTGCCGCGCAAGCGCTCGGACCAGCGCGCCAAACGCGACGCCCTGCGCGACGCCTACGAGCGCCTGCGCGCCGAGGGCGTCACCGGGCTCCACTACGTCACCGGCGAGGCGTTGATCGGCGACGACGACGAGGGCACGACCGACGGTGTCCATCCCAACGACCTGGGCATGACGCGCTACGCCGCCGTGCTGGCGCCCGTGCTGCAACGGGCCATCGACGGCGAGCCGCCGGTCGAACCCGCGGGCCGGGAACTCGCCGCGGGGCGCCAGGCGGGCCTGCGGCACTGGGAGTGCGGCCCGGTCACCCGCCGGGACGGTGCGATCATGTGCCGGTGAGTCCGGACTTCCGCACGCCCGACGAGAATCGCCGTGTGCACCAGGCCGCGTTCTTCGAGCGCCTGCACGGCGAGGCGCCCGCTTCGGTGCTCGACGTGGGTTGTGGTTCGGGCCGGCTGCTGGAACTGTGCGCCGCCGCGGCCGTGCCGGCGGTGGGTGTCGAACGCAACGAGGCGAAACTCGTCGGTCCGCGCGGGAGCGGTCGCGCCGTGCTCGTGGCGTCGGCCCACGCCCTGCCCTGGCCGACCGGCGCCTTCGACTGGGCCTGCATGCGCCACGTGGCCCATCACCTCGCCGAGCCCGAGGCCGCGGTGCGCGAGCTCGCGCGGGTGTGCCGCACCGGCGTCGTGATCGCCGAACCCTGGCGCGATCCGGCGTTGCCCGAACAGCGCACGGGGCGTCACATCGACGAGTGGATGAAGCGCCAGGACCGCCGCGCTGGGCACGTGCACGAGACCGACATCCCCCCCGCGACCCTGGCCGAGTGGCTCGCCGCGTGCGGGGCGTGGGACCTGTCGATCACCTGCCGCCTCGATCGCAGGCTGGTGCCGCTCGACGCGGTCGCGCGTGAGGCCGAGGAGCGGCTCGAACGGCTGCCGCCCGATGACGAAGACCGGCGGGCCTGGGTCCAACTCGTCGAGGACATCGCCAGCACCAACGCGGGCTGCAACGGGACGGCAATCGTCGTGGCGCGCCGTCGCGGCTGAGCGGGTGCGTGAGAGCGCGGCCCAGGTGTGCAGGAGCCCGCGGCCGGTCGGCCGAGGGGGCGCCGGGCCTACGCACACGGGCGCAGAGCCTGCTCCCGGCGCAGGTCGACGTCGCCCCGGTGGAGTGCGGGTTGTACGATGACGCCGACCGCTGCGGTTCGTTGCGGCGGCTCATGCCACGGAGACCACGATGGACAGACAGCAACTCCGCGACCTGCTGGCGCGGCTCCACCAGGAGCTCGCGACGGCCCGCTCGGTGAAGGACGACGAGGTGGGCGGGTTGCTGCACCAGGTCGTGGACGACATCCATCGCGTGCTCGACGACGGCCAGGAGCCGAGTGCCGGCGACGCACCTGCCGACACCCCGGAGGAGGGTGAGACGCTGGTGGACCGCCTGCGCGACGCGGCGCTCGAGTTCGAGGGCGCCCATCCCAAGTTGACGGCGGCGGTGGAGGAGATCGCCAACGCACTCAACAAGGCGGGCATCTGACCGGTCTACGGCACTTCGAGCAGCGGAGTGAAGTACCGGTAGTAGACCTCCAGCGTGAGCACGCACATCGCGGTGGTGTAGCTGCGCTCGCTGCTGGTGTCGCCGGCGTAGTCGGCGTAGTGGGAGACCGGACGCCAGCTCCCGTCGGCCTGCTGGGCCGGGAGCAGGGTGTCCTGCAGGCGCTCGTTCCAGCGCGACCACTCCCGGCCGCCGTGGCGGAACAGGGCCAGGCTGCCGTAGTACCAGAAGTACACGTTGCCCGTGGCTTCCGTCACGAACTCGATCTGCGATCCGCGCCGGTACGACGAGGGTGAGCGCTCGGTGATGTAGCGGATCGAGCTGCCGTAGCGCGACTTGGCGATGTCCTCACCCAGCAGCGAGAGGGCGAACAGACCGGCGGGCGTCGAGCCCGGCAGGGTCCAGTACTGGGTGCGCAGGCGTTCGGGGTCGTGGGCGTAGAGCACGGCGCCGCTGTCGGGCTGGTGCGCGTTGCGGATGAACGTGCGCGCGTCCGCGAAGGCCCGGTCGGGGACTTCGAGGCCGCCCAGACGAGCGGATTCGAGCGCCATGATCTGCCACACCGTCACCGAGGTCCGGGGCCAGCTGTCGTAGGTGCGCGCGTCGGGGTAGTAGTAACCCCAGCCACCCGAGCGTCGCGCATCGCGCGAACGGTGCTGGTGCTTCAGGATCCAGGCCACGGCGTCTTCGATGGGTGTCCGCAGGCGCGCCTCCTTGGTCAGCGCGTAGCACTCGGCCAGGGCGTAGGTGGTGATGCCGTGGGAGTAGGACGTGCTGTATCCGAAGTGCCCCGTCTCGCCCTGGACGTCCAGCAGGAAGTCGACAGCGCGCCGGGTGAGGTCGGAGTACTCCGTGTCCGAACCGGGCGTGTGCCCGGCGCCGAGGAAGGCGAGCAGGCACACGGCCGTCTTGCCCACCGCGACATGCCCGTACTTGTCGTCGTAGTCGCGGCTGCTGCCCCAGAAGCCCTCGTCGTTCTGGCGCCGGGCGAGGTATCGCAGCCCGTCGGCCACGGCCTTCTCGGTCTGCTCGTTGCCGCCGTGTTCGGCCAGCGCGGCGACCTTGGCCTCGCCGACGCGTGTGCGGTAGGGCGTGTGTTCCCAGTCGTGGGTGCCCGTCTCCGGCAGCTCGGTCGAGAGCGGGCTGGCAAGCGCCAGTTGCGAGGGGGTGGGGCGCACGTCGGCGTGGGACGACCCGCCGGTGGTCGCGCGCCAGCGCTCGGGGCCGTCGACGCTGCTCCCGCGGCGGGTCGGCGTGCGCGTGGCTGTGGCCAGCGCCACCAGGCTGTCGTCGTCGCGACCGTGTCCGGTGAGGATCGGCGTGTCGTGACCGTTGGACGCGGCGCCGTCGACGAGCAGCGAGGACGAGGGCCCGCCGCCCGGCAGGGCGTCCTGGAGCGCCACGTCGTTGCCGTCGCGGCCCCGTTGTTGGGGGTGGGCGATGTCAGCGGCACCGCTGCGTTCGCTCACGAGCCCGGTGGGCCCGTCCTCGAAGGCGCGCCGATCGGTGCCGGCGACGAGCGGGTCGCGCGCCCCGGGACCGGCCTCGGTCCAGGGGCTGGTGGCGTTCGAAGTGGTGCTCCACGGGTTGCGCTCGGGTCGGCCGGGAGCGCTGGACTCGGGGGGTGACGAGCTGCGGGCGGGGGTGCGATCGGCCAGGGTGGCGATGTCGATGGCCGCGTCGGCGAGGGGCGTGGAGCCGGCCCCGTCGTTGCCGTCGCGGTCCGGTGCCGGCGCGGTCACCTCCGGCATCGCCACGGCGACTTCGTCGGACGTTGCCCGCGCGATGTGGCCGCCCGCGAGGTCGGTCGGGCTCTCGCGGCGCGGTGGTGGTGCCGTCGCCGGCGTCTCGACGTGCGGGCGGGCCAGGGCGGTCGCGCTCGGTCGGGTGTCGGGCGAGGTCGGCGTCCAGCTGTCGGCGGTGCTGGTCCGTGCGGGTTGCGAACCGGTGGCCGGCGTGGTCACGCGCTGCGCGGGGCCGTCGGCCGCCACGATGCGCAGTGTGGGTGCGCTCGCCGTGCGCGTGGCCGACGTGTCGATCGCGTCGGCGAGGGTCACCGCGGACCCTGCGGCGGTCTCGGTCCGGGCCACGTCGATCGGCTGTCGTGCGGGCGCCCCGGGTTGAGCCGCCGCGGGCACGTCGAGCGCGCCCTGCTCAGCCGGTGCGGTCGCCTGCAGCTGAGCGGTCTGCGAGGGGACCCGGGCCACCTCGTTGCGTGCCGGCGCATCGAGCGGCGCGGTCTCCGCGCGCATGCGCTCCAACTCGCCCGAGCGTTCCTGCGTGCGTGCGATGGCTTGCTGCGAGGGTGCGAGCTGCACCCGGAAGGTGCGCCCCGGTTCGCCCAGCTCGACGGGTTCGGGCTCGACCACGACGTCGCGGAACCACAGCATCAGCAGCAGGTGCACGAGCAGCGAGACGAGCACGCACTTGTAGAGGATGTCGAGCGCTTCCCAGCGCCTGCCGAGCCACGCGAGCAGGGCAAGCAACAGCAGCAGCGACAGGATCGTGAGATCCAGCCAGCCCACGGGCCGGCCGGGCAGTTGGAACAGCTCGATCGACCGGGCCCGCTGGAGGTCGGGCGTGCGACCCGCGGGGGCGTGGCTGAACAGCAGCGTGAACCCGTCGGGTGACAACCACGGGCCCCGCTCGGAGGCGCCGACCGTGTCGAGCCCCGTCACGCGTTCCGCCGGCTGCCACAGCCCGAGGCTCTGCATGCTGCGGTACAGGTCGAAGTCGCCCTCGGTGCGCCGATCGGACGCGAACACGACGCCGTGTCCGTCAGCCGTGAAGGCCGGCTCGCGTTCCTCGGCGCCGGTGTTGATGGCCTCGAACGATTGCACGTCCCAGCCGGCGCGCTCGCTGCGCGGCCCGGTCTTTGACGGGTCGCCCGTCGGTTCTTCGACGGCGCGCACGGTCGGCACGGCGAGGTACAGGTCGTGGTCACTGCGCCGACCGCGGTGGCGGTTGGACGCGAAGGCCAGGGCACCGGTGCCGGGCAGGGTCGCCGGGTCGGTCTCGTCCGCCTCGGTGTTGATCTCCCGTCCCAGCGACTCCACGTCGCCCGACACGCCCTCGTCCCACGCGGCGCGGTACAGGTCGAGGCCCCCGCGGCCGCCTCCACGGCCCGACGCGAAGTAGATCTCGCCCGGCCCGAAGGCCGGCGCCAGCTCGTCGCGCGACGTGTTCAGCGCCGCGAGCGGACGCGGGTCGGTGGGCTCGCCGTCGATCATCTCGGCCACCCACAGGTCGCTGTTGAGCCCGGGTTCGCCCACGGCGAAGACCAGGAAACGACCGTCCGGCGACAGCGCGGGCCGGCTCTCGGCGGCCTCGGTGTTGATCACCGGCGGCAGCGGAACGGGTTCGTCCCAGACCGCGAAGCGCAGCCGGTCGACGTCGTCGAGCTGCATCGCCGCCCGGCCGTCGGTGTAGGTCGCCTCACGCTCGAGGTAGGGCAGGAAGCGCAGGTAGGCGCCGAAGAACCCGGCGGCCACCAGCGCCGCGGCGATGACCAGCGAGCGTCCCAGCCCGAGTTTGGGGGAGAAGGCCACGCGCGCTCAGGCTCCTTCGAGCGTGCCGACGGACAGGTTCACCAGGCCGGCCTGCCCGCAGGCGTCCATGACCTGCACGATCGACTCGTGGTGCGTCTGTCGGTCGCCGCGAATCGTCACGGCGGTGTCCGGGTCGTTGCGCGCGGCTGCGCGCAGCGCGGCGAGCAACTCGTCCCGCGCGATCTCCTCTCCCGAGAGCACGACGCGCCCGTCGGAGAACACGTTGATCACGATCTGCTCCAGCTCGACGTCGGGGGCGGCCCCCGACTCGGCCTCCGGCAGTTCGATCTCGATCTCCTTCTCCGGGTCGAGGAACGTCGTGGCCACCATGAAGAAGATCAGCAGCTGGAACACCACGTCGATCATCGGCGTGAGGTTGAGCGTCGGCTCCTCCTGGTCGCGATCGCGGATCTTCACGCGGCCGCTTCCATCGGACTCTCGCGCAGCAGGTCGCTGAGGGCGGCGTAGGCATCCTCGGTGCGCCGCACGAAGCGATCGATGCTGCCGCGGAAGAAGTAGTACGCCGCCTGGGTGGGGATCGCGACGGTCAGGCCGGCGGCGGTGGTCACCAGCGCCTGGGAGATGCCCGCGGCGAGCATCTCGGGGTTCCCCAGGCCTTCCTCGAGGGCGATGTTGGCGAAGGCGTCGATCATGCCCCACACGGTGCCGAGCAGTCCGAGCAGCGGCGCGATCATGCCGATCACCACCAGCGGCCGCAGGTTCGACGACAGGTGCTGCACCTCGCGGGCGCCGGCGTCCTCCACGGCCTTCTCGCGCTGGTCCCAGGGCGCCTCGCGACGGCGCAGTCCCACGGCCAGCACCCGCGCCTGCGACGTGTCGCGCTGCTCGCAGAGCTGCAGACCCGCTGCGGCCCCTTCGCCGGCCACGGTGTCGCGCAACTCCTGGCCGAAGCGCGCCTGGCTGAGGCGGCCGCGCCGCAGCCGGATCGAACGCTCGACCATGTAGGCCAGGGCGATGATCGAGCACAGCGCGATGGGGATCATGAGCGGTCCGCCGCTCACGACGATGTCGTAGAGCGAGTCCAGCTGCGTGGAGGTGTCACCCATCGTTCGGTCCTCTGTCGTGAAGGGGGGTGTCTCGTGGTCCCGCCGCGCGTGGCGACGGTGGTCGGGCGGTGCGGCTCCTGCTCAGCGAGCCTTCAGTCGCGCCCGTGCCTGGGTGGCGAACGGGCTGTCGGGGTGCTTGTCGATCAATTCGCGGTAGCGGTCGTGGGCGCGTGCCGTGTCACCCAGCTCTTCCAGGCAGCGGCCGGAGAGCAGCAGCGCCTCGGAGACCTCCTCGTCGTGTGCATACAGCACCGCGACCCTGAGGAAGTCCGAGAGGGCGTTCTGCATGTCGCCGCGGGCGAGCTCGAGCTTGCCCAGGCTCAGCTGGGCACGGGCGGCGAGCACGCCCCGATCGGAGCTGACGATGCGCTCGTAGGCCGCACGGGCCCCGCGCTCCTGCGACAGCGCCACCAGGGCATGACCACGCCAGAGCTCGGCTTCGAGCAGGTTCTCGAAGTCCGGGTGGCGCCGCGCCAGCTCGCTCAGGGCGCGCTCGGCGTCTTCCCAGCGCTCCAGCCGTGCGAGCGAGAGGCCCAGTCGGAAGCGGGCCTTGGGCACCACCTGATGTCGGGGGTGTTCGTCCAGCAGGCGTTCGTTCCAGGCGGCGCAGCGGGCGAAGTCGTCGCGCCTCCAGGCGGCCTCGCCGCCCAGGAAGATCGACTCGCCGGCCAGCTCGCTGTCGGGCACGCGCTGCAGCAGGCGTTCGAAGCAGCGCTCCGCTCCCAGCGGGTCTCCCTTGCGCAGCCGGGCGAAGCCCTCCTTGTAGAGCGCGTCGGCCGGCAGCGGACTGTCTTTCGCCGCCGAGCACGCGGCGTAGAAGGGGATCGCGCGGTCGTCGTCGGCCTCGGCGAAGTAGGCCTCGCCCAGGAAGAAGCAGGCCTCGGCCACGTCGCCGTCGTCGTTCGCGATCTCGAGCAGGCGCGTGAGCCGCTGGGATGCGTCATCGAGCCGGCCCTCGTCGATCGCCAGCCAGGCGGACTCGACGGCGGTGGCGACCGTGGCGCCCGGGGCGTGGGCCAGCGCCGGGTGTTCCAGCGCCTGGTCGAGGAAGCGCGCGGCACGCTGCGCTTGTCCGGCGTCCTTCCACGCGGCGGCGACCGAGCGGGCCGTGGCCTCGAGTCGCGCCGCATCGTTGGTCGCGGCGGCGAGGGCATTCCAGGCACGCTCGGCGTCCTGGGGTTGCTTCAGCTCGCGGTGACACCACAACAGCAACTCGTGCGCGGAGGCCACCAGCTCGGCGTCGGTCTCCCGCTTGCGGGTGCCCGCGGTGAGCGGTCCCAGTGCACGCACCGCGCCCTGGTGGTCGCCCGTATTGGAGAGCCCCCAGGCCATGCCGTAGCGCGCCGCCGGTGCGAACTCGTGATCGGGGAAGCGCTCCAGGAACGTGCTGTACGAGTCAACGGCCTGGGTGTCGAGCCCGTCGGCCGCCTGGCTCTCGGCGAGCTGGAACTGGGCCCGCGGCGCCATCGATGCGGCGCCCCCGTCGGCCAGCAGCGTGCGCAGGTGGTTGCGCGCCTCGGAGCCCTGGCCGCTCTCGGTGCCGAGTTCGGCCAGGCGCATGAGGATGTCGGGGCGGTGCTCCCCGTCGGGATGGCGTTGCAGGTAGGTGCTCCAGGGCGTGACGGCTTCGGAGCCGCGCCCCAGCCCGTCGAGGCAGACGCCCTGCATGAACAGCGCCTCGGGTGCTTCGGGTGCGGCGAGGTGATCGTCGACCACGCGCGAGAAGTACTGGGCGGCACGGGCGTTGTCGCCCTGCAGTCGGCGGCACCAACCCAGGCGTGAGAGCGCGCGCGCCTGCAGCGTGCCGTCGTCGCTGCGTGCGGCCACGCGCTTGAACGCCGTCTCGGCTTCGTCGTAGCGCTCGAGCGTGAACAACGCCTCGGCGTAGGTGAGCTGGACCGCCGGGTCGGCATCGTCCTGCTCGATCAGCGGTTGCACGAGGCTCAATGCCTCGGCCGCGTCGCCCTCGTTGAGTCGCGTGACGGCGGCGGCGTGCCAGGCGTCGTCCGAGCCCGCACTGTGGTAGGCCTTGGCCGCCTCGGCCGAGCGCCCCATGGAGGCGAGCAGGTCACCGCGGGCGCGGTGGATGTGGCGCGCGAGCTCTTCGCCGGGGCGTCGTGAGGCCGCCTGGGAGAGCAGCTCGAGGGCGGCACGGTCGTCGCCCTGTCCGGCCTTGGTGCGTGCGCGCCAATAGGCCGTCTCGGCGTCGTCGGGGAGTTCGTCGGAACGCAGGGCGCGCCAGGCGCCGTCCGCGTCGCCGGCCTGCAGGCGGTGGATGCCCAGGCGCAGCGTGGCTTCGGGCACGAAGCGGCTCTCGGGGAAGTCCCGGACCAGTTGTCCGAAGGCCGAGGCGGCTGCGGCGTGGTCGGCGCCCGCCGCGAGCGCCAGGCCGGTCCCGCGGAGCGCGGCGTCGGCGAAGGAACCGCCGCGCACCGATCGATAGGCACTGCGCGCCTCACCCGGGCGACCCTGCTCCATCAGGATCTCGCCCTGCAGGAAGCGCATCTCGTTCGCGAGTTCGGGGCTCGGGCCGGCTTGCAGCACCGCCGCGGCGCGGCGAGCCGACAGTTCGAAGTCCTCGGTGCGGAAGGCGCACCAGGCCAACGCCGACCGGGCATCCGTCGCGTAGGGACCCTCCGGGTCGCGGCGCAGCACGTCCTCGTAGCGCCCCGTCGCGGCGTCGTACGCGCCGTTGCGGAACTCGGCGTCGCCGAGCATGTACGTCGCCGGGACGACGAGGTAGTCGGTGCCGAAGGTGAGCGTGCGCTGAAAGGCGGCGACCGCCGCCCCGTACTCACCTGCCTCGAGCAGGCACTGGCCCAGGCGCATGTTGGCCTCGGCCGCGAAGCGGAAGTTCGAGCGTCCGGCGAGAGCCTGGAAGTGCGGGCGAGCCTCCGCGAGGCGATCGAGTTCGAACAGGGACGCGGCGAGGTGGTAGGTGATCAGTTCCGCGTCGGCGTGCCGCGTGTTCGACTTCAGGAACTCGCTCGCTTCCCGGATCACCATGTCGTGATGACCGCGTTCGTACAGGCCACCGATGAGGCGTGCCTGCTCACCGACCTGCGCGGCGCCCGCCTGGACGGCCGGAGCGCGGGTGGCGAGAACTGCTGTGAAGGGAGCCGGGGTGATGACCGGGTTCGGGAGCAGCAGCAGCGCGAGGCTCGCGGCTCGGAGAGGATGGAGCACGACGACCAAAGGCAAGACCACGGACCTCTCCTGTGTGGGCCGCCGGGTCTGCCGTGCCCGGCTGAGCGTTTCCCGAATAACCGCGTGACCAGATACTACCGGGGTGTCGAGGTGTTTGGGCGTCGCGACGGTGGCGCCTCGCGCGCGAGGCGCAGCTTGTTGTGGAAGCGAACGAATGAGTTTCGCGGGACGCCGCGAATCGGTGACCCGCGCCCCCCCAGGTTGGTCCGCCGGGTCGATCGGCCGGTTGGGACCGGTGGGTCGAGCGGTTCGAAGTGGTTGGGTTGAGCCCGTCCCACCACCCGCTGCGTGGGGCTGCGGGCGCGCTCCGAGAGGGGCGGGCTTGCACTCCGACGGTACCGAGGGACCCCGGAACCGCGTCGGATCTACCTTCGGCGAGAGCTGGGGTGACGTGCGACGCGCCGTCCGATCACGAGGGCGGATCGGGGCATGCGTCCGTTCAGTCGCCCTGGGGGCTCTCGGCCAGGTCCGCAGCCAGGGCCTGCAGGATGAGGTCGTCGGGAAAACGGTGCAGGCCGCGGCGCACGGCGCGACGGGCCTCGTTCGGGTCGCCGATGCGCAGCAGGAGCGCCGCCATGCCGGCGTGCAGATCCGGGTCGTCGTCACCGGAGGCCGCGAGGGCGTCCAGCGCGGCGATCTGCTCGCGCACGGCAGCCAGCTCGGCTTGTCGCGCCAGGACGGCTTCAGCCTGCTCGGATCGTCCGAGTTGCAGCAGCAGCCGCCCCTGGAGATACAGCGCCTCCTCGTGCGCGGGCGAGCGCTCGACGACTTCGGTCACCGCGGCCAGGGCCTCGTCCAGCGCGTCCTCCCGCTCCAGCAGCCGGGCCTGTTCGAGGCGCGCCTCGAGCAGGTCGGGGTCGCGACGCAGGGCTTCGTCGAGGTGCCGCCGCGCCGCCTCGGGGTCGCCGCGGGACAGGGCCACCAGCCCCAGCCCGTAGTGCACCCGGTACGCGTCGGGGTCGGCCTCCAGCGCGGCCTCGAAGGCCTGGTGTGCTTCGTCATAGCGCCCGAGGTGGTGCAGCGCGAATCCGAGACCGGCCGACTCGGCGCGCAGCTCCGGCCGCTGCGCCACGGCGGCGGTGAGCCGCCGGGCCGCGCGCTCGAACAGGCGTCGCTCGTAGTCGGCGTAGCCGGCGAAGAACAGCACCTCGGGGTGGGGCGGCGTGCGGGCGAGCAGTTCGGCCAGGATCGTCTCCACGGCTTCGAAGTGTTCCTCGGCCAGGGCGCGACGGGCTGCGTCGAGGGTTGCCTGCTCCGCGTCGTCCAGCTCCGCGGCGACCGCGCTCGCGGTGGTGTGCACGGGGTCCGTGCCGGAAGGCTCCCCGTCACCCGGGTGATCGCGACCACAGGCCGCGAGCAGCAGGGTGAGCGCGATCAGCTGGCGTGTGTGGTGCAACAAGCGCACCGCTCCGGTGCAGGCAGGGCTGGACGGCTCCAGGCTACGTCAGCTGTCCGCGCGTCGCCACGGTTCTCGGGGGACCGCGGCCGGCGTCGGGATCAGCTGTTCGCGACCGCCTCGTGGAAGCGGACCAGTTTGTTGGTCATGGGCTTCCAGGCCACGCCCGCTCGCTGCAGGACGTCGCGAATCACCTCGCTTGCCGCGTCGGCGTCGTCCGCATCGATCTCGACCTCCACCTCGTAGTCGATCCGATCTCCGGGAAACTCGGTCCGGTCGAACTCGAAGACGAGCGACAACGAACGCGATCCAACGCTGAACGGGACCGGTCCCAGGCGTCGGCGTACGTTGCAGAAGGAACCGAAGTGTTCCAGCCGGACGCCATCCCGTGCAGCGGCCATCAGGTCGAGCAGGGCCACCTCGGCCTTGCCGCTCGCGTCGTGCTGAGCCGGCCTGTCTTCGGCGGCACGGGGCTCTCGGGCCCGTTCGAGCAACAACGCCAGCGGGCATTGCCTGCCGGACAGGATCGCGGCGGCTTCGTCGGCTGCGATCTCGTGCTCGATCTCGGCGCGCGAGGCCAGCGCGTCGTGGGCTGCGTCGGCGCCGGAGGGGCCCTTGGCCGTGAGCAGGAAGCGTTCGTCTTCCTGGCGCAGACGCAGGGAGCAGTGCCGGGCCCGGAGGTCGCCGGCCGTCGTGTCGAAGAAGTGGTTCACCTGTCGCACGCTGTGCGCGGGGGCGTTGCCGAGCACGGCGATGATCGCCTCGAGCTCCGCTTCCGAGGGGATGCCCAGTTTGAACTCGGTCTCGTGATCCGGCATGTCGCTCCTTGGGTGATCCACAGGACGGTGCCTGGGATAACGCCGTTGCCGCGGGCAGGCCAGCGCCGAATCCGACGTCAGGGATGGAGCCAGGCGGTCGCCGGTGCGTAGCGCAGTTCCGCGGCGGCGTGCTGCCCCACGGCGAAGACCCGGACCGTCCCGGCGAAGCCCTGGGGCAGGGTGTCGAAGGGCAACTTGTAGGCGAATCCCGCGCCGTCCGAGGGGGCGTCGCGGTTCGGCCTGCCCGTGGGGCCGACGTAGACCGGGGTCTCGGCGGCGAACACGACGATCGTGTGGGCCGCTGCCTGGGCGTCGCGGTCCGCCGCCCAGCCCACGAGACGGACGCTCTCCTGTTCCGGGAGCCGCAGCGCTCGCTCGAGGCGTCCGCTGATGCTCTCGTTGGCGAGGGGCAGCGTGCGTCCGTCCGGGCAGGCGAGACCACCGGGCACGAGCTGGTAGTCGAGGGTGGGCACGCGCACCAGGCGCGGGGCAGCTCCTGCGGCCGACGCCTCGACGGCGATCAGTTCGATCGGGTTGGGCCCGGGTGCGAAGGCCTGCGGGGGCACGAGCAGTTCGAAGGACGCGTTACGTGCGCTGCGGGCGAAGGTGGCGCCGACCGCCTGCACGGCGCCGCCCACGGCGACGGCGACGCGTTCGGGGAGCACCGCCGGGGGCCCGTCGTCGTCCGCTCCGGAGAGCGTGATGTTGCCGCTGATCAGGCTGGGCACCCGGGGGCCGTCGGGCGTGACGTGGGCGAAGCGGTCGGCGGCGTGCAGGCGCGCGCGCACGCCGTGCGCCGTGGGCAACTCGTCCGGCCGTGCAGCGAACAGCGCCGCGCTGTCGTCGCCCCAGCGATAGGAGGACGTCCAGCCGTCGCCCGTGCCGAAGCGGTCGGCGATGCGCTTCACGCCCGGCCACTCGGCGGGCAGGGCGCCGTCGAAGTCGAGCGGTTCGCCGTCACGCCGGAACAGGGTCTTCGTGCTCCGCGCCGGGACGTCTGTGTCGAAGGCCGAGCGTCCGTCCACCGGCCAGGGCAGCGGCGCGTCCAGTGCGTCGGCGATGGTGGGCAGGATGTCGACCGTCTCCACATTGCGGTCGACGGGGTGTTGTCCGTCGGTGGGGTGTTGTCCGCCGGCGGCGTGTTGTCCGTTGACGAGCGCGCCTGTCGCGCCGGAAGCGAACGGCGGCTTGAGCAGCAGCGGGATGCGCATGATGTCGTCGGCGATGGACTCGTCGGTGGCGCGGGCCGGGTGCCCCGCGCGAACGCTCACGCCGTGATCGGCGCAGACCACGATCAGGCTGCGGTCGTACATGTCGAGCGCGTCGAGGCGCGCGAGCAGCTCGCCCAGCAGTCCGTCCACGCCACCCACCTGGAGCAGGTGCCGCTGCAGGGCCTGGTCGGCCAGCCACGCGTCGTCGTCCCAGGTGCCGCGCCACTCGCCGGGCATCTGGGGGCTGGCGAAGTAGTGCTGACCGCTCGGCAGCAGGGTCCAGGGACGGTGGGGCAGCAGCGCGTGGTGGAAGTAGAGCGTCGGCGTGGGCGCGTCGTCCACGCTGTCGACGAAGTCGTGCCAGGCCTCGTCGCGTCGGCTCTGGGTGATGCTGCGCCAGCGTCGCTCGAGCCACTCACCGTCGGATGCAGGGGCGTCGCCACGCGGCGTCTCGTCGGGGAGCGGGGCGGGGGCGCGTTCGTCGGCGAGCGAGGGGGCGAAGCCCTCCCAGGCATCGCTCACCGGTGCCAGGCGTCGTCTCCACCCGTCGGGCAGGACGATGTGTGCGTAGACCAGGGGCAGGTCGACGGAAAGCCCGCGCAGGCGCTCGCTCAAGGGCGGGCCGGCGAACGCGGCGCCGGCGTCGGCCGGTGCGATGCTCGTGACCTGTTCGCGGACCACGAGCCGGCACGCCCCGCCCAGCCAGCTGAAGAGGTTGTCGGGGTGGTCCGCTGCGATGGGCAGGCGGGGCACGCCATCCGGTCGCCGGCCCGTGAGCATGGCCGGGATCGCCCGGGTGGTGTGGTCGTGCACGGTCGTTGCATTGCGGAACCAGGTGCCGTCCCGGGCGAGGCGCGCGAAGTGGGGGAAGCGCGAGGCGTCGATCAGCAGCTCGTCGTCGAGCAACGAGCTGAGCGGCAGGGCGTCGAAGACGACGAACACGATGGTCGTGCCGCTCGGGAGCTGCGTGACTCCCGTGGATCGCGAGTCGGGATCGGCGGACGCCGTGACGCGCGTGATGTCCGGGTGGAGCACGAAGCTGAGCGGGAAGAGCAGCGTGGCGGGAGCGAGCACGGCCAGCAGCAGTCGCGCCGGGCCCCATAGCGTCGACAGGCACGCGGCCGCGACGCCCGTCACCAGCGACCAGAGCAGGACCTGCTCACCCGGGGGCGCGAGCGCGCGGGTGAACAGCGGCATGGCCACCAGCGTCCACAGCCCGGTGACGCACGCCGCCTGGACCATGCGCCCCAGGCGCGCGGAGCAGAGGTCGCTGATCCGTCGCAGCAGGATCAACAGCAGGGGCAGACCCAGGCTGAGTGCGGCCGCCAGCAGGATCACGTCGACCCGTTCGTGGCGCCGGGCGACGAAGAAGGTGGGCTGTCGCCCGAGCAGGTCGTACAGCGGCTGACACAGCGCCAGGCCCACCAGGGCGACGACGTGCAGACCGTCGACCAGCGGGGTGTGGCGTCCGGTCGGCTTCACGTCGCGCATTGTGGCAGATGGGCCCGGTGCGCGGGATGGTCTGGACGCACCGACGGCTCGGCGTGCGGGGTGGCCGAGGGGCGCAGGTGGTCCGGCAGGTGGGCATCGTCGCCGGCCGAGCGTTGCGGCCCGGCTGATACTCTGTCGCCTCGGAGGTGGACGAAATCGGCGACGCGCCAGGTCATGACAGTGCGGGGCACCAGGGCCCGGCGCGTGGCGAGCAACCGGCGGCCGGACTCAGCACGTCGCGCGGCGGGGCGCTGCGCCGGGTGCCGCTGCTTCTGATCGGCTTCGCCGTGTTCCTGGCGTTGCGCGCCTGGGGCATCGAGTTCGGACAGCCGCCGCGCATGGCCCATCCCGACGAGCGCTATGCCGTCATCGCCGAGCGCATGTCCTGGGGCGACCTCAACCCGCACTACTTCCTCAACCCGCCGCTGACCAGCTACGTGCTGTTCGGTGTGAAGCAGGCGCACGCCCTTGCCTTCGGCGACGAGGCGAACGCCGCCTGGATCGTCGACGGCGGCCTGGCCATGGCCGCCCGCTGGCTGTCGGCCCTGCTGGGTGCGCTCACCGCGCTGCTCGTGGGTGCTGCGGCCCGGGCGCTGATGACCGACGATGCCGATCGTGACGCCATCGGCCTTGCGGCCGCGGTGATCACCGGCTTCTCGTTCCTACACGGCCGCGACTCACACTACGGTGTGAACGACGTGCCCATGGTGTTCTTCGTGACCTGCACCCTCTACGCCACCTGTCGCGGCTGGCGCGAGGGGCGCGGCTGGCTCGTGGCGGCGGCCTGCGCGGCGGGTGTGGCGGGCGCGACCAAGTACAACGGCATGGTCGCCGCGGCACTGCCCGCCATGGCCTGGATGCTGGGGCCCTGGGCCACGAGTCGCGGGGGCGACGAGTCGCGCACCGGTGAGCAACAGGGACCCGGCGCGCGCAGGGGAGTCGGCCAGGCGTGGCTGCGCGCCCAGGGCCTGCCGCTCTGCGGGGGCTTCGCGCTGCTGGCGTTCGTCCTCTGCAACCCCTTCAGCGTGTTGGCCTTCGACGAGTTCGCGCAGGGCTTCCAGCGGCAGTTCACCGCGTGGGGCGACAAGAGCGCGTTTGCCCAGTACGACGCGCCCGGAGCGGGCCTGTATCTGCAGGCCGGTGTGTACCTCGTGGGCTACGCACACCTGGCCGCGGCTCTGGGTGGACTGTGGTTGCTCGTGACCAGGACGCCGCGGCGCGCGGCGCTCGTCGGCGCCGTCCCACTCCTGTACCTCGCCGGCATGTTGTCCAAGGACCTCTTCTACTACCGCTTCGCCCTGCCGCTGTTGCCGTTCCTGGCGTTGTCGGCGGCGCCCGCGTGGGTGTGGAGCATGCGTCGGCTGCCGGGCAGCGACCGGGCGCAGGCGGCCGTGCTGGTGATCGTCGTCAGCCTGGCGAGCGCGCAGCCCGCGCTCTCGCTGTTGCGCCACGATTGGCTGGCGGCACGGGACGACACCTGGATCCAGGCGGTGGACTGGCTCGAGGACAACGTGCCGCCGGACGAGCGGGTGTTCCTGGAGGGCGCGGTACCGCGCATCCGCTTTCCGTCCCGATACCGCGTGTTGTTGCCGCCCGAGCGGGGCCACTCGATGGCGCGCATCGTCGAGCCGGGACCGGATGGCCGTCCGCGCCCGGCGATCGAACAGGGCGGCTGGCTGATCACCGACTCCTTCAATGCCCACCTGGCCCTGGCGGGCGACCTCGAACGCCGACCCCAGATGCGCGGGACGGCCGAGTTCCTGCAACGGCTGGCGACGCACTACGAACTGGTGGCCGAGTTCGCCCCGGGTCCGCGGGGGGACCCGACGCCGTTCGTGATCGACGCGCGTTACTCGCCGCTCGTGGGACTGTGGGACGTGGAGCGCCCCGGTTTCACCGTGCGCGTGTTCCGCATCGAGCCGGGGACCTGGCGCGCGCGCATGGGGCGCTGAGTCCGCGTCACTCCGCTGCCGGGGAACGGGGGCCGTCCCGCGGTGGGGGGCGCATGCCTTCGAAGAGGGATTCGAGTTCCTCGCGCGGGCGCCGCGCCATCTGGTTGAACAGTCCGCTCGATGCCAGGGCCTGACCGCCGTCGAGGGTGATCACCTCGCCGTTGACGAAGCTCGACAGGTCGCTCAACAGGAACACCGCCAGGTCGGCCAGCTCCGAGGCCGTGCCGAAGCGGCCCAGGGGCACGGTGGCGCGCAGCGCCTGTTCGGCGGCTTCGTCCGGGACGAGCCGCTGCCAGGCGCCAGGGGTGGGGATCGGGCCCGGTGCGATGGCGTTGAGCCGGATGCCGTGCGGTCCCCACTCGCTGGCGAGGGAGCGGGTGAGCGCCACGACGCCGGCCTTGCTCACCGCGCTCGGGACCACGAACGCGCTGCCCGTCTCGGCGTAGGCGGCCACGATGGACAGCACGCTGCCGGGCGTGCCGCGCTCGATCCAGCGCCGGCCGACGGACTGGGTCGCGTGGAACGAGCCGTACAGGTTCGTGCGCACGATGGCGTCGAAGCCCCGCGCGCCCAGGGTCTCGGTGAAGGCGAGGAAGTTGCCCGCGGCGTTGTTCACCAGCCCGGTCAGCGGCCCCTGGCGTTCCTCGGCGGTCGAGACGCAGGCCTCGACGGCCTCGGCGGCACGCACGTCGCAGGGCACGGCGGTCACGGGGCCGCCGGCCGAACGGAGCTGTTGCAGCGCTTCGTCGAGCCGGCCGCGACGGCGACCGCAGATGGTCACGGCCGAACCCAGCTCCGCCAGGCGACGCGCCATGGCCAGCCCCAGGCCCGAGCCGCCGCCGGTCACGAGCACGTGCCTGCCCGACATGAGGTCGGAGCGGTAGCCGCTGGTCACGCTCGCGCCTGCCCGTGTTCGCCCGCCGGAGGTCGTGCCGGCACGCCGGGCCGGTCCTTACCGACCTGCCTGGTCCTTGGCCTTGAGCGTCACCGGCAGGGTGATCTCCTCGGTGCCGCGCAGCACGCCCACGTTCACCTCGTCGCCCGGGTCGTGGTCGGCCAGCATGCCCATCCAGGCCATGACGTCGGTGATCTTCTGGCCGTCCCAGCGCATGAGCACGTCCTCGGGCAGGATCCCGGCCTCGGAGGCGGAGGTGCCGGCGCTGACCGAACCCACGAGCACGCCGCCCGAGCCCTCTTCGTAGTTCCCCGGGCTGATGCCGAAGCGCACGGTGATCTGTCCCATGGACACGGCATCACCCGGTGTGCCGCCGCCGGCCGCCGCGTTGCCGGCGCGGTTGCCGCCCAGGCGCTGGGCGGGGGCCGTCACCTGCGTGAAGTCGAACGGCTCGGTGCGGGTTCCCGCCGCGAACGCGATGTCGCGGAACAGGTGCACCGTCTTCACGCCGCCCTCGCGGTTGATCAGCGAACTCACGTCGCGTGGCGTGTGATAGTCGTTGTGGAAGTCGGCGATGATGCCGAACAGCACCGGGACGCCCTTGTTGTAGAAGGCGCTGTGGTCGCTCGCACCGGACATGCCGGCGGGCACGACGATCTCGAGCGGGCTGGCCTCGAAGAACGGCGCGACCCAATCGGCCAGGCCCTCGGCCGTGCCGGTGCCCGAGACCGACAGGCGGTCGTCGCGGATGCGGCCGATCATGTCGAAGTTGATCATCAGCGAGTGCTGCTCGAGCGGCGCGACCGGGTTGTTGGCGTAGTGCCGCGCCCCGTTGAGCCCCGATTCCTCGGCGCTGAAGCAGATGAACAGGATCGAGCGCGCCGGGGTGCCTTCGGGCAGTTCGGCGTAGGCCTGGTTGAGCTTGTCGGCCAGCATCAGCACGGCTGCGCTGCCCGATGCGTTGTCGTCGGCGCCGGGGTGCAGTTTGCCGGCGCCCGAGCGGGAGCCGAAGTCGCCCATGCCCAGGTGGTCGAGGTGGCCGCCGATGACGATGTAGTCGTCGGCCAGGTCACCGCGGCCGGGCAGCAGGGCACCCACGTTCTCGGCCATGAACGACACCCGTTCGATGTCGGCGTGCATGCGCAGCGAGAGGGGCAGGTCGACGATGCCGCCGCCTGCGTCCGCCTGTTCGCGCAACGCGCGCAGCGAGGGGCCGCTCGGGTGGATCGCGTCGACCAGCCGCTCGCCGGCCGTCGTGGCCAGCATCATCACGGGGAACTCGCGCATGCCCGATCCGCCGCCGGTCAAGCGGCTCAAGGTGTCGACGCGCGGGTCGTCGGCGCCCGGCGTGTTGACGATGATCACGCCGGCAGCGTTGCGCTCGGCTGCCGCGCGGAGCTTGTTGGCGAAGGACGCCCGGGCGCTCCAGGGACCGCGCTCGGACCACAGGCTCTTGCCCTCGGCGTCCATCGGCTCGAAGCGCAGCATGAGCGCGATCTTGCCGCTCAGGTCGTCGCCGTCGGCGTAACTCGAGTAGCCGTCGGGGCCGCCGTCGATCGAGTAGCCCACGAAGACCACGGGCGCCGTCACGTCGGCCGAAGCACCGATGGCCATGGCGTTGTAGTCCTCGCCGCCGACGAACGTCGGCACCAGCTCGCCGTCCGGGGCGTCGGCCACGCTCAGGTGCTGCTCGATCAGCTTGGGCGTGGCGGCGAGCGGGAACGGCTGCCGCCACGGGTTGGCCTCCGGGTCACTGGTGAGGCCGGCGAAGCCCGGCTCGAGTCCGGCCTCGCGGAACCAGTACTCGCAGTAGTCCTTGGCGATCTCCATGCCGCGCGTTCCCGGTAGGCGCCCTTCCATGAACGGGTTGGCGAGCGTGACGACGTGGTCGTTGTAGACGCGGATGTCCTCGCCGAGTTCCTCGAGCGTGGTGGCGATCGCGCCCTGGATCTCGGGTGCCGCGTCGGCCTCGCCTGCCGCCTGCGCCGCACCGGTGCCGGACGTGGGCCACGCCAGGGCGAGCGCGCAGAGTGCGGCGAGGACAGGTGTGCGACGTGCGGCGGGGGCGCGTGGGGTCATTGTGTGTCTCACGTTCGGGGAGTGCGGTGCGGTGCGACGACAGCGACCGATCGCTGCGTGCTGCGGCGGCGGTCCGATCGCCGGCGGGCGTGGGTGTCTCGAAGGAGGCGGGCTCGGGGGCTCGGGACCCGTCCCGAATGCGCGCTGGCCGGAGTCGCCCTTGCGGAATGCATGTGCCGGGGCGCGAAGATCGTTTGTAGCATCGTAGAAATGGTCCTCATTCCGGCAAGTGTCCGCGGCGTTGACTCACGGCCTCGCCATGACCGGGAGCGGATCGATCCGGGCCTGCGTCAGGGTTCCGCGGCCGTTGGGGGCCACGGGAGCTGCCGGCGGGCGCGACGAAGGGGATGGCGACGAATCCTCGGAACCGCGCTGCTCGGTGTGGTCCTGGGGCTGCTCGGAGCGCCCGCGCTGATCGCGGCCGCGAGCGGGTGGCTCGGCGCCGAGGGGGCGCGCCATCCCCAGGACGGCCCCGATGCGGACGTCCGCATCCGCATCGATGACGAAGCCGTCCAGTTCCAGATCATCATGAACCTGGCGTTCGTGGACGCGATCGTGGACGTCCCGCGGGAGAGCCGCAGCACGCTGCACCCAGTCGAGGAGCAGCCGTTGCGCGAGGCGTTGGTCGAGTACTACGCGGAACACAACCGGGTCGTGGTGGACGGGATCGAGGTCACGCCGCTCGACGCCGGCTTCGACGTCACCGGCCCGCAGTTGAACCTGTTGCCGCTGTTCCCGCGCATGGGCACGCGCGCCCTGATCCGCCTGCGCATCGTGCTCGACTACCCGGTCACGTCGACTCCGCGCACGGTCGGCATGACCTGGGAACCGTTTCCGCCGGACATCGTGGCGGCGACCATGGAGGGGACGCCGCCGCTCGAGATCCGCGCCCAGTTGTCGGCGCCCGGCGGTGTGAACGAACTCGCCGTGTTCACCAAGCCCGAGCCCGAGTACATCTGGCACGCGCCGAGCGGACCGGCCGCCGAGCGCTTCCTGCCGGTGCCCGAGGCGCCCGGCGCCGCGCCGACGATCGCGCTGCCGCTGCTGCCGCTGTTGATCGGCCTCGGCTTCCTCGTGGCGTGCATGGCCGCCTGGGCGCGACCCGCGGCTGCGAACCAGCGCCGGGCCCTGTGGTTCCTGGCGCCCTTGATCGCCGGCGGTGCCTTCCTGCTGCGCGACGTGTGGACGGTCGACGTGGACGACCCCTTCGGGGGCGGTCGGGGATTGCCCAGCGAGTCGGAGGCGCTCGCGATCTTCACGCCGCTGCACGCCAACATCTACCGCGCCTTCGAGTACGTCGACGAGAGCGACGTGTACGACGCGCTGGCCCGCAGCGTGGACGGCGAGTTGCTCGACGATCTCTACAACGAGATCTACCGCAGCCTGATCATGCAGGAGGAGGGCGGTGCGGTGAGCCGGGTGAGCGCCGTGCGACCGGTGGCGATGGAGGTCGAGTCGATCGGGCTGCTGCCCCCCGACGAGACGGCGGGCTTCAACGTGGTGACGCGCTGGCAGGTCGACGGGCAGGTGTTGCACTGGGGCCACGGGCACTCGCGAACCAACGAGTACCAGGCGCGCTACACGATCATGCAGCGGGAAGCGGGCTGGCGCATCGCCACCCATCAGGTGCTCGAGCAATTCCGCGTGTCGGCGGCGCCGATCGACTGGCCCGACCCGACGCAGCCGCCGACGGGCCCGCCGCCCTGGCCGGAGGAGCGGCCATCGCTCGAGGAACTCGTGCCGCCCGGCAGCGACCTCTGAACGGGAGACCCGCGTGAGCAGTCCAGCCTCGTCCGCCGGAGCACGCGCATGAACGGAGCGTCCGGAGCTTGATCGCGACGAGCGCTGAACGCACCGCTGCGCCGTCGCCGGGCGACGGCGGCGGGCCCATGGTCAGCCTGGAGGGCGTGCGCTTCGCGTACGGCGACGGGGGCTTCGCCCTCGGCATCGAGCGACTGACGATCGCCCGCGGTGAACACGTCGCGTGCATCGGCCCGAGCGGCACGGGCAAGACGACGTTGGTCAACCTGATCGCCGGCATCGTCGTGCCGTCGGCCGGTCGCGTGACGCTGGACGGCGCCGTGATCTCGGCCCTCGCCGACGACGAGCGGCGCGCGGCCCGCATCGCCACGATCGGCATGGTCTTCCAGCAGTTCGAGCTGCTGGACTACCTGTCGACGCTGGAGAACGTGCTGCTGCCCTACCACGTCTCGAGCCGACTCGTGCTCGACGACAACGTGCAACGGCGTGCGCTCGACCTGGTCGAGGCGACCGGCATCGGCCACGCGCTGGAACGGCGTCCCGCGCAACTGTCCCAGGGCGAGCGCCAGCGGGTCGCCCTGTGTCGCGCGCTGGTGACGCAGCCCCGGCTGGTGATCTGCGACGAACCCACGGGCAACCTCGATCCCGACACGGCGGGCACCACGCTGGACCTGTTGTTCGAACAGGTGCGCCGCGGGGGCGCCACGCTGCTCATGGTCACGCACGATCACGGCCTGCTGGACCGCTTCGACCGCACGGTCGACATGCGCGAGCTCGCGGCGCCATGAAGGGTGTGCTGCTGCTCTCCTGGCGCCACGCGTGGCACCACCGCAAGGCGACGCTGATCCTCACGGCGTGCATCGCCCTGTCGGTCTTCCTGCCCGCGGCGACCGACGTGCTGATCCGCGACTACCAGCGCGACCTCATGGCGCGGGCCCAGGGGACGCCGCTGCTCGCGGGCGCCAAGGGCAACCGCTTCGACCTCACGCTCGACGCGCTCTACTTCCGGGCCAGTGCGCTGGAGCCCATCCCGGCCAGTGAGCTCGATGCCCTGGGAACCGCCGGCGACCTGGCGATCCCGCTGCACGTGCGCTTCACCGCCCGCGGCGTGCCCATCGTGGGGACCAGCCCGGAGTACTTCGAGTTGCGCGGCGCGGCGGCCGCCGAGGGCACGCTGCCCATGCGTCTGGGGGACGTGGTGCTCGGCGCCACTGTCGCCGAGCGGCTGGGCTTGTCGACCGGCGACGCGTTGTTCAGCGATCAACAGGAGCTGTACGACATCTCGAGACCACCCGCGCTCAAGATGCGCGTGTCCGGTGTCCTGGCCCCGTGCTCGACGGCCGACGACGACGCCGTGTTCGTGGACGTCAAGACCGCCTGGGTGATCGAAGGCATCTCGCACGGGCACGACGAGGCGGCCGCGGTCGATGAAGCGCTCTTGATCGGACGCACCGAGGAGACCGTGCGCGTGAGCCGCGCGCTGATCGAGTACAACGAGATCACACCCGAGAACATCGACAGCTTCCACCTGCACGAGGCGCGCGAGCTGTTGCCGTTGACCGCGGTCATCGTGGTGCCGCGGGACGACAAGGCCGGCACGCTGATCAAGGCGCGGGTCAACGCGTCCGCGGCGTACCAGATCGTGGTGCCGACGGCGGTGATCGACGACCTGATGGCCTTCGTGTTCCGGCTCAAGACCGTGTTCGACACGTTCTCGACGGTGCTCGCCGTGTCGACGCTGTTGCTCGTGCTGCTGGTCGTGATGCTCTCGATGCGCCTGCGGGCCGGCGAGATGCGCACACTCGACCACATGGGCTGCAGCCGCTTCACGGTGGCGAAGCTCTATGCCGCCGAGATCGTGCTGGTGTGCGGCGTGAGTCTCGCGCTGGCCGGAGCCGGTGTGTGGGCCGCCGGTCGTTGGCTGCCCGATCTCGTGCGCCTGGTGTGACCGGCCCCCGGGCCGCTCAACCCTCCTGTCGCGCGCGCTCCCACGGCCCGGTGATGGCCAGTGTCCAGCCGGGGAGCTGCACGTTCACGAACAGGGTCGTCCCGTCCGGGGAGAAGGTGGCTCCGGCGAACTCCGACACGAGGTTGGACGCGATGGGGTAGATCTCGCCGCGCGGGGTGATGCCCTGCACGCGGTTCATGCCGATGGTGTCCTCGCACACGATCAGGTCGCCCCACGGGGCCACCGTGATGTTGTCACAGTTGCGCAGCAGGCCGGGGTCGTTGGGCTCGACGAACAGCTCCAGCTGCCCGGGAGTCTCGCCCTCGGCCTCGGTGCCCTCCGCGGCGCTGGGGACGTAGCGCCAGATCTGGCCGGTCCAGCCTGCGCCGCCGATGGTGCAGGCGAAGTAGATCTCGCCGTCTCCGGCCCACATGCCTTCGCCCCGGGCGAAACGGGCCGCGCCGCGCAGGAAACCCTGGTGGCGCAGGTCGTCGTTGGGTGAGCTGACGTTGTGGAGGTCGACCCAGTCCACGGCGAGCTTGCGGCCGACGGGTACGTGGGTGAGGTCGTGCCAGTTGCGGGTGTCGAGGCTCATGGCCTCGAGCACGCGCAGTGCCTGCAAGCGCCCGCCTTCGGCGAGGCGACCGGGTTGGTCGGGCACGAAGCGGTACAGCAGGCTGTCGTGCTGGTCCTCGGTCTGGTAGACGACGCCGCTGGGGGCGTGCACCGCGATGGCCTCGTGATTGAAGCGTCCCATGGCGGTGAGCGGGGCGGCCGGCACCAGGCCGTCGGCCCCCGCGGGGACCTCGAAGTTGAAGCCGTGGTCCCGTGCGTAGGTGTCGTCGGCGCGGATCACGCTCTCCTCGCAGGAGATCCACGAGCCCCACGGCGTGGGGCCCCCGGCGCAGTTGCGCAGCGTGCCGCCCAGGCTGAGCCAATGCCGCTCGAGTTTCTGGGTCGCCGTGTCGAAGACCAGCGTCGTCGTGCCGCCGGGCATGGCGAGCTTGCCGTGGCCGTCGTCGTAGAGCCGGCCCTGGTCGATCTTCCCGAGCAGCGCGTCTCCGGCGCCGAACGCTCCGCGGCCCCCTTCGGGCATGTTCTCGTGGTTGCGCACGATCAGCGTGCGTCCGTCGTCGCGGGCGAAGGTCGCCATGCCGTCGTGCAGGTCGGGTACGAGCAGGCCGTCGTCCATGGTCTCGCCGGCGGCGGACACGATGCTGTAACGGAAGCCTTCGGGCAGGTCGACCCGGCCGTCGCTGTCACTCCGCAGCGGGCCGAGGCCGACGCCGGGCCCGGCGGCCCGCGGCCCGGCGGCCAGTGCTTGTCGCAGTCCGGCGAAGGCCACGCTGATCGCGGCGCCGGAGGACGTCAAGAAGGTTCGGCGCGAGAGCATCGTGGCTCAGTTCTCCTCGCTCTGGTACGCGGCGATGAAGAAGCCCTGGCCGCGTTCGTTCTTGATCAACGGGCGGCCGTGGCGGTCGAGCTTCTTGCGCAGTCGCCCGATGTGCACGTCGAGCACGTTGGTACTCGGATCGAAGTCGATGTTCCAGATGTCGCGCAGCAGGTCGTCGCGCGACACGATCTCACCCTTGGCGCGCACGAGCGCCAACAGCAGGTCGAACTCGCGCGGGCTCAGTTCGACCGGCGCGCCGTTGCGTTGCACGCGATGACGGGCGAGATCGAGCGACAACTCGCCGTACTCGAGTGGCGCCACCTGCTCACGACGGCGCACCACCGTCTCGATGCGCGCGACGAGTTCCTCGGCGGCCACCGGCTTGATCAGGTAGTCGTCGGCCCCGAGCTCGAGGCCCCTGACCCGGTCCGCCACCTTCTCGCGCCCCGTCACGAAGATCACCGGGATCTCGCGGCCGGTCTCGCGCAACGCGTACAGCAACTCGAAGCCGTCCTGGCCCGGCATCTCGATGTCGAGCAGGATCAGGTCGTAGTGGCCGCCCGGGGCGTCGCGCAGCGCTTGCAGCGCCTGCTCGCCATCCGGGGCCGCGGTGGACTCGGTCCCCGCGCCCTCCAGCGCCAGTTCGAGGAACTGCCGGAAGTCGGGGTCGTCGTCGACGATGAGGACTCTCACATGCTCTCCGTGCGGGGCGGACGCTTGCTCGTCGCCCCGGTTGCTGCCGCGCCGCGGCTGATCAAGAGACGAGAATACCGTCGGCTCGCCCGGGCAGCCAACGCGGCCGCCACGGCGATCCATGGAGAGCCGTTTTCCTGTCCAAATCGTCAACAGTCACGGTTCGTCGATGTCCCTAGGATCGGCCCCGCTGTGTCCGGGATCTGTTACAGCACCTCGAATCCCCACCCTGACCCGGACACAGCTGAGGCGCGGGGTCGCTCGTGTGTCGTGGGCCGACCTGCTCCACGGGGCGGCCCATGCAAGCGTGGATCTTCCCGGTTTCTCTCCGCACTTCGCGGTGACTCCGCGTCTCACTTCCTGCTCCCAGGCGCCGGCATCGGCGCGCTGTGGACTCAGGCCACGGGCTGGAGCCGGGACTCAGGCCCCGGCTGGAACACGCGACCCAGGAACACGGGACTCAGGCCTCGACTGGAACGGTCCTGGGGCGAGCGGGGTGTGGGGTGAGCAGGCGGCTGCAGCGCTGGTGCGCGAGCCGAAGGCAGGCCTTGGGCGCGATCAGCGCCGGGACGTGTCGCCTGCCCCTGCAGCGCCGACGAAGACGACGGCCAACAGTGCGGCGAGTGTGAGGCCGGTCTGGAAGAACTCGATGCTGAGGAAGTCCATGCTGTGCTGCTTCGGCCGCCGGCGGAGTTTCGCCGCGGCTCCGGAAGAGGGATGGGTCGACTCTTTATACGCCCGGTCGCGTTCCACGGTCGAGTGAAGGTAGCGTTAACCTGGGGGGGAGCAACGCGACCTGGGGCGCCCGGGCGGCGAGCTGTGGAGGGTGTGGGGAACCCTTGTCAGGAACGGGGGGCGGTCGGGTTGACGGGCTGCGCCGCGACCAGCCGACACCAGAAGCGCGCACCGCCTCCGTGCGCCCGTTCGTAGCCGATCCTGCCGCCCCAGCGCTCGACCGTGGTGCGGCAGAAGTACAGCCCCAGGCCGGCCATGCCGCCCGACCGTCGACCGCGACCGAACTTCTCGAACAGGTCCTCGACCACCTCCGGGTCGACGCCGGGCCCCTGGTCCTCGACGTGGACCAGGACCTCTTCGCCGCCGTCCCGAAGCCCCACACTGACGGTCGAGCCCCGGGGGGCGTGGCGCAGGGCGTTCTCCAGCAGGTTCGTGAGCACACGCTCGAGCCGGGCCGCATCGCCGACGACCGGCAAACGGCGGCTGTCGTCCGGGGCATCGAGTTGCAGCCGCACCCCGCGCTGCTCGAACGACGGGCCGTGATCGCTGACCAGTGCCTCTACGCACGCACGGGCGTCGGGAGCCGTGGCCGGGTCCACCTGGAACTCCTCCATCGCCTCGATCTCGGCAGAGAACACGTCGAGCACGAGCCGGATCATGTCGAGTTGCTTGCGCGCGTGCACCAGGCTCGTCGCCAGCAGGCCTTGGGCGCGGTCCGGGTCGAGTGTGGGACTGCGCAAGAGCGACAGGTTGCCGACGATCACGCTGAGCGGTCCCTTGAGGTCGTGCACCAGGCAATCGAGCAGCAGCTCCTTCTTCTGGATCTCGCGGCGCAGGCCCTCGTACTCGAGCACGGTGCTGCGCGCCTTCTGCAGGAACGCACTGCGTTCGCGGAAGTTCTCCGCCAGTCGTTGCACGACCAGGGCGCGCGCACCGGCGGCGCCCACCACGGCGGTGGCCTCCAGCGGGCACTCGCTGCCGTCGGGCAGCGTCTCGGTCCAGGGGCCCGAGCGCAGCCGGGCCGGTTGCCCGGCGGCCCACAGTTCCGCGGCTTCAGCCACGAAGTGCTCGAGGAAGGGTGACAGGGCGGCGGGTGACAGCGCAGGCGGTTCGCCGTCGTGACGGCCGGCGAGGTCCAGGAGCCACGGCAGGGGGGTGCTCAGCAGCGTCAGGTTCCCGTCGTCGCCGTGTCCGTACACCACGGCATCCATGGCGCCCAGGACCTGCTCGGGCACCTGCGCTCCGGTGGCCGCCACGCGCTCGAGCTGCAACCGCAGTTCGTGGGCGAGCTGCTGGTAGGGGCGCGCGCCGTACACCTCGGGATCGGCGTCGAGCAGGAGGGTCGCCAGGGCCTCGGGCTCGGCGGCGAGCAGCAGGTCGGCGCTGCGCCCGTTCGCCAGTCTGACGGCGGGCAGCACGAGCGGTTCGGTATGGGCGGCGAACACGCTCTCGGCGAAGGACACGCTGCGGATGTCCGCGCCGGGTTGCAGGTCGTCGAGTCCGTAGAAGGCCAGCTCGCCGCCGGCCTCGGTGATGCGCCCGGCGCGGTCGGTGACGATCCAGGCCGGGTGGCGCTGCGCCAGGGCGCGGTCGACGAGGTGCTCGGCCAGCGGGAGCGAGAGGCCGGCGGGCAACGACACCCGGGGCTCGGACATCAGTCGGCGACCATGCGGGCGGTGAGTTCGACGAAGGCCTGTTCGACGTGCTCTCCGGTCTTGGCGCTGGTGCGCAGGACGGTCCAGCCCTCGTCCTGCAGCGCCTGCAGCCGTTCGTCGTCCAGTTCGCACTCGGGCAGGTCGCACTTGTTGACGAGCAGGATCGCGGGGACGTCGCCGATCGTGTCCCGGGCGCGCTGTCGCAGCGCCAGCACGACGTCGAGGGTGGCGGCACGCGTGCCGTCGGCCACGAACAGGAGGCCCGAACTGCCGCGCAGATAGGACGAGCGCACGCTCTGCAGCTCGTCTTCTCCGTGCAGGTCCCAGAGCATGAGCGTGACCTCGCGCTCGCCCAGTTGGACGTCCTTCTTCTCGATGTGCACGCCGACGGTGGTCTGGTAGGTGTCGCTGAAGATGCTGCTCACGAAGCGCCGCACCAGGCTGGTCTTGCCCACCGCGAAGCCGCCCAGCATGCAGATCTTCTTGCGCACGCTCACCGGGGGGTGCCCGACGGGTCGGAGTCGGCGCCGAAGGTGATCACCTCGAACGTCACCTTGCGGTGGATCGACCCCACGGGCAATCCGTCCTGCTCGTCGGCGGTGGGCACGCCGAGGCTGGTGAAGACGGCGCCGGCGGGGGCCAGCCGCTCGAGCTCCTGCGCCATGGCGCCGGCGCGTCGCCGGGCCACTTCGACCCCGCCGCGGATCGTCTCCGAGCCGTCGATGTGGCCGTGGACGACGATGCGCACGAGACGGCTGCTGCGCCGGGCGGCGTCGTCGAGCTGGCGCAGCAGGCGGGTGAGGTCCGCGCGCTCGGTGTCGGAGAGGTCGACGTCGTGGTCGGCGAGCTCGAAGTAGAACGCGAGCAGCTCCAGCTCCGTCGCGCGCTCGTCGAGCTCCTGCCGATCGATGTCGACCACGGCCGAGTCGTCGTAGCTGGCGTTGGCCGCATGGGCCGTGACCCAGGTGCGCGCCCGGCGGATCCAGTCCCCTGGCGCGCGGCCGCTGGCCACCAACCGCCGGCCGTCGCCGTCGAGCACCACGCCGGCGGGTGGCGCCAGTTGGCGCCGGGCCTTCGCCAGCAGCAGGACCGGGTCGCCGGACTCGTAGGGCGTCCACAACGCGTGCAGTCGGGTGGTGTCGAGGGCGGCGTCGCGGGCGACCTCGAGCGGGTCGCGGGCGTCGGGATCGCGCAGGCCCTCGAGCACGAGCTGGCGCCCGGAAGGCAGCGGGTCGCCCATGGCGTAGTCGAGCACCACCAGGCCGGGCTCGTCGGCGAGGCGGCGCACGTAGTCGGCCAGGGCCGGGTCCATCGGCAGCGGCCCGGCCGGGACCGGCGGGTCGGACGGTTGCAGGGCCGTGGTGTCGAAGCTCAGCGTCGGGGCCAGACCGGGGCCGACCAGGGCGGCGCGCTCGATCCAGGCCCGGGGCGCCGTGCCGTGGGCGGAGACCCGTTCGCCGTCGTAGGCCAGCGAGACGGTCGCCGGGGGGGCGAGCTGCTCGCGCATGCGGGCCAGCACGAGGTCGGGTGCGGGGCTCAGCCACGGTGTCCAGTGCGCGTCGATCAGGTTCGGGTCGAACCCGGCCTGCGCCGCCACCGTGAGCGGCGCCCGGGCGTGCGGGTCGCGCAGCCCGGCCACGACGAACGCCTGCGCGGCGCCCTCGGCCGCCAGCTCCGTCGCGGTCACGGCCAGGCCCGGCTCGGCGTCCAGCGCCCGGCGCAGCTCGCTCAGTCGGGCGCGGCGTGCGTCCAACACCTGGCGTCGGCCATCCGCGGCGGCGCGTTCCTGGCGGGCGCGTTCTTCTTCGTCCGCCAGGCGTTGCACGTCGGCTGCGAGTCGTGCGAGCAGTTGTTGCGTCCCGGCCGCCTGGGCCTCGAGTTCTTCGACACTCTTGAACGCGTGCTCCAGGCGGGCGGCTGCAGCCTTGTCGTCGGCTTGCGCTTCGCGCCAGTTGCCCCACAGGGTCGAGATGATCCAGGTCGCGAGCAGCGCCAACAACAGCACGGCCACGGCGCGCTTGGCGAACGACGCGAAGCGCGACTTCTGGTGTTGGACGCGTTGTTCGGCGAGGCACTCCTCGAGCAGGTCGTGGATGCGCAGGAACGGCCCGGTGTCCCCGTCGAACTCGACCAGCTCGGGGCCGACGGCCGTATGGATCCGCTCGATCGTGTCCTGCAGCAGCTCGCGGTACGCGCTGGGCGCGGTGCCGCGCACGACGGCCGCCAGCGTGGCGTGGGGGCCGGCTGCCACCTCGAAGCGCAGCTCCCCGAACTCGAAGTGGTTCAACGTCGCCCGCTGCTCGCCTTCCTGGGGGAAGGAGTCGCGCATGAAGGCCTGCAGCGCGCTGAGCATGGCCGTGACCAGATCGGGGTCCTGGGCCTGGATCGCGGGGGCCGTGAGGTGCTCGAGCTGCACGCCCGTGCGCTCGTGGATCAGGAACAACTGCTCGACGCGGTAGACCAGCGAGTGGGTCAGCACCACCTCGGGGTAAGGGGTCCCCGAGCGCCAGGCCTCGATGCGCCAGCCGAGACCGCGCAGGGTGAAGCTCTCCTCGAGCGCCCGGTTGAAGCCCTCGACGATGCTGCTCAGCGCGGCGCGCATGGACTTGCGGATGGCCGGGCCGATGATCGGGAAGATGGCGTCGGCGATGCGCTGTGGATTGCGCTGCACCGCGCGCTCGAGGGAACCCTCGATGGTGGGGCTCAGGGCGCCGTCGAGCTCCGAGTCACGCTGCGAGCGCAATGCGACGGCGTCGGGCAGCACGTCGCTGATCTCGTCGGCGGTGGGGCGGCGCGACTCGAGTTCCTGGAGCCGCTCGAGCTCGTCACCCACCAGCAACCGGCGCAGCTGCGCCAGCTGTTCGTCGCCCGTCTGCTCGTCGGACGGGGCCCCGGGGGTCGGGGCTCGCGCCGGATCGGGGCTGCTCGCGTCGCCGTCTCGGGGGCCGGACGTGCTCAGCTCACTTCTTCCCCGACTTCTTGTCGCCCAGCTTCACGGCGAGGTCGGCGAACAGGGCGGAGAGTGCCACCCGGTCGATCTTCACCTCGCGCAGCTCCTCCACCTCGGCGTCGATCTCGGCCGAGAGCTCCTCGGCCTTGGCGCCGAGTTCGTCCCGCAGCCCCTTGGACTGGTCCAGGATCTGCTGGCGCAGCTCGCGGATCGCCCGGTCGAGCTGGGTCGTCTTCTGCTCCAGGGTCTTGCTCAGCTCGGCGATCTGGCGCTTGACCTCCTTCTGGAAGGTCGACGATTCCCCCTGGGACTCGGCGAAGCGCTCGTCGGACGCCTCGAGTTCCTGGTTGGTGTAGGCCTCCAGCGAGTCCAGTCGCTTGAGCAGGTCCTTGCGCAGGTCCTGGAGGTCCTTGGCCAGCTTGCGCTCGACCGTCCCGATCTTCTTCTCGCTGGCCTTGGCCTGCTCGCCGAAGAGAATGTCGCGGACCTTGTTGAGACTCGAGGCCGAGACGTCCTGATTGCCGTCGCTGGCGATGGCTCTCTCCTTGGCTTGGAAGTGGTGGGGGGCCGGGATCGGCGCTTCTCTTCGTCGATCCTGCGTCGATTCTAACCTGCGCGGCTGGTTTCTTCGATTCGGCCGGGGCGCCGACCGGCGCCCGGAGGCTGCACTCCAGACCGCTGCCGAACCCCGGAGGCGCTCGGCCGGGCCCTGAGCGTTGGACGCGCAGGGGCTGGGGAGGGACCCACGGAGACCCCCACGGGGAGCGAGGATCGAGCCGGGCCCGGCATCGGGCCCGGCGTGGAGGATCGGGCAGCCAGGGCGGTGCCTGTTGCGCACGACTGCGTAGTGGGGGGGCGGGCAGGCCGCAGCCGCAGCCGGAAGTTGGACGTAGATCAAAGAGGTTGAGTCTCCCGGTCTCGACCTGTGGAGCCGCGTTCGCTAGCATTCCGTGGCTTGACCAAGGGTTCAGGAGGACGGATCCACGGCCCCCTACAGGTGGGGGGCCTACACCACCGAGGCGGTCCACTAACGCCGTTGTCAGGGGACCGCCGGGGCCGTGCCGGGCATAACGGCCGCGGAACCGGGACGCGGCTTGGCCATCGCCTAGTGACTTAGGCAGTGCTCATCGACCCCTCGAACACATCGTTGATCTCTGTCTTCATCCGCGCCTCCAATCCCGAACCCAGACGCACAACCTCCATCTCGTAGGAATTGGACGAAGCCAAATGAGCACAAGGAAATTCCCCACGCTGCTGCTGGCGGCCCTTCTGGCGACGACTGTCGCTCTGACTGGTTGCACGAGCACCGCGTCTTCAACCTCCAAGGCCGGCACGTCGACCACGACGCCGAACAAGGCCACCGCAGCTGCCAAGAGCGCTGACCGCGATGCGAACTGGTCCGAAGGGACCGGGACGCAGTACGGCGGCACGGCCAAGGCTGCTGCTCCCAAGCCGGCCGCCAAGCCGGTCGCCGCCAAGCCCGCTGCGAAGCCGGCCCAGGTGACGACCGATGGCGACATGAACTGGGGCACGATGAACTTCCCCACGGGCAACGCCACCACGAGCGCCGTCAGCGTTCGCAAGGGTGTGCCGCGTGAGGTCATCCTCAACTCGCCCTTCGAGTACATGATCACGGTGACCAACCTCACCGACATGTCCCTCGACAACGTCATCGTCAGCGACCAGGCCGACGCCGGCTTCCGGGTCACCGGTTCCGCTCCGCAGGGGCAGGGCGGTCCCGACGGCTACACCTGGAACCTGGGCACGATGGGTCCGAACGAGACCCGGACGATCCGCGTCAACGGCACCGCGACCCGCGAGGGCACGATCAGCAGCTGCGCGACCGTCGAGTACTCCTCGGCCCTGTGCGCCACGATCCCCGTGGTCCAGCCGAAGCTCAGCATCACCAAGAGCGGTCCGGCCGAGGTCCTCAAGTGCGAGGACATCGTCTACAAGATCGAGGTCCGCAACTCGGGCTCCGGTTCGGTCCAGAACGTGCGCATCAAGGACGAGCTGCCCGCCGGTCTCACGACCAAGGACGGCAAGCGCACGGTCGACATGGCCGTCGGCACCCTGGCCCCGGGCCAGAGCCGCGCGTTCAACGTGACCGCACAGGCCAACAAGGCTGGCAGCTTCAGCAACAAGGCCACGGCCTCGGGCTCGAACAACCTCACGGCGACCTCGAACACGGTCACCACGGTGGTGCGCCAGCCCAAGCTGACGATCACCAAGACCTGTGAGGCTCGTGAGTTCATCGGCCGCAGCGCGGACTTCACCATCACCGTCAAGAACACCGGTGACGGCGTGGCTCGTGACACGGTCATCGAGGATGTGGTGCCGAGTGGTGCCCGCTTCGTCAGCGCCAGCGATGGCGGTCGCCTGACCGGCAACCGCGTGGTCTGGAACGCTGGCACGCTGCAGCCCAACGCCAGCAAGACGGTCTCGGTCGTCATGACCCGCGCCACTTCGGGCACGCTTCGCAACACGGCCAGCGCTCGCGCCTTCTGCGCCGACGCGGTGACCGACAGCTGCGAGACCGTGTTCGCCGGCATCCCGGCCATCCTGCTGGAGGTCATCGACGTCGAGGATCCGATCGAGGTCGGCGACACCGAGACCTACGTGATCACGGCGACCAACCAGGGCAGCGCTCCGGACACGAACATCGCCATGACCATCACTCTCGAGTCGAACTGGAAGTACGTCTCGTCGACTGGTGCGACGGTGGGGACGATCAGCGGCAACACGCTGACGTTCGCTCCGCTGAAGAGCCTGGCGGCCAAGCAGAAGGCCGAGTGGCGTGTCATCGTCCGTGCCGTTTCGGAAGGTGACACCCGCTTCAAGGTGACCATGAACACCGACGAGCTGAAGCGTCCGGTGGAGGAGACCGAAGCGACCAACGTCTACAAGTAAGCCGTCACTGACGGCCTGCTGTCAGGCACCTTCGGTTGCCGCCCATCGGGATGTCCGCACGCTTCGGCGTGCGGGCGCCCGGTGGGCGGCTCCTTTTCGAAGGGACGGGGACGCGCTGGTGACCGCGCTGCGTCATAATGGGCGGGCGACAACGGGGCCCTGTGCGCTGCGCCCCGCCGATGCGCGGGACCGGCGCGCTGCCCATCACGAGGCGAGGTGACCATGACTGAGGGTTGGACCACCGTTCAGACGTTCGAGAGCTGGGCCGAGGCCAAGCTGGCCAAGGTGATGCTCGAGGAGGCGGAGATCGAATCCGTGGTCTCGGGCGACGACGCCGGGGGCATCGAGAGCCTGGCCATCACCCAGGGCATCGACCTGCTCGTGAACCCCGCGGACGCCGCGCGCGCGCGGCAGGTGCTCAAGCTCGACGAGCCCGCGAGCGACTGACGGAGCACCGTGGTGACCAGCATCCGGACGGCGCGACTGTTGCTGCGGCCGTTCGAGCCGCGCGACGTCGACCTGCTCGCGAGCATGTTCGCCAACCAGGACGTGAGCCGGTACATCGGCGTCACCTCGGTCGTGCCCCGCGAGGAGTGCCGGCAGATGGTCGACAAGATGACGGCCCACTGGCAGCAGCACGGCTACAGCCGCTGGGCCGTGGTGGACCGCCAGAGCGACCAGGCGATGGGCTGGTGCGGCCTGCGCCACCTCGCCGATCAGGACGAGGTCGAGCTGCTGTACGCGCTCGACAAGCCCTACTGGGGTCGTGGGTTCGCCTCCGAGGCGGCCATCGAGAGCGTGCGTTTCGGGTTCGAGGAGGCAGGTCTGGAGCGCATCATGGCCGTCGCCGATCCCGCGAACGGGGCCTCGCTGCGCGTGATGCAGAAGGCCGGCCTGACCTATCGTCGTGAGGCGCGCTACTTCGACATGGACGTGTCCTTGTGCGACATCACGCGGGAGCAGTACGAGGCGCGTCGGGAGGCCGGGGTATGACGACATTCGTCGTGATCATGATCGTGCTGCTGATCGTGGCGCTCTACGACGTCACCCAGCGGAACCACGCGATCCTGCGCGCCTTCCCGGTCGTCGGTCACTTCCGCTACTGGCTCGAGAGCGTGGGGCCCGAACTGCGGCAGTACATCGTGACGGGCAACGACGAGGAACGCCCGTTCAGCCGCGACGAGCGGCGTTGGGTCTACACCTCGTCCAAGCACAAGAACAACTACTTCGGGTTCGGCTCCGACAACGACATGGAGCGGACCGGGAGCTATCTGATCATCAAGCACAGCGTGTTCCCGCTGCCCCTTGCCAACGCCGGCGAACCCGGCTACGACGCGACCCACGCGCTGCCCTGCGCGAAGGTCATGGGCGGCCCTCGGGGACGGGCACGTGCCTTCCGGCCGGCGTCGATCGTGAACATCTCGGCCATGAGCTTCGGTTCGCTCAGCAGCGCGGCGGTCAGGGCGATGAACGACGGGTCTCGCCGTGCCGGGTGCCTGCAGAACACGGGCGAGGGCGGTGTGTCGCAACACCACCGACAGGGTGGGGAGCTCGTGTGGCAGATCGGCACGGGGTACTTCGGCTGCCGCGAGCCCGACGGTCGTTTCAGCTTGTCGATGCTCAAGGACACGGTGACCGCCACGCCGACGATCCGCGCGATCGAGATCAAGTTGAGCCAGGGCGCCAAACCCGGCGTGGGCGGGATCCTGCCCGGCGCCAAGGTGACGCCCGAGATCGCTGCGGCGCGCGGCATCCCGGTGGGGCAGACGTGCATCAGCCCCAACACCCACTCGGCCTTCGGGGACGTGGACTCGCTGCTCGACTTCGCCGAACTGCTCGCCGACGAGACCGGTTTGCCGGTGGGCATCAAGTCGGCGGTGGGGGACGGGGCCTTCTGGGCTGAACTCGGGCGGCTGATGGCCTCCGGTGCCCGGGGCGTCGACTTCGTCACCGTGGACGGCGGCGAAGGCGGGACCGGCGCCGGCCCGCTGGTGTTCACCGATCACGTCGCGCTGCCGTTCAAGCAGGGCTTCGCCCGGGTCTTCCGCGAGCTGGCGGAGCAGGGCGTGGCCGAGCGCGTGGTCATGATCGGGTCGGGCAAGCTGGGCTTCCCCGACACGGCGCTGCTGGCCATGGGGCTGGGCTGCGACATGCTCAACGTGGCGCGAGAGGCCATGCTGGCGGTGGGCTGCATCCAGGCGCAGCGCTGTCACAGCGGCCACTGCCCCACGGGGATCGCGACCCACAACCCCTGGTTGGTCCGCGGCCTCGTCCCCGACGTGAAGGCCGAGCGCCTGGCCAACTACGTCCTGACGCTACGCCAGGAGCTGCTGAAGCTCGCTCGGGTGTGCGGCGCACCCCACCCCGCGCTGGTGGATCGCGACCGGATCGAGCTGCTCGACGGCCGTCTCGGGGCCAGCACGATCGAGGAGCACTTCGGCTATCGGCCCGGCCTGGGATTGCCGGGCACCGAGGCCCGGGAGCAGCTCGCCGCGCTGATGGGTGCGGCCCCCGGGTCGGCCGGGCGGCCCCGGCCACGGTGAGGTAGAATCCGCCGTTTTCCAGCCCCCGGACGCCCAGACGCCCATGGGAGACAGCAACTCCGAGAGCACGCTCGACCGCGAGGCGATGCGTGCGTTCACGAAGGCCTTGCTGGTCGACGTGTCGGCGCTCGAGCGCATGCTCGACGCGGGTCTGATCGAGTCCAACGTGCGCCGCATCGGTGCCGAGCAGGAGCTGTTCCTGGTCGACCGCGCCATGCACCCGGCGCTGACCGGGCTGAAGGTGCTGGAGAAGGTGGACCAGACCCACTTCACGCCCGAGCTGGGCTTGTTCAACCTCGAGATCAACCTGAGCCCCCAGCGCCTGCGGGACGATTGCCTGTGGCGCATGGAGCAGCAGATCGAGGGTTTGCTGACCCAGGCCCGGCGTGCGGCCGAGTCGATCGGCTCGCGCATCCTGCTGACCGGCATCCTGCCGACCATGAAGCAGAAGCACCTGACGCTCGAGTCGATGACGCCCTTGCCGCGCTACCTGGGGCTCAACCGCACGACGCTCGAGCACCGTGGCAGCGAGTTCCGCTTGTCGATCAAGGGACTCGACGAACTGCAGACGAGTCACGACAACGTGATGTTCGAGGCCTGCAACACGAGCTTCCAGATCCACTTCCAGGTGGGGCCGGACGAGTTCGCCGAACTGTACAACCTGGCCCAGGCCGTCACCGGCCCGGTCCTCGCGGCGGCCGTGAACTCACCCGTCTTCCTGCAGCACCGCTTGTGGGCCGAGACGCGCGTGGCGTTGTTCCAGCAGTCGATCGACTCCCGTTCCGAGGCCCACCAGGCGCGGCAGTCACGCCCGCGCGTCGTGTTCGGCGATCGCTGGGTCGACAAGTCGGTGCTCGAGATCTACCGCGAGGACGTGGCCCGCTTCCGGGTGTTCATGTCGTCTGAGGTGGACGAGGACCCCATGGCCGTGCTCGACCAAGGCGGCATCCCCAAGCTCGCCTGCCTGTGTCAGCACAACGGGACCGTGTACCGCTGGAATCGTCCCTGCTACGGCGTGCACAACGGCGTGGCCCACCTGCGCATCGAGCACCGCGCGCTGCCCGCGGGCCCCACCGTGGCCGACGAGATCGCCAACGCCGCGTTCTTCCACGGCCTGATGACCAGCCTCAGCGCGCGCTACGGCGACATCACCAAGGTGCTGCGCTTCGACGACGCCAAGAACAACTTCACCACGGCCGCGCGCTACGGCTTGCACGCGCGCCTGACCTGGATCGACGGCAAGACGGTCCCCGCCGACGAACTGATCCTCAACGAGCTGCTGCCCGCGGCACGTGAGGGCCTGGAGAGCAAGGACATCCGGCCCGTGGACATCGACCACTACCTGGGCATCCTCGAGGAGCGCGTGCGCAGCGGTCGCACCGGCTCGCAGTGGGCCCTCGACTCGCTCGCATCGATGGGTGAGCACGGGCGGCCCGACGAACGCTACCGGGCGCTCACGGCGTGCATGTACCTCCGTCAGATGGAGGGCAAGCCGGTCCACGAGTGGGAGCCGGCCACGCTCGAGGAGGGCTTCGACTGGCGCGACAGTTGCCGCACGGTCGAGCAGGTCATGAGCACCGACCTGTTCACGCTCCACCCGGAGGACCTGGTCGACCTGGCGGCGAGCGTGATGGACTGGGAGCACGTGCGCCACGTGCCCGTAGAGGACGTCGCCGGCAAGCTCGTGGGCATCGTGTCGCACCGCCAGGTGCTGCGCATGGTCGGGCGCGGCATCAAGGACGGCACCGCTCCGGTGGCCGTGCGGGAGATCATGACGCCGGACCCCCTCACCGTGGACGCGGACACGCTGACCCTCACCGCGATCGAGATGATGCGCGAGCACAAGGTGAGCTGCCTGCCGGTCACGAACGGCGAGGGCAAGCTGATCGGGATCGTGACCGAAGCGGACTTCATCCAGATCACAGCCAGGTTGCTCGAAGAGAAGTTGCGCGAACCATGACCGGATGCGAGACGGGAACCACCTTGGAATGCCTCGGGAGCGAGCGCGACGTCGCCGATGTCGACAAACGTGTGATCGGCACGTACGGCGGACAGCAGCCCGGTCCGAGCCTGGTGGTGATCGGCGCGATCCACGGCAACGAGCCGGCGGGCGCGCAGGCCGCTGAGCGCGTGCTGGCCACCCTGCGACGCACGGCCATGCCCATGCGCGGGCGGTTGTGCGCGCTCGTGGGCAACGTGTCGGCCCTGCAAGCGGGCCAGCGCTTCCTGAAGCGCGACCTGAACCGCATCTGGTCGGCGGACGAGATCCAGGAGATGCGCGCGCGCGATCCGGGCCTCGACGGCCCCGAACAGGCGGAGCAGCGCGCGCTCGAGAGTTCCATCGAGCCCTTCGCCCACGGTGACGATCCGTGCGTGATCCTGGACCTGCACTCGACGTCGGCGACCGGCGCCCCGTTCAGTGTGATGAGCGACACGCTGCAGAATCGCGAGCTGACCTTCGCGTATCCGATCCCGATCATCCTGGGACTCGAGGAAGTCGTGCGCGCGACGCTGCTGGAGTACTACAGCGAGATGGGTCACGTGTGCGTCGCCGTGGAGGGCGGGCAGCACGACGACCCGCGCACGGTCGATCACCACGAGGCGATCCTGTGGATGACGCTCGTGTCGAGTGGCATGCTGGAGAGCCGCCACGTGCCCGGCTGGGAAGACCACGTGTCGCGCCTCGAGGTCTCGTCGGCGGGGCTGCCGTCGGTGGTCGAGACGATGTACCGCCACGCCATCGCGCCGGAAGATGACTTCCGCATGGAGCTCGGCTTCGAGAACTTCGATCCGATCAAGCGTGGGCAGCGGTTGGCGTCGGACAGGCACGGCGTGGTGCACGCGCCCGACGACGGTCGGGTCATGCTGCCGCTCTACCAGGGCCAGGGTGAGGACGGCTTCTTCGTCGGCCGCGAGGTGCGGGTGTTCTGGCTCCAGCTGTCGGCGCTGCTGCGCCGGCTGGGTGTCGAGCGGTTGCTGCCGCTGTTTCCCGGTGTGCGCCGCGATCCCGTGCGGCCGCGCACGCTGCTCGCCGACCGCCTGTGGGCGCGCTGGCTCGTGCCGCAGATCTTCCACCTGCTCGGCTTCCGCCGTGATCACGACGAGGATCGCTTCCGCGTGTTCGTGCGGCGCCCGGACCGGCGCGCCTGAGCAGGGCGCTCTCGGCGCCCGGCCGAGCCGCGTCACGGGTGGCCGGGAAGGCCCGCCGGTCCGGTACGGCCATGGCGGGGCCGTCAGTGTGCCGGGGCCGCGCTCAGAAGCCGTAGCGCCTGCTGGGGTCGTAGAGCGACACGAGCCCGTAGCGGGTGTTGAGCTCGGCCAGCCACTCGGGACGGAGCGTCGACAGCACCCGATCGACGGCCTGGGTGAGCGGGACGGCATCACGGCTCAACACGAGCCCGTAGTCCTCGGTCTCGACCGACGCGGGCAGCAGCGTCAGCTGCTCCGGGAACTCGGCCGCGAGCGCCTCGGCATTGGGCCCGTCCATCACGGCGGCGTCCACTTCGCGCTGCAGCAGGCGCTCGGCGGTGGGCAGGCCGGCCTTGTTCTCGTACACGCCGATCGCGTCGGGCATGTGCGCCTCCACCGCCCGCTGGGACGTGGTCCCTGCGCCGGCGGACACGCGACGCCCCGCGAGGTCCGCCAGGGTCGCGGGTTCGCCGGGCCCGCGCCGCACGACGGCCCGGATCGCCGTCTCGAAGTAGGGCGTGGAGAACGCGACGCGCTCGGCCCGCTCGGGCGTGATGCCCATGGTGGCGCAGACGATGTCGACCTCCCGGGCTTCGACGGCATCCAGCAGTTCGTCGAAGGGCATGCGGCGCCAGACGATGCGGCGGTCGAGCAGCTCGCCCATGTGTTCCATCATCTCCACGTCACGGCCCCGCGGCGTGCCGTCCTCGTCGACCCAGGCGAAGGGTTCGTTGGCGAGGTCGGAGCCCACCACGAGCAGGTCGGTCGGCGTGCCTGCACAACCGCTCACGAGACCGGCGAGGAGCACGGCGGTGAAGAGCTGCAGCACGCGCTGGCACGGCGAGGCGACCATGGGGAGTCCTCGGAGGATCGGCGTTTCACACGGGATCGTAGCCCGCTTGTGGACCGTCGGGGAAGGTGCGTATCGATCACCGCCCCGATCCGTGCGACGCTGGATCCGTGGGTCATGCGAGCGAGTTCTCCCTCTCCACCAGGCTGCTGCTGCGCGGGTACCGTTGGCGCCGCGTCGACCCGGTGCCCTGGACGCCCCTGGACAAGCCGCTGAGTGCCTGTCGCCTGGCGCTCGTGTCCAGCGCCGGCTTCGTGCTGCCCTGGCAGGAGCCCTTCGACGACGGGCAGCGGGGCGGCGACGTGTCGTTTCGCGAGATCCCCGCCGACGCGGCCGTCTCCGACCTGCACGAGACCCACCGCAGCGACGCATTCGACCACACCGGTCTGGGACGCGATCCGAACCTTGCGTTCCCGCTCGAACGGGCGCGGGAACTCGTGGCCATGGGGCGCATCGCCGGTCTCACCGCGCACCATCTCTCGTTCATGGGGTCGATCACGGCGCCCGGGCGACTCGTGCGCGACACGGCTCCGCAGGCGGCGCAACGCCTCGTGGCCGACGGTGCCGACATCGCCCTGCTGGTGCCCGTGTGACCCTTCTGCAACCAGGCGGTCGGCCTGGTGGCGGCGGAACTCGAGCGGCGCGGCATCGCCACGGTCTGCATCCAGCTCTTGCGCCGGGTGGCCGAACGGGTGCGTCCGCCGCGGGCGCTGTGGGTGCCCTACCGCCACGGCTACCCGCTGGATCTCCCGGATCGTCCGGCCCGGCAGCTGGCCGTGATGCAGGCCGCCCTCGCGCTGCTGGAGGATCCGCACGCCGAGCCCCCGCTGCTGGTGGACTACGTTCCCGAACACAGGTGACGCCGCCGGGCGCCGGGCCTGCGGACCCGGGCTTGGCGCTGTACATCCCGGTGTGATCGTCCCTACATTCACGGCGTCGTTCGCCTGCGCAAGCCGGGGGGCGACGGACGAGTTCAGCGGCCCTGCGACGCCGCCTGCGCATCGCGGTCCACAGCGGATGGAATGCAACCCCATGACGAAGTACGAGTTCGTGCCGTTCAGCTTCCACGAGTACGCACCGCCGGAGATGCTGGAGCGCTCGGCGGCGTTCTACGACGAGCTCAGGCGGCGCCGGACGATCCGTGAGTTCTCCGATCGTCCGGTCGCCCGCGAGGTGATCGAGAACTGCCTGCGCGCCGCCGGCTCGGCACCCAGCGGTGCCAACTTGCAACCGTGGTCGTTCGTGGTCGTGAGCGATCCCGAGACCAAGCGCAAGATCCGCGCGGCCGCCGAAGAGGAGGAGCGGGAGTTCTACGCCTCCCGCGCGCCGCCGGAGTGGCTGGCCGCGCTCGCGCCCCTGGGCACGGACGAGCACAAGCCCTACCTGGAGACGGCGCCCTACCTGATCGCCGTCTTCTCACGCAGCTACGACCTGCGCGACGACGGCACGCGGGTGAAGCACTACTACGCCGTGGAGTCGGTGGGGCTGGCGACGGGCATGCTCATCGCGGCGGTGCACCACGCGGGACTCGCGTCGCTGACCCACACGCCCAGCCCGATGAACTTCCTCAACCAGGTGCTCGACCGTCCCGCGTCCGAGCGCGCCTTCCTGCTGCTCGTGGTGGGCTACCCCGCCGACGATGCCGTGGTGCCCGACATCCGGCGCAAGCCCCTGGAGGAGATCGCGACCTTCGTGTGAGTCGCGCGCCGTTGGAGGGAGTCGTGCTGAAGAGCGTTCAGAAGGAAGACGTCACGCCGGTCTGTCCGCACTGCGAGCGAGGCGTGAGCGAGATCTGGTTCCGTACCATCGAGACCATGCTGGGCAAGCGGTACGTCTACATGTGCCCGTCGTGCAAGAAGGTGCTGGGCGTGACGCACCGCAAGGGCTTCTGGATGGGCTGAGCTCAGCGACGCTTGTGGAGCCAGCGCTCCCACCAGTCGAGGATCTGGTGCAGGCGGTGCATGCGCAGGTCGGGCGGGCCGGCGCGGCTCATGCCGTGACTGGTGCTGGCCGGGTAGCGCACCAGGCGCGTGGGCACACCGCGGTGCTTGAGCGCGGCGAAGACCTGGTCGGCCTGCTCGATGTTGCAGCGCAGGTCGCCCTCGGAGTGGATGATCAGCGTCGGCGTCTTGCAGTTGCCGAGGTACTTCAGCGGGCTGTGCTCCCAGAGCTTCTCCGGCGAGTCCCAGCTGTTGCCCTCCCAGTAGCGATCGGGAAAGAACGGGAA
>JAJDEQ010000132.1 GCA_029259695.1 Planctomycetota bacterium
TGCAACGCCTCTGGTCGGCCGTGGAACACGACGCAAGCCACACGAGCGGCCACCCGGCCAACCTGTTCCTGATCACCGACGGACTCCTGGCACGTCGCGCGCCGGCAGCGCACCACGCAGCCGACCGCGCCGCCCGGTTCATGGCGGAGACGGATGAGGTCAGCCCCTGGGAAGTCCTCGCCGCCCGGGACTACCCCGCGCTGTTCGCCCACTGGGAGCAACACGCTCCCGATCTCGCGCGACGCGTGCGCGAAGCCAAGGAGACGCACCGTGCGTGATCACATGCGCAACACCTTCCTGCTCGCCCTCGCCATGTTCGTGCCGGCGCTCGGCAACCACGTCAGCGCCCAGGGCGACGTGGGCACGAACCCGCTGATCGGCGCACCCGCCCCCCACGCCGCGCCCAAGCCCACGGTAGAAGCACCCGCGGACGGCTCGGTGTCCGCATCGACCGTCCTGCTGGACATCCCTGCGGGCGGCGTGACGCTGAACCCCGCCACGCTGACTTCCGGGCCGGGCCGCCGCGCAGGTCCAGCGCCGTCAGAGGGCCCGCGGATCGCAGTGGCCACGCGCACCACCCCCGCGGGCGCACTCGAACTGGAGTTGACCGGAGCAGCCGAAGGCTGGGTGGCCATCTTCGCGGCGCCCTCGGAGCGAGAGCCCGCGGTCTTGCTCACCCTCGCACCGTTGCCCCAGGGCGGAACCACCACGGTCACGCTCTTGAGCGCCGAGGACCTGGAGACCCTCACCGCAGCAGGCCTCGACGGCCTGCACGTCACGCTCGTGTCCACCCGGGCTCAACCGCTGCCGACCGGCGCCCGATCGCACTCACGCGGCACGGCAGCACGCCGCCCCGTGGCCGAACACGCCGGGCGGCGCTAGAAGAACCACCACTCCTTGTGTGGTGACGAGGAGCCGGGGCCGGGTGGCGTCCGCAAGGGCGTCGCCCGGTCCCGTTCGTCACGGCGCCCCACCGATCAGGTGCGGGACGCCGCCCGGCGAGCCGGCGCACGCCGCCCTTCCTCGGCCACACGCTTCTTGCTCGCGGCCCAGGAACAGATCGGACACGTCGCCAGGTCGTGCCCGCGCGCGGGGCAGTGCTCGCGACCGAAGTAGATGATCTGCAGGTGCCGGAGCCCCCAGCTCTCGCGCGCGAACAACTTCTTCAGGTCGCGCTCGGTGTGTTCGACGCTGCGTCCGTTGGACAGTCCCCAACGCGCCGCCAGGCGATGGATGTGTGTGTCCACGGCGAACGCCGGGACGCCGAACGCCTGGGCCATGACCACACTGGCCGTCTTGTGCCCCACGCCGGGCAACGCCTCGAGTTCCTCGAACGTGCGCGGCACCTCGCCGTCATGCCGCTCGACGATCAGTCGCGACAGGGCCCGGATGTTCTTCGACTTCGCCGGTGACAGGCCGCACGGTTTGATCACGCTGCGGATGCGCGCCGCCGTGAGCCGCCCCATCTCCTCGGGCGTCAAGGCCAGCGCGAACAACGCCGGCGTGACCTGGTTCACGCGCACGTCGGTGCACTGCGCCGACAACAGCACGGCCACCAGCAGCGTGTACGCGTCCCGATGCTCGAGCGGCACCGGCGTGGTGGGGTACAGCTCGTCGAGGATCACCCCGACCCGGTCCGCCTTGTCCTGGCGCTTCATGACCGGAGGCTAACCCGCCGACGAGCGCCCGTGCGAGCCACCAAGGAGCAGGCTCCGGACGCAGACTGGCCCGCCGGGGTGGCGCTCTCCCCGGGGCGGCGCGCCCCACGCGCACGGGGAGAAGGACTGGTACACCCGACAGGATTCGAACCTGTGACCTCCTGCTCCGGAGGCAGGCGCTCTATCCAGCTGAGCTACGGGTGCACATCAGCCCGTGGATGATCCGCGGACCGGCAAGCGGGTCAACCCCCGGGGGCAGGACGGGCCGGATGTTCTTCGCGTTACGTCGTGCTTGGGCGCCCGACGGCTCGTCCCGGGAGCGTCCACCTTGGGCGACTCCACCGACCGACCGCGCCCCGAACGTTGCCGAAACCCCTGGAGTCAGCTCGTACCTGCCGCCCCTGACCTCCCGGGGCGGGAGGACCGCGGACGCCTGACCTGTCAGGGAATCGGCCGTCGTCCGGCGGCCAACACCTGGATTCGACACCAAGACGGCTGCCACCTCCCGGGGGGGAGTGAAGCCGCCCGAAGCGGGTCAGGCGCCCGCGTCTTCCTCGGGGCCGGCGCGGCCTCTTCCCGCGGGGCGGGCCCGGCCTCGCACGGCGACGGGCCTCCGACACATGCGCCGTCGCGGATTCTTCCTTGGGCCCCGAATGGGCCCCAACTCGGCTCGCCGAACTACCGCCCCCGCGCCTCGCCATCCCGATCGTCACCGAGCATGCTCTCGTACACGATGCCGACCCACATGTCCGGGCGCATGAAGCCCTTGCCCCAGTCGCCATCCAGTTTGGCGGTGGGCTTGGCGGCCACGACCTCGTCGCGGCTCTTGCCCGCGTCGATCATGGGCTGGATGCCATCGCGCACGGTCTCGAGCATGCCGACGTAGGCGCGCAGGTCGGCGGGTGTCGCCAGGGTCCCGTGCCCGGGGATGATCTTCGTGTCGTCGTCGGCGCGCTCCAGCACCGCGTGGGCCGCCGCGATCACGCCGTGGATCGAGCCACCGCTGCTGTGATCGATGAACGGGTAGCTGCCCTTGAAGAACGTGTCGCCCATGTGGAAGGCGTTGCTGCGCTTGAAGTGGATGATCGCGTCCCCATCGGTGTGCGCGTGGGGCACGTGGAAGACGTGCAGCTCGTCTCCATTCCAGTGGAACGTCACCGAGTCGGCGAAGGTCACCACCGGCAGGGCCTCGGGCGGCGAGGGCGGCACCTTGCGACCGAAGGCCTCCATGAACTGCTCGGTGCTCATGCGCTCGCGAACGTTGGCGTGCGCGACGATCAGCACGCCCGCGCGGCCCAGGTTCTCGTTGCCCCCGGTGTGATCACCGTGCCAATGGGTGTTGGCCAGGAAGCGCACCGGTCGATCACTCAGCTTGCCCACGGCGGCGAGGATCTGCTCGGTCAGCGGCGCGAACTGATCGTCCACCATGAACACGCCGTCGTCGCCCACGGACACGCCGATGTTGCCGCCCTGGCCCGTGAGCATGTACAGGCCGTCGGCCACCGGCAGCGCCTCGATCGTGACCTGCTGTTCCTGGCCGACGAGGCCGGGCGTGAGCGAGAGGCCGAGCAACGTGGCGCAGAACAAGCGGGCAAGCGCGGGGCGAGCGGTTGATGTCATCGGGACGGGACTCCGGGGCTTCGTCGGCAGGCCGGGGACAAGTCGCCGGACCCTCCCCTCTCGGTGTCGCGCATTCTAGCCTGGACTTCTCACCAGGTTCGTCGCGACGTGACGAATGGCCGCCCGGAAGCGGGGCGGGCGCGCTCAGAGCTCCTCGGTCACGGCGCCGTCGGCCGCGGCACCCTCGGGCGTGCCGGCTCCTCGCTCCTCGGTGGCGTCCGTCGGCACGCCCTTGCCGTGGGGCACGTCGGCCGCGTCCCATGCGCCCTGCCAGCGCGGTGCGGTGGGCAGCTCCGGCATGAGCAGGGCGAGCACGGACATGGCCGTGCCGTAGTTGGCCGTGCGTGGGAACACGCGGTCATTCCAGGACCCGTCGGGCAGGCGCACCTCGTAGAGCAGCTCGCGCAGGCGTCGGCGGTACTCGCCGCGCTCCGGTCCGGGCAGCAGTTCGATCGCCTGGGCCGCGTAGTGATGGGCGAAGTAGAAGTAGTACGGCGCCACGCCGTAGGGCGCCACGTGCGTGCCCTTCTGGGCCCGACGCGCATCGAGCCATTGCCAGTGCACGAGGAACGCGTCGATCGCACCGCGCAGCCGAGCCGGAGACGAGCGGCCGCCCAGGGTCAGCGTGGCCTCGGCGCACAGCATGCGCCCCACCGAACCGGGCACCACGTCCCGGGGCTCGCCGCTGTCCGGCGAGCGCACCGAGTAGGCGATCGCGCCGGTGGCGCTGGCTCCGCGCTCGAGCACGCCGAGGCCCCGCTCCACGACGCGGGCATCGACGGCGTGACCCTGCTGCGCCGCGGCGAACAGCACCTGCAGGCAGGGCCCGGTCATGAACGGTGATGCCGGCGAGGGCGCGCCGAGTTCGCGGCGAGAGTAGGCCCAGCCACCGACCACCGGGATCTCCAGCCCGTGCAGTCCGTCCAGGTAGAACACCACGGCGCGTTCGACGGCCTCCGCCTGCCCCTCCGGCACGAGGTCGAGCCGCTGCAGGCGGAGCAAGAGGTCGAGTGCGAAGCAGTAACCCCAGCAACGCACGTCGTAGCCGCCGTCGTACTCGGGAGCCATCAGCGGATGCTCGATCGCGCCGGTGATGAACGCCACCGCCCGGGCGACCGCGGCCTGTCGCTCTTCGTCGTCGGCGTAACCCGGCGCCTGGACCAGCGCGCCGGCGCAGATGCCCGTACCGCCCACGCGGTAGCCGATCGGGATCTGCCCCCTGACGCGGTACACACCCTCGTACGGCCACTCGCTCCGGGGGTCGCCTTCCTGCATCTCGAGCAGGTGCTGGACGCCCGTGGCGATCGCGACGTCAACCGGCGGAGACGCCTCGGCGTCCTCGTCGACCGGGCTCGTGTTCGCGTGACCCGGCATGCCTGAGCCCAGCAGCGCCGTGGCCAGCACGGCAACCACGACGAGCAGTCTGGAGAAGCGCGTTGACGAGCACGGCCAGCTGGCGGACTTGGTCACGATCCCGATCTCCCTGCGATGGGCGGCGAGCGCTCCGGTGTGTGCGCAGCGGGCCTCGAGCATCGGCATGCCGCGGCGTCAGGACGTGACCATACGACATCGACCTCACGGCGACCCGGGCCCGTGGATAGAATCCGCCCCCATGCGTTGCCCACCACGCCACTCGCCTCCCGCCCGACGACCGTCCGGCCCGACCCTGATGGCAGCCGCCCTCGTGCTCGCACTCGGCGCGAGCTGCGGCGACTCGCCCGGCGCCGACGGCGAACGCGCCCCATCCGGCACGCCGCCGCCACTCAATCTGGTGGTGATCACGATCGACACCCTGCGGGCGGACCACGTGGGCGCGTTCGGCCATCCCCACCCGACCACACCACGCATCGACGCCCTGGCCGCGCGGGGCGCCGTGTTCACACAGGCCATCGCCACCTCGTCCTGGACGCGGGCCTCCATGGCCAGCGTGATGACCGGCCTCTACCCCACGGCCACCGGTCTCACGTGCCACAACTTCCGCGTACCCCAGGGCGATTGCGACGTGCTGTCCCCGGGCCTCACGACCTTCGCCGAACTGTTCGCGGAAGCCGGTTACGACACGGCCGGCATCGTGGCCAACATCAACGTCGACCCCGTCTTCGGCTTCGACCAGGGCTTCGCCGAGTACGTCTTCGCACCCAACCAGCTCTTGGGTGAGGCCCGTGGCGACGACGACGCCGCCTGGCGCCAGCGCAACGACTGGCTGCGAGCGACCACGGACAAGGTCACCGCCTCCGCCATCGACTGGCTCGACGGTCGCGCCGCCGACGCTCCCCCCTTCCTGCTCTACCTGCACTACCTCGACCCACACGACCCGTACGAACCCAGCGCACCCCAGCGGGACGCCTTCACCGCGCGCACCTACGCCGTCGACGCGCGCAGCCGCGACGAGATCGCCCTGTACGACGGCGAGATCCGCGACGTCGACACGGCGCTCGGCCGGGTCTTCGACCGTCTCGAGCAAGCCGGCCTGACCGACACGACGGGCATCGTGATCCTGTCCGACCACGGCGAGGAGTTCCACGAACACGGCGCCACCCGGCACGGCTTCACGATGTACGACGAACAACTGCGCGTGCCGCTCGTCGTGACGCTGCCCGGCGTCGGCCGACCGGGCACTCGCGTGGATGCCCAGGTGAGCCTGATCGACGTCGCGCCCACCTTGCTCGATGCCGCGGGCCTGAAGCCGCCCAAGTGGATGCTGGGCCGCAGCCTGCTGCCCTTCGTGCGTCGCCCGGACCTGGAGGCGCCGCGACCGGTGCTGGCCGAACGCGGCTACAACCCCCTCGCCGCCTGGCGTCGCCCACCCTGGAAGCTGATCCACGACACCGAGTCCGGAACCAACCTGTTGTTCGACCTCGACGCCGACCCCGGGGAACTGCTCGACCTGTCCGCCCAACAGCCCGGCGTGGTGGCCGAACTGCTCGGTGAGTTGCGCCTGGCGTTCGAGACGAACGCAGCGCTCGCCTCGCGCGTCGGTGCAGGGGACGGCACGGGGGTGATCGAGTTGAGCCCGGAACAGTTGGAGCAGCTCCGGGCGCTGGGTTACGTCGACGTCGACGAGCGCTGACGCCGAGGTGCCGTCCCAACCCTCCACCGCCGTCGGCTCGAGCGCGCGCACGACGCTGCTGGTGGTCGCGCTGTTCGTGGTCACGCTGCTCGTGGTGGGACCCTACGGCGTGTACGCGGAGAACGTGGACGACTACTCGGTCTCCTTCCGGAGCATGCTCGGTCCGGCGCTGCTCCCCGCCCTCGTGGTGGGCACGGCCCTGCTGATCCTGTTGCGGCTCGTGCCCCGCGCCCTCGGCGCCCGGCTGGAGAGCCTGTTGTTCGCCGGCACGCTGGCGGCCGCCGCCCAGGCCCACGCGCTGCTCGGTCGCTACGGCCAGCTCGACGGCAGCCCGCTCGATCTCGCCGCCAACGACTGGCGCACACCGTGGGAGGCCCTGCTGTGGCTCGGGGCCGCTGCGGCCAGCCAGCTCTTCCACCGCCGCCTGTGGCCCCAGCTCCCGTTCCTCGCCGGGCTGCTGATCACCGTGCAACTGCTCGCGACACCCCTGCTCGGCACCGACCCGACCGGCTTCGAGCAGCCGGTCAACGTCTCCGAACTCGTCCCCGGGGACGACATCTTCACGCTGTCGCGCAACGGCAACGTGATCCTGCTGATCCACGACACCGTCACGTCCGACACCTTCCAGGATCTGGTGGCCGCGGACGCGCGCCTCGCCGACACCGTGTTCACCGGCTTCACGCACTACGCCGACGCCCTCGGCGTCTACCCCCGGACCGTGCCCAGCATCGCGGCCATGGTCGGCGCCGGCCTGTTCGAGAACCGGCTCCCCTGGGACGCGTTCAAGTACAGCGTCCACGACCGCGCCACCTTGAATCGGGAGCTCGTCGCGCGCGGGTGGGCCGTGGACTGGGTCGGGCCGAGCAACTACTTCTGTCGCGTCACGAGTCACACCGGGTGTTTCGCCATCCCCCGCCCGTACGCCAGCCGCGACGAACACCGTCGCCACGCCGCAGCCGAACTCCTGGACATCTCGCTGTTCCGCCACGCCCCGCACATGCTCAAGAGCTGGATCTACAACGGCGGCCGTTGGCGCTGCTCCACCTGGCTCGCCGGCGAGAGCGCCGACCCGTCCAGCGCCGCGAGTTCGGCGGCCCTGTTCGCCGACCTGACCGACGGCCTGCGCGTGGCCCGCGACGCACCCACGCTCAAGCTGCTCCACCTGGCCGGAGGCCACGCGCCGCTGGTGCTCGACCCCGACTGCCGCCTCGTGCCGCCCGGCAAGCTGGACACGCCCGCCTACGCCCGGCAGGTCCGTTGCAGCCTCGAGCAGACCGCCGGGTTCCTGCAGCGTCTGCGCACCCTCGGTGTCTACGATGACAGCCTGATCATCGTGGCCGGCGACCACGGCGCGTCCTACGGTCCCGGGGGTGCCGAGCCGCACCCGCTCGCGCCGCGCCACCTGTCCCGTGCGCGACCGATGCTGCTGGTCAAGCCGCCCGGCGCCGACGGCCCCTTGCGCACGTCGCTCGCACCGGCATGGCTGCCCGACCTGGCGCCCACCATCGCCGCCCACGCGGGCCTGGACAGCTCGTTCGAAGGACGCGATCTCACGCAGTTGGCCGAAGGTGAGCGTCGCACGCGCATCTACTCGTTCCACGAGCAGAGCGCGCGCAAGGAGCTGCGTGCCGGCTACCTGCAACGACTCGAGCGCTTCGTCGTCGAGGGCCCGGCCGACGAGCCTGGTTCGTGGACGCTGCTCGAAGCCGTCTTCCCGCCCGACGTGCGCTGGCCCCTCGACCCGCTGGACCTGGGGCACAGCACGGACGACGCCCGGCTCACCTACTACGGCTGGGACGTGTCCGGCCGCGACGGCGACGACACCACCTGGCGGGCCGCGGTGGGCAGGGCGGGCGTCTACTTCAGCATGCCGTCGAGCGTCGACGCGCCGCGCGGTGTGGAGCTCCGGGCCCGCCTGCGCGCCGCTCCCGGCACCGCCCCCCAGACCATCGACGTGCACCTCGACGGGCTGACAGTGGGTCAGTGGACCCTCGACGACAGCGCGTTCCAGGAGCACACGTTGACCCTGACGGCAGGCGCACCCCGCAGCAACCCCGCGCTGCTCGAGTTCGTTCCGCGCCACGCGGCGCTCGGCGAACACTCCCCCCGCCCGCTGTCGTTCGTGCTCGACCGCATCGCGTGGCGCCTGCGCTGAGTCCGGGCACCCGCCTGGGCTCGTCGCCCCACCTGGACTCGTCGCCCTGCCTGGACTCACCACCCTGTCCGGACTCACCAACCCGTCTGGACTCATGACCCCCGTCCGGGCCACACTCGCCCGACCGAGCCGGGCCCGAGCGCCCGCCGCCTCTCCGCAACGACCTGCGAGTCCCCCATGCCCCTTCGGCCTGCATTCGTCCTCTTCGCCATCCTGGCCCTGTGTGCCGCGAGTTGCTCCTCACTCGGCACGGACGGCAGCGGGACGCGCCCCGACGCCGACGCGGAACTGGCACAGTTCCTCCACGAAGCCGACGAAGCCTGGGTCGCTCGCAGCCCGAGCAGCGCCGCCTACCGCGGGCGCAAGGCGAACAACGACCGCTGGGACGACCTGTCCGAGGCCCACGCGGCGGAGGGCGAGGCGCTCGCGCAGCGACAGCTCGCCGAGTTGCACGCGCGTTTCGACCTGGACACGCTCGATACCCAGGACCGGCTCAGCTTCCGCCTGTTCGAGTACGACGCCGAGCGCCGTATCCGCGACTACCGCTGGCGCCACCACACCTACCCGCTCAACCATCATCGCGGCTGGCACACCAGCGTCCCGTCATTCCTGATGAACATGCACAGCGTGGACGACGTGAGCGATGCCGAGGCCTACATCAGCCGCCTGCACGGCGTCACGCCGCTGTTCGAGCAGCTCGTCCGGCAGCTCGAGGTGCGCCGCGACCTCGGCGTGATCCCACCGCGCTTCGTCTTCGCACGCGTGCGCGAAGCGAGCCGCAACGTGATCACCGGCGCTCCCTTCGATGACGGCTCGGAGAACGTGCTCTTGGCCGACTTCCGCGCCAAGGTCGATGCGCTCGACCTCCCGGACGCTCGCAAGGAGCGCCTGGTGGAGCGCGCAGCCGACGCGCTGGCGACATCGGTGGGCCCCGCCTACGAGCGCATGCTCGCCGCCTGGGACGAGCTCGAACTGTCCGCCACCGACGACGACGGCGCCTGGAAGTTCCCCGACGGCGAGGCGTACTACGCCTATCGCCTGGCGCTCATGACCACCACCGACCTCGATGCACGCCAGATCCACGAACTCGGCCTGGCGGAAGTGGATCGCATCCACGCCGAGATGCGGGCGATCATGGACGCCGTCGGCTTCGAGGGCGACCTGGCGGCCTTCTTCGACTTCATGCGCACCGACGAGCGCTTCTACTTCCCCAACAACGACGAGGGACGCCAGGCCTACCTGGATCGGGCCAACCAGGTCATCGCCGAGATCAGCGCGCGGCTCGACGAGCTGTTCATCACCCTGCCCGATGCCGAACTCGAGGTGCGCCGGGTCGAACCCTATCGCGAACGCTCCGCCGGCAAGGCCTTCTACCAGAGCGGCTCGGCCGACGGTGAGCGCCCGGGTGTGTACTACGCGAACCTGTTCGATATGGGCGACATGCCCACCTATCAGCTGCGCGCGCTCGCCTATCACGAGGCGATCCCGGGCCACCACATGCAGAGCGCCATCAACCAGCAGCTCGACGACCTGCCCGCGTTCCGACGTTACACATGGTTCACCGCCCACGGCGAGGGCTGGGGCCTCTACAGTGAGTACGTGCCGAAGGAGATCGGGTTGTACGCCGACCCGTACGAGGACTTCGGCCGGCTCGCGATGGAGCTGTGGCGCGCGTGCCGACTGGTGGTCGACACCGGCCTGCACGACGAGCGCTGGACCCGCCGGCAGGCCATCGACTACCTGCTGACCAACACGCCCAATCCGGAAGGAGACGCGATCAAGGCCATCGAGCGCTACATCGTGATGCCGGGTCAGGCGACGGCGTACATGGTCGGCAAGCTGCGCATCATGGAGCTGCGGGCCGAGGCCCGCGAACGTCTCGGGGACGCGTTCGACGTGCGTGCCTTCCACGAGGTGGTCATCGGCTACGGGAACGTCCCGCTGCAGGTGCTCGCCGAGAACGTCGACGCGTGGGTGCGGGGCGTGCAGCAAGGAGAGCGGTCGTGAACCATCATCGGCTACGTGTCAGCCCCACCGGCGGCAGCTCACCGAAGAGCTGCCGACCACGGCGGCTCGGACTCCTGCGTGCCTGGCGAACGTCGCTGCTGCTGGGCCTGGTGTGCACGCTCGCGGGTCTCGCGCCGGCACAGGACCGGATCCTGTTCATCCAGGGCGGTTTCGGCACCGGGGGGTTCCTCGAGGGTGGCGCCAACGAGCAGCTCTCCGACATCTTCAGCATGTCGGTGGGCAACGGGAACCACGCCTACGGCGAGCTGGGCCTGTTGCTGCTGGCCGAGGGTTTCACGCTGCAGCAGCTCAACGAGGGACCGGTGATGCACAACACGCCGGTCGACCTCGCCGCCCTCGACCTGTCGACCTATCGCGTGATCGTATTCGGGAGCAACAACGCGCCCTACTCCGAAGCGGCCGCCGACCTGATCGCCGACTGGATCTGCCAGGGGGGCTCGGCGCTCTTCATCAGCGACGCCAACTGGGGCAGCGACTGGAGTGACGCTCCCAACTCCGACCAGACCTTCCTGGATCACTTCGACCTGATCATGAACCAGGACACCGGCCAGTACGGCCTCGAGCGCGCTGCGGGCGACTTCGTCGTGGGCGGTGTCGACCAGGGCGGACATCCGATCCTGGCCGGACCCGACGGACAACTCGGCACGACGGACGACGTGGACGTGTTCGACGGCGAAGGTGTCTCACCGCTCACGGTGGTCGACCTGCTGCCGAACGTCGACCCGATCGTGCTGGCCGGCGCCGAGGGCAACATCCACGTGAACGACGCGGTGGGCAGCGGCTCCATGCGCCCGGCCACCGACGCGGACGGCGCCCTGGTCGTGCTCGAGTACGGCACCGGACGCATCGCCGGTCACTTCGACCGCAACACGTTCTTCAACCAGAACGGCGCGGGCACCGACCTCACCAACGGCGACAACGCCCAGTACGCGCGCAACCTGTTCAGCTGGCTCGCGGCGGCCCCCGGCGTGGCCTACGGCACGGGCTGCGCGGGCGCCGGCGGGTTCGTACCGCGCCTCGATCTGGTGGGCTGCCCGCGCGCCGGAGACGGCGTGCGACTGATCCTGGAGGACGGACCGGGAGGGGCCAGCGCGCTCCTGCTGTTCGGACTCACCGAAGGCAGCGCGCTGCTTCCCGCCGGCTGTCCGATCCTGATCGACCCGGTGCTCGACGGACTGCAACTCGTGCTGCCCCTCGGCGGCGTCGCGCCGGGCGAAGGCGGCTTCGACATCCCCGCCACGATCCCCGCGGACTTCCCCGTCGTGGACTTCACGCTGCAGGCGTTCATCCCCGGGGGCGGACCCGCGGGCCAGGTGATCACCACCAACGGTGTGCGCGTGCGCGTGTTCTGAGCGTCCGCCGCGTCGCCGGCACGAGGCCCGGCGCCCGAGCGGCGGCGCACGTCACTCGGCCGCCAGCAGGCGCTCCAGCTCCTCGATCACCTTGGCCAGCTCCTGTTCGAGCTTGGGGATCTCGGCCGGGTCGTCGGTGAACTTGCGCACCACCGCAAGCTGCTTGCGCAGGTTCTCGCGCTTGCCCTTCAGGACCGCGACACGCTTCTTCGCCTTGCGATCCACGCTCAGTCTCGCATCAGCTCGCGCAGACGCTCCGTCACGTCCTGCAGCTCGTCGCGCAGCTTCGGGTCGGAGGTGATGCGCGTCAGCTCGCCCTGGACCTTCATGCCCGCGGCCATGAAGTCGCCCGTCTTCTCGGCGAAGCCCTCGGCCAGCGCATCCAGGTCCAGCTTGCCTTCCGCGGCGAGCTTCTTGGCCAGCTTCTCGCTGCGATGACGCAGATCCTTGAGCTGCTCGGCCACGGCGACCATCTTGGCCTTGGCGGCCTCGGCCGAGTCGGAGTCCTTGATCTCGGCCAGCATGTTGCCCAGGTCCTTGTAGGCGTCGAGCGTCTGCTGCTGGAGCGACTCGACCGTCTCCCCACCGCAGGCGAAGAGGGTTGCGCCCAGAAGCGCGGCCAGTGCAAACGTCCTGATCATCGTCTCTCCTTCGTGGTCACAGCCCGCACGCCCCGCCTTCGCTGTCGGGGACATGGTAACGCTCACCGGCCACCCGGCTCCGGTTCGCCTCAGGGAGCGGCGCTCTGGGGGTTGACGACCAGCACCGAGGCCCGCTCCGGGTCCAGGTACGCGGCGGTGAGCTTGCTCAGCTCCTCGGCCGAGAGATGGTTGTAGAACTCCTCCACGCTGCGCATGTCGTCGAGCGTGGCCGGGTTGGTCTGGGCGTCGCGCAACACGCTGAGCCACCAGCCGTTGCTGCGCTTGGCGTCGCGCAACTTGGCGATGACCGGTTCGGCCAGGCGCGTCACCTCTTCCTGGGTCACGCCGTTCTGCTCGAGGTCGCGGGCGACCTCGAGGCAGGCCTCCACCAGACGCTCGACCTTGTCCGGATCGGCGTTGGCCTGCATCTGGAGCATGCCCACCCCCTCGAAGGTCTGGTTGGCGCTCGAGCCGGCGCGGGGCGAGTAGGAATCACCCAGCCGCTCGCGCACCTCGATGCGCAGGCGGTCGCTGACGATGTCACCCAGGAAGCCGAGGTTGCGACGGCGCGTGCTCTCGAGCCCATCCGTGGTGGGGAACCCGATGAACACGAGCGACTTGGGGATCTGGGTCTCGACGCTGCGCTCCATGCGCAGGCCCGTCTTCGGTGACCCCACCTGCCGGCGCTCGGCGTGCCGCTCGACCGCCCGCCGAGGCGCGAGCGCACCGAAGGTCCGCGCGGCCGCTTCCCGCACCTGCTCCACGTCGAGGTCGCCCACCACCGTCACCTCGAGCGGGCCGTCGGTCAGGCTGGGTGTGAGCCACTCGCGGATGGCGTCCATCTGCACCGGTTCCACGTCTTCCATGCGCGGCAGCTGGGCGAAGCGCATGTCACCCGAGAACAGGGCCGGCAGGAACTCGAGCAGCAGCGGGCCGTCGGGCTGGTGAGCGAGCTGGTCGAAGATCAGCGGCAGACGCTCCTTGATCTCGCGCAGCCCGTCATCGCGCCAACCGGGATCGTTGATGTAGGCGCACATCAGCTCGAACTGCATCAGCAGGTCTTCCGAGGTCGTGGCGCCGCCCAGCGTGAAGGCGTCCTCGCTCATGCCGAAGGTCACGCCCACCTGCTTGCCGGCCGTGAGCCGGCGCAGTTCGTCCTCGGTGTGTTCGCCGAGCCCGCCGAGGTTGAAGGCCGTGTTGGCCGCCCAGCCCACGGCGAAGTCGTCCTTGTCGAGCGTCAGCAGGCCCTCGGCCAGGCGCGAGGTGACCAGGATCTGCCGCTCGCGGAAGTCGGTGCGCTTCACGTTGAGCCGCACGCCGTTCTCGAAGCTGAACATGTGCAGGTCGAGATCGTCGACGTGCTCCTCGTCCGTCACCGTGCCTGCGGCGTCGGCCTCGGAGGCGTACGCGAAGGTCTGCACCGCGATGAGTTCGCCCCGCTCCACCTCGCGTTCCGAGAGTTCGCGGTACGCGCCGGCGAGGACCTCGACCGCATCGTCGCCGAGGGTGTGGGCGCCGCTGATGTAGACGTTGAGGACGCCCTCGCTCCAGCCTTCGACGAAGGCCGCGTGACAGGCCTCGACGGTCAGCCCCTCGATCGCCGGGCGGGCGATCGCGCGCTCGGTCTCGGCGTTCGTCGGCACGACCCGGTTCTCCGTCGCCGCGAGCAGCTCGGCCAGGATCCCGGCGCTGTGCCGGGTGGCCTCCCGCTCCACGGCCTCGTCGAGACCGCGCAGCGCGTCGGCGCGCAACTCGTCCAGTTCGGCCTCCTGGAAGCCGTACTCCAGGGCGCGCCGCAGCTCGGCTTCGGCCGCCGCCAGCGCCTCGCGCCACTTCTCGGGCTCGCACGACACCGACATCGACTCGCCCCGGTAGACCTGCAGGCCACCGGCTCCGGCCACTCCGGCGCCGAGGAAGGCCGTGCCCGCCTTGCGGGACAGTTCGCTGTAGCGCAGGTTGAGCATCGAACGGGCGAAGGCCAGGGGCAGGTCCTCGACGCGCTCGGCGGCGGTGTCGGGCTCCTCTTCCCAGGGCAGCAGACGCTCGACGTTGATCGAGACCTGCGGGATCTCCGGCTCGTGGATCGCGAAGAAGCGTTCTTCGAGCGCACCTGCGCCGCGCGACGGCTCCTCGCCCAGCGCTCGTTCCGGGCGCTCCATGCCGGCGAAGTATTCGACGATCAGACCCGTGGGATCGAACTCTCCCAGGTCCCCCACCACGACCAGGGTCATGTTGTCGGGCCGGTACCAGCGCTCGTAGAACGCGCGCACGCTCTCCGCGGTGAACGCGTCGCGCACCTGCTTGCGCCCGATGGGCATGCGCTCGGGATAGCGCGTCTCGGCGTACTGCTCGTCGAGCAGGCGCATGAAGACGCGGTAACCGGCCGAGTCACGCTCGCGCTCCTCGGCGTCGATCACACCCTTCTCGGCCTGCACTTCCTCGGCTTCGAGCAGCAAGCCGTCGGCGTAGTCGCGCATGATCTGGAAACCGTCGCGCAGCAGCTCCTCTTCGGAGGTCGGCAGATCGAGTTCGTAGACGGTCTCCGAGAAGCCCGTGTGCGCATTCGTGTCCGCGCCGAAGGACATGCCGTGCCGCTGGAACCACTCGACCAACGTGCCCGCGGCGAAGTGCTCGCTGCCGTTGAAGGCCATGTGCTCCAGGAAGTGAGCGATGCCCTGCTCGGTGTCCTTCTCGCTCATGGACCCGGTGTTGACGTGCAGTCGCACGTAGCAACGGTGCTGCGGCTCACCGTTGTCCACCCACGCGTAGCGCAGGCCGTTGTCCAGGTGGCCGAAGTGGATACGCGAGTCGACCGACAGGTCGGAGGACTCGTGCTCCCAGGCCCGGACGGCCGTCTGGGCCGTCGCCGGAGCGAACGTGGAGAGCAGGGCGAGTGCGGCAAGGGCGCGGAGCGTGTGCATGATCGGGATCTCGAACGCGACGATGGAAGCCACCGATCCTATCCGGCGCCCGCCCGGACCGCGACCAACACCCCGGTCAGAGCCTGTGGCAGGCCCGTGACAGCCCCGCTTCAGCGCCTTGTCGCCAGCAGGATCGCCTCCTCCCCGCCGGCCAGGCTGGCCCGGAAGGCGATCCCGTCCCCGAGGTTGAGCGCCCCAGGCTTGCCGTCGTGGGACGCGGCGCCGCCGGTCGTGACCAGCAGGTGCAGGTTGGTGATCGAGAGCCCGCCCGGCGTGTCCGACTCGTCCAGGACCGCGAACACGCCGCCGTCGGCGAGGAAGTACACGCCCTCGTCACCGCTGCCCCCGGAGTAGCGACCCGTCAGTGCCACGTGCCCCGCAGCGTTCACGCTCGGGCTGCCGAACGCGAAGAAGCTCGCCCCGACCTGCCCGGGCACGACGTCACCCAACTCGATCAGGTTCGCCAGTCCCCCGGTCCCCGCCAGGAACAGACCGGCGTTGCTGCCCCCCGGGCCGAAGCTGGCGCTGAAGACCACGTCACCGGGAGCGTTGATCACCGGGAAACCGAAGGCGTTGAAGTCCTGCGACGGGTGGCCCGGTACGGGGTGGCTGCCCGAGTCGTCGACCACCACCTCGAGCGGGGCGAAGCCGTCACCGCGATAGAGACCGTCGTTGCCGAGCCCCCCGCTGTACGTGCCGTGGAACGCCACGTCCCCCGTCGCGTTCATCGAGACGAAGCCGTCGAGCGTGGAGAAGGCCGTCCCGAGGGCTTGCCCGGGCGGGCGCACGCGACCGTCCGCGAGGCGCCGCAATTGCCCGGAAGCCCGTTCGTAGCGATACACGCCGTGCCCTCCCAACCCGCCGCTGTACTGCGCGTGAAAGGCCACGTCGCCCGACGCGTTCATGCTCGCGAACGAATCGAAGTCGGAGAAGCTCGCGCTCGGTCCCTGGCCCGGGGGTGTCTGCGTCTCATCGGCGACACGCACGAGTGAGCCGCCGGGCAGGCCGAGGTACAGACCCTGCCGGTCGGTGAAGGACGCGTCCGACCAATGGGCCACGGTTGCCGCATGGCCGCTGTCGGCGAGCAGTGGCAACACACCCGCGCCCATGGGGAACGTGTTGAAGCCCATGGCGGTGGGTTGGCCCGGCACCGGTTGCAACGGGTTGTCGTCGAACACGAGCCGGACGCTCGCGCCGTCGTGCACGTAGAGCCCCTGGCTGTTGTCGCCGAACGAGAAGTTGCCGCGGAAGGCCGCGTGCCCCTGGGCGTTGAGGGTCGGCAGGCTGAACGACGTCCAGCTGCTCGCCCCGCTCTGCCCCGGTGGCGAGAAGTCGAAGCTGTCGTCCACCAGCCGCACGAGCGTGCCGCCCGGCGCGTCGAACAGGTACAGACCTTCGTTGCCGGAGAGCGGCCCGTCGAAGTTGCCCTTGAAGACGACGCGGCCTGCGTCGTCGACGGCGGGATCACTGAAGCTCGTGAACACCTCTCCCGGGCGCTCGGGCGGCTCGTCGCCGGAGCGCGCCACGACGACGACGTCGAAGCTGGGCGCCGAGGGAACGTCCGGACGCACGATGAACGGCAACGGACCGCCGAACTCGGGACGCACGTGGTCGACTCCGGACAGTGTCCCGGGACTCACCTGGGCCGCGTTCACACGCGTCATCGAAAGCGCCACGAAGAGCGCCGCAAGGCACACTGTGGTTCGAGTGAGCCGGCGATCGGGCCGGGACGAGATCGGATCGGGGTGCACACACAAGCGACCATCCTCCTCGAGTCCACCAGGGCACACCGACTGCACGCGGCGAGCAGCATCCGAATATGCTGCCACGTCCGATCCCGGACCGGGTCGGTGTTCGCTTTCGTTGCGCCCTCGAGCGCACGTCACCAGTCGACCGGGAGTCTTCATGCCGAGACACGAGCCTGCGAACGCGTGCGCCACGCGTTGTCACTCCCCATGGCGGTTCGGCGCGCTGATCATGGCGCTGCTGCTGCCGAGCATCCCACTGCACGCCCAGGGCACGCTCACACGCATCGGCAACCCCGGCAACGCCGCCGACACGAACGGCCTCGGCTCGGTGGCCCGCCCCTACCGCATCGCGCTGCACGAACTCACCAATGCAGACTACGTCCAGTTCCTCAACGCGGTCGCTGCGACGGACACCCACGACCTGTTCGACTTCGACATCATGACCGACACCGATCGCGGCGGCATCCTGCGCAGCGGCAGCCCGGGCAGCTTCACCTACGCGACCAAGACCGACTTCGGCGACAAGCCGGTCAACGGCACCGACTGGCTCGACGCCGCCCGCTACTGCAACTGGCTGCACAACGGGACGCCCACCGGCCTGCAGGCACCCGGCACGACCGAGGACGGTGCGTACGATCTCTCGGTTGCGGCCGCCGACGTCGTGCGCGCCCCCGGCGCCACCTTCTTCCTGCCGTCGCACGACGAGTGGTACAAGGCCGCCTACCACGATCCGTTCGACGCGGGCGCCGATGCCGGCGGCACACCCGACTACTGGGTCTACCCGACCCGCAGCGACAGCTTTCCGACCCAGGCCAGCTCCGACTCCCAGGGCAACGTGACCAACCCGGGGCCGAACGTCGCCAACTACGAGAAGGGCGCCGACTGGAACGGCGAGAACGGGAATGTCACGACGGTCGGCAGCGCCCAGGCCACCAGCGCCTGGGGCCTGTTCGACCTCGGCGGCAACGTGAACGAGTGGACCGACACCCTGGCGGTCCCGATCGACCCGGACACGCCCACGCGCTTCGGGCGCGGCGGCGACTTCTCCAACACCGGGCTGATCATGGGCAACAGCACCGTGTTCGCCCTCGACCTCAACATGGCCGCCTCGGCCGGCAACGTCGGCTTCCGCGTCGCCCGCTACGAGGGCTTCGCGGACCTCGGCGCGGCCCTGGCCGGCACGCACGGCGAGCCGCTGCTCGAGGGCGACAGCACGCTGGCGGCCGACGCCCCGCTGACCCTGTCGCTCAGCAACGCGCTCGAGAGCACGACGGCCTTCTTCGTGTTCGGCATCACCGCAGCCAACGCCGCGTTCAAGGGCGGCACCCTCGTCCCCGATCCCAACGCGCCGGGCTTCTTCATCCCGCTGCCCACCGGGCTCAGCGGCAGCATCGAGATCGCCGACACCTGGCCCCCCGGGGTCCCGTCGGGTTTCGACACGTACTACCAGTACTGGATCCAGGACCCCGCCGGACAGTCCGGCTTCGCGGCCAGCAACGCCCTGCAAGGAACGACGCCATGAACGACGGTCCCGGCACACGCTCGAAGCGCACGACGCGCACCGCCGCGGTGCTGTTGCTGGCGCTGGCCGCCGCACCGGCCGCCGCGAGCCAGCAGATCATCCACACCCTGGACGGTGACCTCCTCGGCGACCGCATGGGCTGGGCCGTGAGCGGCGCCGGTGACGTGAACATGGACGGCGTGCCGGACGTCGTGGCCGGGGCACCGCGCAACGACAACAACGGCACGAGCGCGGGCCAGGTCAGGGTCTGGTCCGGCGCGACCGGGGCGGTGCTGTTCTCGCGCCTGGGCGACGCCGCCGGCGACCAGTTCGGCCGCTCGGTGAGCGGCGCCGGCAACATCGGCGCGATCCCCGACGGACACGACGACATCATCGCCGGCGCACCGCTCAACGACGACAACGGCAGCGCCGCGGGGCTGGCGCGCGTGCACTCGGGCAACGGCGGCGGCGGCATCTTCACCTGGCGCGGTGACGCCGCCGGCGATTCGTTCGGCGCGTCGGTGAGCTGCGCGGGTGACGTGAACAACGACGGCACGCCGGACCTCATCGTGGGTGCGCCGCAGGACAACACGCCGTCCAACGGCTATGCGCGGATCTTCTCCGGTTCCGATGGCAGCGTCATCCGCACGCTCACGGGCTTCGAGGCCCAGTCGCAGTTCGGCATCTCGGTGGACGGCGTGGGCGACCTCGACGGAGACGGCTTCGGTGAGGTCGTGGTCGGTGCCTGGCTCGAGAACGGCGAGGGCAGCACGCGCGGCTGCGCCTACATCCTCGCGGGCGTCGACGGCACGGTCATGTACTGCTTCGAAGGTGAGCAGGACTTCGACTGGTTCGGCTTCTCCGTCGCCGGGGCCGGCGACGTGGACGACGACGGCGTGCCGGACATCGTCGTGGGCGCGTACGGCGCCGAGGGCGGCGCCTCCGACTCGGGCCGGGCCTTCGTCTACTCGGGGGCCGACGGCAGCAACCTGATGGTGCTCGACGGCGAGACGGCCGGAGAGAGCTTCGGCTGGTCCGTGGACGGCGCCGGCGACACGAACGGCGACGGGCACGACGACGTCGTGGTCGCGGCACCGTTCGACGGCATCGGCCGGCTGGCGATCTACTCCGGCGCCGACAAGAGCAAGCTGCGAGCCGTCGCGGGCGACGACGCGGGCGACACCTTCGCCCGGGGCGTGGCCGGTACCGGCGACATGAACGGCGATGGGCACGGCGACGTGGTGGCCGGTGCCCCACTCGACGACGACAACGGGACGAGCGCCGGCCGGGTGTTCGTCGCCTCGGGCTTCGAGCCCTGGACCGACCTCGAGAACGGACTCGCCGGCACCCACGGCATCCCCGGCCTGCTCGGCACGGGAACCCTGATCGGCGGCACGCCGGTGAACCTCGCCTTGACCAACGCCCTGGAGAGCACGACGACGTTCCTGGTCGTCGGCGTGCTGCAGGTCGACGCGCCCTTCAAGGGTGGCACGCTGGTTCCCGACCCGAACCCGCCCGGCTTCTTCGTGGCGCTCCCCACCCGCGCGACGGGAACGCTCGACGTGGGCGGGACCTGGCCGGCCGGATTGCCGGCGGGCCTGGAGACGTTCTACCAGCACTGGGTCCAGGACGCCGGCGGCCCGCAGGGCTTCTCGGCCAGCAACGCACTGCGGGGAATCACGCCCTAGCAGCCGGTGGTGCAAGTGCTCTCGCTCGCGGTGACTGCACCACGGGCGGCTAGGACGGGAGTTCGTCGTCCGCCGTCAGGAAGCGTCGGGAGAGGTGCTCGGGCACGAGCGGGCAGGCCTGCTCGGTGCGGCCGAAGATCGCGTAGCGCGCCCGGGCGACGAGGTCGTAGCCGGCATCCCGTAGCGGGCGCGGAACCCACCCGGCCACGCGCGCTGCCAAAGCCCACAGTCCTCCGAGCCGGAGTCCGACGGCGATGACCGCGTCGCTGCGCACGGCGATCTGCCCGTCGGGCGTGCGCAGCACCATGCTGTCGGGCAGCGTCGCCTGCTGATCCCCTTCGTGCAGCACTCCCGCTTCGAGCACTCCCTCGAGCAGCCCGGACTGCAGCGGCGCCATGCGGAAGGCACGGCCCTCGCGCTCCTCCGACAGCAGGAAGCGGCAGCTGCGATGACACAATCCGCAGGTGCCGTCGTAGAAGAGCACGCTCGGTCCGGCATCCGTACACCGCGGGATCCAGCGCGGATCGAACGCGAGCACGTGCAGCAGCACCAGCGCGCCCAGGCCACGCGCACTGCCGAGCTGCAGCCCGACGTGGCCCCCGAAGTCGATCAGCGCGCTGCTGCCGGGCCAGGCGAGGAGCACCCAGGCGTGGGCCAGATCGGTGACCAGCACGACGACGAGCACAGCGCGCGCCACCACATCGTGCAGCGCCCAGCCGTTGCCCGGGTCGGCTCGCCCGCGCGCCGCCCAGGAACCGTAGGGCGCGCCCGGCACGAGCCAGTGGACGAGCGTCAGCCAGCCCAAGTAGGGCACGCCTCCGTGCCAGTCGGAGACGGCCTCCAGCCCGACGCCGCCGGCCCAGCAAGCGGCCACGTACCACGCGACGAGCGACGCGATGCGATCGAGGCGCCCCACGGCGAGCAGCACCGACGACACCAGGCCGAGCGCCAACCAGATCACCGCGGCCGTCCCGGTGATCGTCGCGACGCCCGCGAACACGTTGGGCAGCAGCTCGAACAGCGGGCGGGTCCAGACCACCTGCGCCAGTGCCCGCCCCTCGGGACCCGAGACCCACAGCAACGCGCGCAGGAAGTGCAGCGCGAGCCAGGCACCCCACACGAAACGCAGCACGCTGTACTGGCCCCCGGTCCAGCCGTTGCGAGGCGCGCGGCGGGTCAAGGCCGGCTCCTCAACGCGCCCTGCGAGCGAGGATCGCGGGAGCCAGCAGTCCGCTCACCAGGGCCCGGCTGGTCAACACGCAACCGCGGCGGTTGAGGTGCGTCATGCTGTAGAAGAAGGGCTCGGTGCTGGGATAGGGTTCGGCGGACAGGTCGAGGTAGCGGAAACCGGCGGCCGTGAGCCGGGGCACGATCTGCTCCCGGAAGCGCTGCGTCTCCGCGACCATGTGCGCCTGCTCGAAGCCCGCTTGCAGCGGCATGCGCACGAAGAGCACGTCGCAGGGCAACTCGCGCAGGATCTCCAGACAGCGCCGGAAACCCTCCTGGTCCGGACTGTCCGGGGCGCTCCACTCCCAGCGCATGCCCGGCGGCAGGTCGAACAGGTCCGGGCGCCCGGCGCGTTGCCGGGCCTGGCGCGCCTCGACCCGCATCCGCTCCTGCACGCTGAAGCGCTCCCCCAGGTTCTCGACGTGGAAGTCCCGTGCCGCGCGCGTGTCCGGGTCGAAGATCCAGTCGAGGTTCCACAGCGCCTTCAGGCCGTCGAACACGCTCCAGAACGCGGCCACGATCTTGTCCGCCTCCCATTCGCCGCGGATCGGATCGTCCGCCCCCTCTGCGGGAGACACCCCTTCGCGCCGGGGGTCGCTGCGCCGGGCGCGGGTCGGGTAGACGAAGAAGCGCGGCTCGATGGCGATCACGAGCAACTCGCGCGGCGGCCGACGGGCCACCCCGTCGCGCAACAACTGGGACAGGAACCAGGGGCGCAACCCGGCCAGCCCCAGCTTGAACACGTCCAACTCCTCGCCGACACCGGCGCGCAACAGCTCCTGCACGATGCGTGCGTCGATCCCGCCCTGGACGCGGCTCGACCCGATCACGAGCACGTCCTCGGCCTCCGGCTTGCTGAGGTACGAGTACACCAGCCGGGCCCGGTTCTCGTTCACGTCCGGTTCGAGCAGGTTGTGGCCCAACGCGGCCATGACCTGCTGGGCCAGCAGCGTCGTCACCACGAAGCCCGCGGCGATCCACGCCTGGCGTGCGCCGAGCCGGAAGGCGGGAGCTTCGGGAGGAGCGTTCATGGGGTGCACGTCGATCCTAGAACTGGAAGTAGATGAAAGGCGTCTTGAGTGACTCGGCGTTCATGACCAGACCGATCAGCAGAGCGTAGGCCACACCCTGGGCGAAGCCGGGCAGGGCCAGGAAGCCCTCGCGCAGACGCTCCTTGGTGGCGCGCGCCGGCACATGGGTCACCACCGCCAGGGCGAACACGAGCCACACGTAGGTGGGCACGACGAAGTCGCCGCGCGCCGCGCCGAGCGAGGTCAGCGCCGACCACGCGGCGGCGCCGTCCGGGGCCGCGAACAGGACCCAGCCGAAACACACCAGTTGGAACATGACCAGCCGGCGGGTCCACAGCGCGAGCGACCCGCGCGGCACGTCGGTCCAGCCCGCCAGCCGGCCGCCGATGAGCAGCAAGCCGTGGAACAGGCCCCACAGGACGAACATCCACGACGCCCCGTGCCACAACCCGCCGAGCAACATGGTCAGGGTGAGGTTCACGTAGGTGCGCGTCGCGCCCCGGCGGTTGCCTCCCAGCGGGATGTAGAGGTAGTCACGCAGCCAGCTCGAGAGGCTGATGTGCCAGCGCGTCCAGAACTCGCTGGGCGAGGTGGAGCGATAGGGCGCGCGGAAGTTTGCGCCCAGGTCGAAGCCCAGCAGCCGCGCGGTGCCGATGGCCATGTCGGAGTAGCCCGAGAAGTCGCCGTAGATCTGGAATGCGTAGCCGTACATGGCGAGCAGCGACACGCCGCCCCCGAATGTCGCGGGGTCGTCCCAGAAGGGTTTGACCAGCTCCGACCCCAGGTAGTCGGCGATCACGACCTTCTTCACCAGGCCCCAGAAGATCAGCGTGAGGCCCCGCTCGAAGTCGCTCGCGTGCAACACGGGCGGCCGCGGGATCTGGGGCAGGAAGTCGCGCGCGCGCACGATCGGCCCCGCGACGAGCTGCGGGAAGAAGGCCACGAAGAGCGCGAAGCGCAGCGGGCTGCGCTCGGGCGTCAGGTCCCCGCGGTAGATGTCGATCGTGTAGCTGAGGGTCTGGAAGGTGTAGAAGGAGATGCCCACGGGCAGGACGATCTCGAGCAACACGGCGTCGGGTGTCACCCCGACATCGGCCAGCAACAGCGCGAGTTCGCCGGCAAAGAAGTTGTAGTACTTGAAGAACCCCAGCACGCCCAGGTTGCCCACCAGGCTCAGCAGCAGCAGGCGCTTGCGCCGGCGCGGATCGGTCGACCTGCCCATGGCCGCGCCGACCAGGAAGTCCAGCACCGTCGAGAAGACGATCAGCCCGAGGAAGCGCCAGTCCCAGTAGCCGTAGAACATGTAGCTGGCGGCGAGCAGCAGCAGGACGCGCGGGGTCTCCGCTCGGCGCAGCAGCCAGTACAGGCCGAACACCACGACGAAGAAGACGGCGAAGGCCTGGCTGTTGAAGAGCATCGCGGGGGCACGGGGTCCGGTGACAGGGCACGCGGATGAGGCGATCGAGGCCGAAGGCGCCGGCGCTGTGTCCGAAGCCCGGTGAAAGGTAGTGGACGCCGGGTACAGCGACAAGCGAGCGCGAGCACCGTTTCAGCAACTCGTCCGCTCGAGCGACGGCCGGGGCGGGTTGGCGCACGGCCGGACCTCGCTTACGCTGGCACGCGCACCTCCGTGGATCGCACCCGCGTGTTCCTGCCCACCTCCCGCTTCCCGTTCACCGCCGAGCTCGAGACGCGCTGGCGCGAGATCGCCGCCGAACTCGAGCGCGTGCCCCACGCGGCCTTCGAGCCCTGGTTGCTCGAAGGCGCCTACGGCGGCGGCTGGAAGGTCTACGGGCTCGTGACCCGGCTGGACGACCTGGGCCCGCCGGATTCCGAGCTGGCCCGGATGGCTGCCCGCCACGCGCGCAACGCCGAGACCTGCCCCATCACCGCCGCGATCCTGGAACGCATCCCGGGCCTGACCATCGGCGCGTTCTCCATGCTCGAACCGGGCGCGCACATCTACCCGCACAGTGACGCCACCGACCCGCGCGTGTTCCGCTGCCACCTGGGTCTGGTCGTGCCGCCGGGCAACGCGATTCGCGGCGAGGGCGAGACGCGCACCTGGGAGCCCGGGCGCTGCCTGGTGTTCGACGGCGCCTGCAGCCACGAAGCCGCGAACCAGGGCGACCGACCGCGCATCGTGCTGCTGCTCGACGTGCTGGCGGACCACTACCCTGCCACGGCCGCGCCGAACTGAACCCGCGAGTCGCGCCGGCGGACGCCGGTCAGGGCGCCGACTCCACGCGGTAGATGTTCAGCAGCCGCACTCCGTCCCAGGCCCCGTCCGGGTACACCTGCTCACCGTGTTCGGCGGCGTGCCGCGTGACGGCGCCCTCGGACCGACCCCGCGTCACGAACATCACGTACACCGGTCCGCGCTGCAGGGCCTCGGCGTACACGTCGAAACCCTGGACCTCGTCGTACGCCAACGGCTCCACCAACGGGAGCAGCGTGATGTCGGTGCGCGGGCCGAAGGCGCTCCCCTGGGACAGGCGCACCAGGTGCTCGGCCCAGGGCACGGCGAGCACGGCACCGGGCGGTGCGTTCTCGTTGAGCCACCGGGAGCCGCGCCGGTAGGACGCGCCCCAGTAGTCGCCGGCGTCACGATGCCCCCCGGCCATGACCCCCGCGAGGCCCCCCGAGACCGTGTTGAAGTACGCGAGCTGGAACGGGTGCGTCCGGCCCAGCGTCCAGAGCGAGGCCAGCACGAGCGCCCCCAGCAGCGCGGCCCGCGGAGCCGCGCCGACCCGGGCAGCGACCGTGAGCCAGCCGTGCGCGCACAGGACCGCCGTGGGCACCGTGATCTCGAGCACGTGACGGATGCCGTCGTAGTGCCGGAAGCCGGGCAGGTTCGCCCGCGCCAGGGGGATCGCCAGCCAGATCGCGCACAGGCCCAGCAGCGCGCGGCGCCGACCGTCGCGCTCCCGGAACCCGAACCACGCGCCCAGCAACACCCCCGCCAGCACCAGTTCCGGTGTGGCCGCGAGCCAATCGCGCAGGTTGCTCAGGTCGAAGCGCGTCGTCCCGGTGTGCCCCTGACCGATGATGAACTGCACATGCCGCCACCAGGCCTGCGGGTGGCGCCAGAGCAGCGGCCAGCTCGCCACGTACGCCAGCAGCGCGGTCCCGGCCAGCCTGAGCCACAGCTTCCAAGCGCCTCGCCGCCCGGCCGCTGCCGCGCCGCTGCGCTGCTCGACGGGCGCCACGCCCCGCGCGAACAGCCACCACCAGACGGCCAGGATGACGGGCAGGAACACCGCGTTGATCTTGACCGACAGGGCGCTGCCCCACAGCGCCGCGGAGACCAGCAGCCAGCGCGTCGAGCCCCGCGACCACGCGTGCCAGGCGGCGAGCAGCGACAGTCCGAACAGGCCGACCTGCGGCACGTCTTTCGTGTTGCCGAGCACGTGGCCCACGAGCCGTGGCTGGGCCGCCAGGAAGAGCAGCGTGAGCCACGCCGCTCCCGTGCCCAGCGTGCCGCGCACGACGAGCAGCAACGCCACCAGCAGCGGGAGCAGGAAGACGAGATTGGCCGCGTGGTACGCCTCGATGGCGGGCAGCCAACCCAGGCCGTCTGTGAGCACGCGGCAGCTCGCGGCAGCGACGATGGCCGCCAGGTGCCCGTGCACGTGGGGTGCCTCGAGCTGTTCGGCTCTCGCGGCGAGCTCCGGACGGCCGGGCCGTGCGAGGAGCGCCGGTGGTTCGTCGTACAGGTCGAGCCAGCGTCCGTCGCCCGTCCCGAGGAACGCCAGGGACCGTTCGCCGTAGACCTGATCGCCCAGGTACTCGTCGAAGCCGGGCCCGTAGGCCGGGGCCACCGCGAAGAACGCGCTCGCGACGAACAGCACGGCGCACAGCGCGAGCGCTGCCCCACCACCCATGCCCGCCGAATGCTCGCCCTGGCTCAAAGCTCACTCCACCCTGGAAGGGGCTCACCCCACCGGAGGGGCGGCACGTTATCACGGCCGGCAGCCCGCCGGCAGCGCGCGACCGCGGCGCAACGGCAGCCCGACGGCGGCGCGCCACCGGGGCGCCTCCCCCGAGCGCGTCAGGGCAGCCGTTCGTAGGTCGCCGGATCCGCTTCGAGGACGGTCAACTCGCCGTGTTGGACCACGCGCCCGGTGATCCGCAGCGGCTCGGCGATCATGTCGAGCACACGCCCGTTGACCGGGCCGCCGTCGGTGTCCGTGAGGGTCAGGTAGCGCACCCCGGCGGCGTCACGCACCACGAGCACCGGGGGAATGCCGCCGCTGATGCAGCGCACGGCGCAGGCCCGGTGCGGCTTGAGGTGGCCGGGGTTCATGACACCGAGGAAGCACTTGCTGTCCACGATCTCGCCCTCGAATGTCTGCAGCCCCCGGTCGACGGGCGCCGGGGGCGTCCAGGCGGCGTCGCCCCCCACGGGGCTCACGCTGCCGGCGACGACCTCGAGCATGGTCTGGTCATCCCGGCGAACCAGGGTCCCGGTGAGCGTCACCCGCTGACCGTCGAAGCCGGCCACCAGGGCGTCGGCACCGAACTTGAACTCGGCCACCAGGGCGAAGCGACGCTGAGTCGGCGCCGCGGGCAAGGCGTCCTCCCCTTCGAACCACAGCGCCTGGTACGGCATGGTCGTGAGCCAGCCCTCGTAGGCGCGCGGTTGTCCGTACTCGAACGTGACCGGCGGCAGCGTGCGTTGCGAGGCGGCGCTGAGTGCGCCCACCACCGCGGCGGCGAGCAGCAACAGCAGCACGCGCCGGCGCACGGGGCGCGTGAGCCCCGCCGGGTGTGCGTCGAGATAGCCCACGAAGAAGTCGTCGGCGGCGCTCATGACCCGGCTCCAACGGCGTCGCCGATGATCGCCGGCTCGAGTTCGGTGCCCGGCGGGCGCGGCCTGGGGTCGATCAGCACGTGACCGTCCTCCACGCGCACGGCGAAGGTCGGCACGCGCTCGTCGAAGGGCGGCGGTGAGCGACCGGACGCGGGCAGGTACTGGTAGCCGTGCCAGGGGCAGGTGATGCAGCCGTCGATCACCCGTCCCTCGCCCAGCGGACCGTTCTGGTGCTGACACGCGTTGGAGACCGCGGCCACGCGGCCGTCCCAGCGGAAGACCGCCACCCGCTCGCCCGCGAGGCACGTGATGTGTGCCCGGCCTTCGGGGATCGAGTCCACGGGGCACACCGCGACCCAGCAGTCGTCGGCGCTCTGATCGGCCGCGACGCCGTGGGGCACGGAGACCCGATCACCTGCAGCGGCGTGCGGTACGTCGGCCGGCGCCTCGCGCAGCGCCGCGATCACGTGCAGCAGCGTCACCAGCAGCAGGCCGGCGCCGGTGAGTCCTGCCAGGACAGCGCTGGTCTCGGCTTGCAGCGCGCCCAGGGCCACGTGCATCACCAGCAGCCCGTAGGCCACGTACACGAGCATGTGCAGCGCCTTCCACACCGGGGGCGTCAGGTTGGCGAGCCAGAAGTCGTGACTGGTGGCGGCCATGAGCAACAGGATCCCGAACGCCGCCAGGCCGAGGGGCTGGAACGGGAACTGACTCAGGCTGTCGATGCGCGCGTTGGCCGAGAGGATGCTCGTGAGCGGATCGACGTCACCGAACGCGTGGTAGACGACGACCGCCAGCACGGCGTGCAGCAGACCCAGCACGAACATGGCCACGCCCAGGTGCCGGCGGTTGTACAGCAGCGGCAGCCAGCGCCGATCCAGGCGGCACAGCGGACCGATGACGAGCACCACGTGCAGCAGCACGAAGGCGCCGGTTCCGAACGCACGCATGAGCATGATCTCGGCGCTCATGTCCGGGTTGGTCGTCGCCGTCGCGCCCACGAACAGCGCGAGGAAGAGCAGCACCCCCAGGACCAGCGTGCGGTCGTAGACCTTCTTGGTCCGGTTCCAGCCCACGGCGCGGTAGCTGTGTGCCATCAGCGAGCCCACATCGCGGCGGCGAAGCCCAAGGGGATCAGCACGGCCAGCAACAGCCACACGCGCAGGTGACGACGGCGCAGGCGGCGGATCATGCGCCGTCGTCCACGTGCTGCGCGGCAGCGGCCGCGCGATGGGCGCTGCGCTCCTGAGGTGGATGCCGTTGCCCGCTCAACCAGCGCCGCGCCATGAGCGGCCACAAGAGCGCGCACCCGGGCAGGATCGCGAGGCGGAAACCGAGCGTGCCCTCCGCCGCCAGCGGGTCGACTCGCCTGACGCCGAGGCTCACGAACAGCACCGCGAACAGCAGCCCCACCAGCCCGTAGGCCAGCACGGCCCGGGAGACCCACCACGCGACGTCGACGCTCATCGATCCTCCTGAGGGACACGCGGCTCCCGGGGACACACGCGCCGTCGGCACGAGGCCTCTGCCCGCACGCGCTCGTGCCCCGGCAGCCCGTCAGCGCCCGGGACACCCCGGCGAGCATGCGCGCCGGCACGAGCGAATGCGAGTCCGATGCCGGCGCCCCGCAGCGGTCACACCGTCACCGATCGTGACCTCGGCAGGCCCCAGCGATCAGACCGTCACCGATCGCGACCTCGGCGGCCCGGCGATCAGACCGTCACCGATCGTGACTTCGGCAGGCCCCGGCGATCAGACCGCCACTGATCGTGACCTCGGCAGCCCGACCGGCGTCCAACGCAGCCGACGGCCGTGGCTCGCCCCGGGAGCGACACAGGATGGTGTCGCCACCCGCACGACGCCATGATCCGGGTCCCGGTCGGGCGGGGGCCGTCGCTCGCGCCACCGGCACGTCCCCAGTCCGCCGCCTGCCCCACCCACCGCCGTCGGGAACCCGTTTCCATGCGCAAGGTCGAGATCGCCCAGTGGTCCCAGCTCGCGGACCGCAGCCTCACGCACGCGCTGGTCGAAGACGTGGACCTCGTGGTCGTGCGCTACGACGACGAGGTCTCGGTGCTCTTCGGGCGCTGCCACCACCGCGGGGCACTGCTCGCCGACGGGCACGTGCAGGGCGACGACCTGATCTGCGGCGTGCACGACTGGGACTACCGCTTCCGCACCGGAGTGAGCGCCTACAACAACGCGGAGAAGCTGCACAAGTTCAGCTCCTGGATCGAAGACGGCGCGGTGCGCGTGGACGCCGACGAGATCGCCGCGTGGCGCACGGACAACCCCCAGCCCTTCGACCGCGACGCCTACCAGGGCGCATTCCAGGACGTGCACGGCACGGTCGAGGAACCCCACGTGCGCCTGATCCACGAACTGGCGGCCCACGGCCTGTCCAAGGTGGGGCACCACGGCCCCGCCGCGGCCATGGGTGTGCCGCGCACCGAGTTGCCCGGTTGGGACGACCTGCAGTTCGTCACGGCCCAGCTCGCGCGCATGCCCCAGCTCGACGACGTCCCGGTGGGCACCGACGTCACCATCGGGCCCCGGGCCGCCAAGCCGCTGCGCCTGAAACTGCCGCTGTTCGTGTCGGACATGAGCTTCGGTGCGCTCTCGGCCGAAGCCAAGGTCGCCCTGGCCCGCGGCGCCGAGCGCGCCGGCACCGGGATCTGCTCCGGGGAGGGCGGCATGCTGCCCGACGAACAGGCCAGCAACTCGCGCTACTTCTACGAGCTGGCATCGGCGCGCTTCGGCTTCTCGATGGAGAAGGTGGCGCGCTGCCAGGCGTTCCACTTCAAGGGCGGTCAGGGCGCCAAGACCGGCACGGGTGGACACCTGCCCGGCGAGAAGGTGCGGGGACGCATCGCCGAAGTGCGCGGCATCCCCCCCGGGCAACCCGCCATCTCCCCGGCGCGCTTCCCCGAGTGGACGACCATCGGTCAGTTCCGGGAGTTCGCCGACGAAGTGCGCGAGGCCACCGGCGGTATTCCCATCGGCTTCAAGCTCTCGGCCCAGCACATCGAGCAGGACCTCGATGCCGCCCTGCAAGCCGGCGTCGACTACGTGATCCTCGACGGTCGCGGCGGCGGCACCGGTGCGGCCCCCACCCTGTTCCGCGACAACATCTCGGTGCCCACGATCCCCGCCCTGGCCCGGGCGCGGCGACACCTGGACTCGTGCGGCGCGACCGACGTGACGCTGGTCATCACCGGCGGGCTGCGCACACCGGCGGACTTCGCCAAGGCCCTGGCCCTGGGCGCCGACGCCGTCGCCGTGTCCAACGCGGCGATCCAGGCCATCGGCTGTCTGGGCATGCGCGCGTGCCACACGAACAACTGCCCGGTGGGCATCGCCACGCAGAAGCCGCACCTGCGCGCGCGGCTCGAGATCGAACGGGCCGCCGAGCGCCTGGAGCGCTTCTTCACGTCATGCGCCGGACTCATGTCGGTCCTGGCCCGCGCCTGCGGCCACACCCACCTGGACCAGTTCACCCGCGACGACCTGACCACCTGGAAGCGCGAGATGGCCGACCTCAGCGGCGTGGCCTACGGCGGCGTGGGCTCGCCGTCCTGAGCCCCCGTGCCCCGTGCCCGTGCCCGTGCCCGCGCCCCGCCGCCCCGCCGCCACCGCGCCTCACCGCAGCAGGTACTGGTACTGACCGTCCTGTGCGTGGGGCGTGTACGCATCGAACGCCGCCTGCACGATGGTCGTGAGCGGACGCGCCAACTCACCGTGCTCGTCGAGCAAGGGTGTGTCGCGCGTGAGCCCGCGCGGCATGAGCACCACGTCGAAGTGCTGCTCGCGCAGCAGCTCGAGCATGGGCTCGACGGCCAGCACGCCCTCGTTCCAGAGGATGCGGTAGAGCAGCGTGTCGTTGACGTAGCTGTGCTGCTGGATGCTGTAGGTGTGGATCGGCGTCCACAGGTTGAGCACCCGGGCCTCGTCACCCGCCATCGCGACGATGTCGGCCCGCATCTCGTCGTCGACCGCCTGGCGCCGCGGACGGCGAAGGGCATCGGTCACGGCGTAGTCCGTCGGCACGGCGATGAACAGGTCGACACACGCGAGGACGACGAGCAGCAGCGCGGCGGCGCCGCGCCACGTCCGCGTGAGCTGTTCGTTCGAGCTGCGTCCCGCCGCGGCGGCCAGCGCCAGCAGGCTCGCGGCCACAGGTTCGATGAAGTACGTGGTCCACGAACCGAGCTTGGGCACGGTCAGCGCGAACACACCCCAGGCGAACACGGCGTAGAGCAGGAACGGGCAGGCGAACGGGCGACGCCTGATGAGAGCGCCGAACGCCAGCAGCGCCAGCAATGCGCTCGTCCCCCACAACAGGGGCTGACGGTATCCGGCGGCCAGGACCCGGGCCGCCTGACCCCAGGCGAACGGATTGCGCGGCGCCACGAGGGTGCAGAACCAGAAGGACGAGCCGTAGGCCCAACTCGCCAGCCAGGCGAGCAGTGCGACACCCGTGGCGAACACACCGGCGAACGCGAGCACGGGCCCCCAGCGTCTCGTGCGCACCCCGCATGCGAGCAGCGCCAGGCCGCATGCCGCAATGCCCGCTACCGTGGATTGCTTGGTGGCCACCGCGGCCAGGCACAGCACGGCCGCGAGCGCACAGCGCCACAGCCCAGCGGAGCGCTCGCGAGCCGGCCCCGCCACGGCGAGCAACGCCCAGGCCGAGCAGGCGATGGCGAGGGTGTCGTTCTTCACCAACACCGCATTCCCGGCCACCGGCCAGTGGAGCAGCAACAGGCCGGCCCCCAGCACGGGCACCCACCAGCCGGCGCGCGGCCGCAGCGCGAAGAACGCCGCCACCACGAGCGCGAGGGCCCCCAGGGCGATCACCCGGCCCGCCAGGAAGACGTCGTCCAGCAGGGCGTGAAGGGCCCCAACGGCCTGCAGGTAGAGCGGCGTGTACATGCACAGCACGAACGGCGCGCCGCCGTAACGCGCCTCGTCGTACGGGTGACGGCCGGCGGCGAACTCGAGCGCCGCGGCGGCCAGCGGTGTCTCGTACGCCAGGTCGAAGGGCGCGTCGAGCTGAGCGTCGACGACGTGTCCGACGCGCACCAGGGATGCGACCGCGACGAACAGCGCGCAAGCGGTGAAGAGTCGTGTCCGCATCGGCATGGATAGGGCGCGGATCGTAGCATCCGCGCTGCCCCGCTTCGCGCTGTGACACGAACGCATTCGTCCGTGCAGTGCCGCATCGGTCCCGCCGCCCGTGCGATCTGAGCACGGCCGACGTACGGCCAGGAGCCCATGGGCCCGGCAGCACAACTCGCGTGAAATGACCCGCGGACCCGGCAACGCGGGCACCGGCCGGCCCGGCAATACGGGCGTCGAGCCAAGAGCACCAGGCACACGATCGATCGAGGACGCGGCGATGACCACAGCAGACATGCGCTCACCCCAGGAGTCGGGCCCTCGCGAGACCGCGAGCACGCTGCCTCGGTGGCTGCTGGCCACGCTCCTCGCAACACCCCTCTGGGCCGTACCCGCTGCGGCCCAGACCACCTGGTACGTGGACGGCGACGCCACCGCCGGCGCCGACGACGGCACGAGCTGGAGCGACGCCTACCTGCTGCTGCAGGACGCGCTTGCCGTGGCCGCGGACGGTGACTTCGTGCGCGTGGCCGAGGGCACCTACGTGCCCACCACCGGCAGCGACCGCGGCGCGTCGTTCGAAGTGGCCGAGGGCGTGACCCTGCGCGGCGCCTACGCCGGCCTCGGCGCACCCAACCCCGACGCCCGCAGCACGACGCTCTACCCCACCGTGCTCAGCGGTGACCTGCTGGGCGACGACGGGCCCGCCTTCGCCAACCGCGGCGACAACACCTACCGGTTGCTGGTGATGGAGAACATCGAGGAACCCGTGGTCATCGATGGTGTGACGCTGCGGGCCGGGGAGGCGAACGGTCCCGGCAGTGACTCGGAAGGAGCGGCCGTGAGCGCCGGCAGCGTCGAGCCCTTGTCGCTGGTCGACTGCATCCTGGAAGACAACCGGGGCACGGGGCAGGCGGGCGTCATCAACGTCGGGGTGAGCGGCACCTTCAACCTCTCCCGCTGTGAAGTGCGCGGCAACTCCGCACTGGGAGTGGTCCACGCTGAAGTGGCCTTCGACGACTGCGTCTTCCAGGACAACGACCCCGGCTTCCTGGTCGTGATCGGCATCGGGCTGATCAGCGATTGTCGCTTCGAGAACAACGCCGGCGGAGCGCTGGTGGTGCTCGCCGACGACCCGCTCGCGATGACGAGCGACCCCTCGATCACGCTCAGGCGCTGTGAGTTCGCCGGTAACGACTCCAGCTTGAACGCGGGAGGAGTGTCCGTCGCGGGCAGCGCGCACATCACCGGCTGTCGCTTCACGGGCAACGCCTCCACGGCTGGTTTCGGCGCCGGCGGCCTCTACGCCGTGCCGGGATCTCCGTTCCTGGACCCACCATCACTGAGCGTCGAGAACTGTGAGTTCTCCGGCAACTCGAGCGACGACCTCGGTGGTGGCATCTACGTCGACTACACCGGAGCGCCGGCCGGCACGGCCGACATCTTCAACTGCAGCTTCAGCGCCAACAGCGCCCAGGTCAGCGGAGGCCTGTATGCGGAAGGCGGAACCTCCAGGGTCCGCAACTCGATCTTCTGGGGCAACACAGCCACCGGCAGTCCCCTGCCGCCCTTCGACGAGGTCGCGGTCGAGGGCTTCGACGTGGACTTCTCCTGCATCAAGGGACTCAACGGGGTCTACCCCGGCCTCGGAAACATCGGCACCAACCCGCTCTTCGCGGACGCAGACGGCGCCGACAACATCACCGGCACCGACGACGACGATCTGCGTCTCGCCGCGGGTTCGCCCTGCATCGACGCCGGCACCAACCTGCTGCCCAGCGACACCCACGACCTCGACTGCGACGGCGACCTGATCGAACTCCTGCCCTTCGACCTGGCCACCCTGCTGCGCCGCTTCGACGACCTGGCCACGGTCGACACGGGCGCCGGCTTCGCACCCGTCGTCGACATGGGCGCCCACGAGTTCGGATCACCCCTCCCCGTCCAACAGTGGGCCGACGTGGGCAACGGCCTCACGGGAACCCACGGGACCCCCGTGCTCACCGGGGCGGGCCCGCTGTGCGCCAACACGCCGCTGCGCCTGGCGCTGAGCAGCGCGTTGGAGAACTCCGTCGCCTACCTGTGCGTGGGCGTGGCCGACCTCAACGCGCTCTTCAAGGGCGGCGTGCTCGTGCCCGACATCAACCCGCCGGGCTTCTTCCTGCCCTTGCCCACCGGACCGTTCGGGGTGATCGACATCGTGGACACCTGGCCTTCCGGAATCCCGTCGGGACTGTTCCTGTACTACCAGTACTGGGTGCAGGACGCGGCCGGCCCCGTCGACTTCGCCGCCTCCAACGCCATGCGTGCCCTGACCCCCTGACCTGACCCGACGACATGTGCCGCCCCAACGAGGGGGACTGCTTCCGCGACGCGCGCTGACCCGTCGACGGGGCGACGCACGAAAACCGATGGGCACACGACGGATGGTAGGATCCGCGGCACTCCGCCATGGGCCACCGAATCGTTCCTCACCGCCGCCGCAGACCGCGCACACGCACCGGGCCCGGGCGTTGCAACCGAGGCCGCGTGCGCCGCGTGACGCTGGGCCTGCTGACCTGCCTGGCGATCGGCTGTGGCGACGGAACGAGCGGCGACACGAACGACACGCCGTCCGCCGAGCCCGGTGCCCGTCCCAACATCATCTTGATCGTGCTCGACACCGTGCGCGCCGACCACCTGTCGCACGCGGGCTGGTCGCGCGAGACGACACCCGTGCTCGACGCGTTCGCCCGGGACGCCGTGCGCTACAGCGAGGCGCGCTCCACCGCGCCGTGGACGTTGCCGTCGCACATGTCGATCTTCACCGGGTTGCTGCCCGGCGAGCACGGCGCCACCTGGGCTGCCTTCTCCGACCCCTCCCTCGGCTCGCTCTCGGCGCTGCTGGCCAAGCCGTTCGGTCCGGCGGAACCGGAGCGCATGCTGCCCCGCCGGCTCAAGCAGCTCGGCTACAAGACGCTGGGCCTGTCGTACAACCCGTGGGTGTCCGAGCGCACCGGATTCGGCGAGGGCTTCGACGCGCTCTACGAGACCTGGCGCATGCCCCCCGGGCCGGACGTGGGCTACGACCTGCTGCCCGCCGCGATCAAGCTCGACCCTGCGCTCGACAGCGGCAAGGCCGGCAAGACGCTGCTGCTCTTCCGCCGTCAGTTGGTCGAGTTCGGCCTGGGCACCCCGTTCTTCCTGTTCTTCAACTTCACCGACGCCCACTACCCGTACGTGACGCCGCGCGAGTACGCCTTCGCGTTCGACGGCGAGCCGCAGCTCTACGACCGACTCGCCGACGAGCGCACGCGTCCGGACGAGCTGCAACTGCTCACCGGCGGCGGCGATCTGGACGTGCGCCGGCTCGAGCCGTTCTACGATGCGTCCCTGCGCTACCTCGACCAGGCCCTGGGCACGTTCTTCGACTGGCTGCACGAGGAAGGCCTCTACGACGACGCCCTGATCGTGGTCACCTCCGATCACGGTGAACACCTGGGCGAGCTGCGTACCGGCGGCGGCCAACCGCGCGTGCTGTTCTCGCACCAGTTGTCCATGGCGGACGAGCTGCTGCGCGTGCCCTTGCTGGTCAAGTATCCCGGCAACGTCGACGGCGGACGGGTCGAGTCCCATCCGCTGGTGTCGACACTCGACATCTACGCCACCATCCTGGGCGCCGCGAGGGCCGCCGCACAGGACGACGAGACGCGCGCAGCGGACACATCAGCGCTGCCGTCGGCGCTCCCGCCCCTCGACCTGGCGCGCATGGATGACTTCGAGCGGCCCTGGTCGCTGGCCGAGTCGTACTCCTCCGACGCCTATCTGACCCTGTTGGTGGGCACGAACCCCGACTTCGACCTGTGGGACCATCGGCGCGTGCAACGCGTCGTCTTCGAGCCGGATGGGCGCCAGGCATTCGTCGACAGTCAGCCGACCGGCAGCCCGTCCGCACGACTGTCACGCTGGTTGGCGGACTACGAGGCCTCGCTCTCGACCCGCGCGGGCCTGCAGATCACGAACGACACGTTGGACCCGCGGCAGCTCGAGGAGCTGCGCCGCATGGGCTACGTGGGCGACGACGACCAGCGCTGAGCCACGGCCCGAGTGCCACCGCCCGGACCCGGCGTGCCCGACGGCGAGGGCGCGACGCCGACGCCGCTGCGCAGGCACGACGTCAGCTCGACGAACGCCGCCGGCTGTGGACGCGGGTGCTGAGCTCGGTGATCGCCCGGGCGTACAACATGCGTGCCGCGTCCGGGCTGGGCGAGCCGAGTCGCTCGGCGACCGTCTCCCAGGGTGCGCGCATGTAGTCGCGGTGCAGGATCACCTCGCGATACTCCTCGCGCATCTGCTCCAGGCAGTGGTCGATGTCCTCGAGCTCCTCTTCCTGCTGGAGTTCCTCGAGCGGCAGCTTCACATCGGCGGCCGGCTCGAACACGCCCGAGCGTGAGTCTTCCGGACCGCGCAGCGGCTTGTCCTTGCGCCGGTCGCGCTTCTGCGCGTTGTGGTAGTCGGCCGCCGCCTTGATCTGGTTCTCGGCGATCTTCGAGAGCCAGTGGATCAGGCTGCTCTCCTCGCGCATCTCGAAGCGGTTGAAGGCCGTCACCGCCGCCGCGAAGGTCTCCTGCAGGATGTCACCGGACTCGACGTAGTTGCGCAGGGGCTTCCCCAAGCGCACCCGCACGATCTTGCGGACACGCTCGTAGTAGCGATCGATGAGATCGTTGAGGGCCTCGTCCTCGCCCTTCTGGGCGCGGCGCACCAGGTCGAGCGACCGGGTGACATCGGGGCTTGGGGGTACCGGTTCGTCCATGCTCTCCTCACTGACGAATCCGACAGTATACGTCCGGGGCGGCTTCCGGAGGGACAGCCATGCGCCCGCGCCCTGCCGCAAACGCGCTCGACGCGGCGATCGGCGGCCGTTCCGGTGACCGCTCGCGGCGACCGGAGCGGTGCAACCGCCCCGCACCCGGCCCGCCCTCCCGGGGCTGCGGACTTCGCGCCGTTCGCTGCGACGGGCGTCTCCCCTTCACCCCGAAGTCGGCCCGGTGGAGCCGGACGGCGGGACGCGAGGGGCGGCGGAGCCCGGCGACCGCAGACCGGGGGCTGCAAGGCGCGTCGCCCCCATGGCCATGCGCCCCCAAAGGAAAGGGACGCCCGTGGATCCAGCACCCACCCCACCCACCGACGCAGGCACATCCCCCGACGATTCGGTGTCACGCATCGTCGAGGAGTTCGCCTTCCTCTACGCCAGCCAGGGCGAGGTCGACCTCGAGGCGTTCTGCGCCCGCCACGCCGAGCCCCTGCGCTCCGCGATCCGCACACGCTGCCGGGACGCGATGCGACTGCAGAGCGAGTTGCGCGCCCACCTGGGTGACGCCGGCGACGGCGCCGACACGCCCACGCCGGGGGGCACCATCGGCGAGTTCCGCATCGTGCGCGAACTGGGGCGCGGCGGTATGGGCGTCGTCTACCTCGCCTGGCAGGAGTCGCTGCGGCGCGAGGTCGCACTCAAGGTGCTCGCGCTGCGCCCGGCCCTGTCCGAACGAGCCGAGGAGCGCTTTCGTCGCGACGCCATGGCCGCCGCCAAGCTCCAGCACCCCGCCATCCGGCAGGTCTACTCGTACGGGCGGGCCGACGGCATGCTCTACATGGCGATGGAGTACATCGCCGGGCACACCCTGGCCGAGTACCTGCTCGAGGAGCGACAGGGCGGCGCCGCGGACACGACCGACTCCCGGCTCGGATCGTCGAGCGGCAAGAGCTACCCGGCGCGCGTCGCCGAGATCATCGCCGGTCTCGCCGATGCCCTCCAGTACGCCCACGACCACGGTGTGATCCACCGCGACGTGAAGCCCGGCAACGTGCTGATCGACGCGAACGGGAATCCGTTCCTGCTCGACTTCGGGCTGGCCAAGGACGTCGCCGAGGACAGCATCACCATGTCCGGCGACCTGGCCGGCACGCCCTACTACATGAGTCCTGAGCAGGCGCTGGCCAAACGCGTCGCCATCGATCACCGCAGCGACGTGTTCTCGCTCGGCGTCGTGCTCTACGAGCTGCTCACGCTCGCGCGCCCGTTCGACGGCGACACGATCCAGAAGATCCTGTACGAGATCACCTTCAAGCGGCCGCGCAACGTGCGTCTGCTCAATCCCGCCGTCCCGCGGGACCTGGAGACGATCGCCTTCAAGGCGATGGAGAAGAACCCCGATCATCGCTTCGCATCGGCGGGCGAGCTGGCCGACGACCTGCGCCGTTTCCTGGGGCACGAGTCGATCCACGCCCGGCCGCCGAGCTGGCCGGAGCGTGCGCGCCGCAGCATGGCGCGCCACCGGGCCACCGCCGCCGCCGCTGTGGTGACCGTGTTCGCCCTGTGCCTGACGCCGATCCTGGCCGACCACCTCGCCCGCCGCGAGAGCCGCCTGGAACTGCTCGAACCGCTGCACCGGGTGGCCGCCCTGACGGACCTCGGTGCGGCGCCGATGGCGGACCTGACCCAGGCGCTGCGCAACAGCTCTGCACTGTCGGCCCGCAGCGCCGAACTCGATGACCACGAGCGCGCGCTGGTCGCGAACCAGGCGGCGCGCCTGCGTGCCTACGGGGTCAGCAGCATCCGACAGGGGCAGCAGGAACTGAGTCGCTCCTACGACCCCGCTTCGCCCGACGCCTTCATCAAGCGCTCGGCCTACGTCGCCCGTGGCACGGAGCTGTTGGCGAGGGGCATCACCCTCGTTCCCGACGCGGATGTGCTCGGCGGCGACGAGCTGATCGCGGCCACCTACCCGACCCTGACCGTGACGACCGATCGCCCGGGCGCGGAGGTCGTGCTGTACGAGCTCGACATCGTGCACGGACGACCGCTCGGAGACGGGAGCGCCCCGCTGCGACTGGGGACCACACCGCTGAACGCGGCACACGTGCCCCCCGGCTCCTACCGCGTGGTCGTGCGCGACGCATCGGGGGCCTTCGCGGAGCCCACGCGGGTGCTCGACACGCCGGGCAAGGACTACGTGATCCACGCCGCCCCGCGCTCCACCGAGCGCGTGACCGAGGACATGCTGTTGATCGAGGGCGGCCCCTTCGTGTTCGGCATGGGCGAGGACGACGCCGGCTACTACCACGAACGCGAGGAGTCCCTGCCGGCCTTCTGGGTCGACCGCTACGAGGTGAGCAACGGGGACTACAGGCGCTTCCTGATCGACACGGGACGCAGCACGCGGCCCGCGTACTGGCCCGAGCCCTATGACAAGGCGCTCGACGACCTGCCGGTGGTCGGGGTCACCTGGCCCGACGCCCGCGCCTACGCCGAGTGGGCCGGCAAGCGCCTGCCGATCAACATGGAGTGGGAGCGCGCGGCCCGCGGCCGGGACGGACGGGCGCTGCCGCGCACCGACGACATGCCGCTCACGCAGTACGCCGTCCTCGGTCACCCCAGTTCGCTCCAGCACCTGGGCGACCCCGATGCGTTGCGTGCTCACGGCCTCTCGCTCTATCTGGCTGCCGTGCAGCCGGTCCGCGGCGGGACTGACGGTGTCGGGCCCGAGGGCCTGCACCACACCCTCGGGAACGTCCGTGAGTGGACCGACACACTGGCCCTCGCACGTTCCGACGAAGCCTTCACCCCCCAACTCGGAGCGCACCTCACCAAGGGCGGGTCCTGGGCGACGAAACCGTCCGCTCCGCCCCACTTCGGGGGCGCGACCTGGCAACCGGACAACATCGGCTCGCGATACACCGGCTTCCGCTGCGTGCGCAGCGCCAGCCCCTGAACAGCCCCCCCTCGCGGCCGTCTGCGCCGGTGGATCCGGGACGCCCTCGACCGGAATGGGGGAATTCGCGACGATCCTGAGGTGCCCGTGTGAGTGCGGGAGGACAGGGGATGAGAGGAAGGGTGATGGAACGCAACGAGGCCAGCCAGAAGGCGTGCCGCGGAACCCGTGGCCGGTCACGAGCCGCCGCGATCTGGATCGCGGTCGTGCTCGCGAGCGCGTGTCGCAGCGACGACATCGTGCTCGACCCGAACGATCCGGCACCGGGCGTCAACAAGCACCCGCCGATGCTGGCCCCCGCCGTGCGCAAGGTGCGGCTGGGGATCAACATCCGGCTCGATCCCGGCACGGCGGAGTACGTGACCTACTACGAGGACTGGACCGGCCCCCAACGCAAGCAGTACCAGCAGCTGATCTACACCGAGGTGAAGAAGGCGCTGCCGGCCAGTACACGCACCGAGTGGGCCAACGGGCTCTCGCTCGCGATGGAAGACGGTGAGACCATCACCCTCGACGTGATGCGCGAGTTCATCGAGAAGCGGCTCGACACCTACAACAACTCCCAGGAGGAGTTCGCCCTCGAACTGGCCGACGAGGGCGCGAACAAGGAAGCCGAGTATGTCTGGTACGACAACACCTGGGAGTGCGGCGCTCTGTTCGCGCTGGAACTGACCGACCTGGGCGACAGCACGCCGACGCCCAAGACCTGGCAGGTCACGTCGGGCGACGGAGCACTGACGATCCCGCTCACGATCCAGGCCAGCTGGACGGGCGGAACCTGAGGCTCGCCCGGCCCGGTCCTACCAGGCCCGGTCCTACCAGGCCCAGTCGAACTCGTCCTTCCATCGGGCGAGCGACGCGGGCTCGGCGTCGAGACACGCCTGGCGCGTCACGCCCTCGGGTGCCGGCACCAACTCGGCGAGCCGGTCGAACACGCGGGCGCGCACGCTCCGGTCCGGGTGGTCGAGCAGGTGCCACAGGGTCAGGCTGTCCTTGCGTCGCTCGGTGGCGAGCACCTGTGCCAGTGCCGGCTCGGACACGGGGGCGATCCGGTCGTAGCTCATGTCGAGCTTGCCCACCCCGTCGCGATAGCGCTGCGGGCTGTCGTCCCACACCGGGGTGCCGGGCGACCGTCCGGGCACCGCGCCGATCGACGCGCCGTGGGGCACGATGACGTGGCGTCGTCCGGTCTCGAAGGCCACCTGGCCGAACGTGACGCGCAGGCGCGTGGCGCCGCCCTCGTCCACCGTGGCGCTATAGACGCAGCCCAGGTCCACGGCCATGCCGGCGGGCGTCCCGACCTGGAACACACGCGGGGGCGCGAGGATGGTGGCCTGGAGCGTGCCGCGTTCCAGGTAGAGCAGGTGGCCGGCGTCGGCCACGGCTGCGGGGTCGTCGACGCGCAGCGCGGTCCCCGGCTCCAGCACGATCGACCCGATGTCGCCGATCGTCACGCGCGCGCTCGCGGCGTCATCGCACACCAGGCGTTCTCCCGGCAGCAGGCGATCGCCCTTGCGCGGTCCGGCCGCGCCCTGCACCAGCGGACTGCCGCCGAGCACCTCGAAGGCGTAACCGACGGGAACGCCCGCGCCGCCGGCGAACCACCACGCAGCCGCGCCCCCGGCCAGCAGCACGGATGCGGCGAGACGCCAGGCCAGGATGCGCAGCGAACGCTCCGGGGCCGCGTCGGCGAGTCGCGACTCGTCGAGCGTGCCTGCCCAGCGATGGACGCCGAGCGAACGCTCCAGCGCCACCACGTCGGGGTCGGGCGGACCGCTGCGGTCCCACAGGTAGCCCTCGTCGGATCCCCCGTTTCCAGCGGCACCCGCGCTCGGCGGAGGGCCCTGGATTGCGTGCCGGTCGTCGTCACCCGACGCGTCGCCCCGATCAGGCGCGCCAGCGGCAGGTGGGTGCGGAGCCGTCATGGCCAGCCCTCCTTGCGCAGCACGTCGCGCAGCAACTTCATCCCGCGGGACAAGTTGACGCGCACCGAACCATGCGTCAGGCCCGTGGCCGCCGCGATCTCCGGGCCCGTCAGCCCCTCGACGAGACGCAGGACCAGTGTCTCGCGATAGGCCTCGGGCAGGGCCCGGATCTGGTCGAGGATCTCGCCCGCGGCGTGCTCATCCGCGGCGCGGCCCGCCGGCCCGTCGACCAGGGCCTCCACGGCGGGATCCGCCAGGGGCAGCGGCGTCGGACGGGCGCGGGCGTGATGACGGCGCGCGAGATTGCGCGCGATGCCCATCAACCAGGCACCCACGTGGTCGTCGTCACGCAAGCTGGACAGCCCCCGCCAGGCGGCGACGAAGACGTCCTGCACCAGGTCGTCGGCATCTTGCGGTGCGACGCGACTCACGAGCACTCCGTGCACGGCACCGACATGACGCTCGTAGAGCGCACGGAACGCCGGCCGCTCGCCGGCGCGCGAGCGCGCGACGAGCGGACCGTCCTCCGAACCATGATGGGCCGTGTCCAATCCAGCGTGTGTCCGGTCCTCGGCTTCGTCGTCCCGACCGTCTCGGGCACCGCGTCGTTCGACGCTCGCGATCTCAATCGCGATCCACGTGCCGGGCCACCTCTGCCTCGAGTCGCTCGCGCGTGTCGGCTTCGTAGAAGTGAGCCCCCACGCTCACCAGGTTCCGGGAGAGCAACGAGTCGCGATCATCGGCGAGCCGCAGGGCCTTGTCCAGGTGGACCCACTTCGCTTCGCGCAACGAGCGATCAGCGTCGAAGGCGACCATGGCGCTGCCCAGGTGCAGGGCGCCGTCGCCGCCGCGCAGGTCATGCGCCAGGCGCAACCAGCGAGCCGTGTCGCCCTGCTCCGACAGGATGCCCGCTTGACGGAATGCCGCGTGGGCAAAGGCCAGATCGAAGGCGTACAAGCCCCGCTTGCGTGCGCGACTCGCGACCTCGTCGTCGCCCGCGACCAGGGCATACGACGGCGCGCGCGGGCCGTCCACACCCCCACCGACGTCGCCGGACGCGAGTTGCGCCGACGCGCGCAGGCTGTCCAGCAGTTCATGACAACGCGCCACGCGCCAGGGCTGTTCGCGACGCTTGTCCCAGAGGTACACGACCGCACGTCGCAGGGTCTCCATGTGGACCAGGGTGTCGTCGCTCTCGGCGAGCAACTCGATGGTGTCGGGAACCACGCGGTCCAGGTCGTAGGCGCTCTCGCGGGCGAAGGGTTCTCCGCTGTCACCCCACGGGAGCGACTCCGCCGAGCCGATCTCGAACGGATGACACAGGCAGGGCGGACCGAGCAGGGCGGGGCCCCTCGCCCAGCCGGAGTTGCTCAGGCAGCCGATCAGGGCCACGACGGCACAGCGGGTGAACCAGGTCATGTTCCGTTCTCCATGGGGTGGAGGCGCTCGCTTGCGCTCCGGGGTGATGGCGGGCCCGTGCCCGCCTGCAGGGTATGAGTGCCTGCCACCGGACCCGGTGTTAACCGCTAACGACCCACAGCTCTCCTCAGCTTCTCCACGCGTTCTCAACGAGCTGCGCACACGACCCCGGGCGGGCGCGGCCCCCACGTTGCTCGAAATGTGGAGTAGGCCCGACCTTCTCGGTATCTTCCCGGTTCCTTCACGCCGTGGTCGTCGATCGCACATCGACGGCGGCGCCTCCAGGAGAAACGACGCCCCGTGTCCGGCCCCGCACCGAGCGCCGCCACTCCGCCCGCGGCCGGCCCCCACGGGAGCCGGCTCGACCGCATGCCCATGTGGCTCAAGCTCGTGCTGGCGTGCACGGCGCTGTACGCGTTCCTGGTCGGCATCGGCGCCATGGGCACCGGCTTCAAGCTGCTCGGGAAGGGCTACACCGAGACCCTGCTGGGGACCAACGCCGGGCCCCTCGTCTCGCTGTTCATCGGCATCCTGGCCACGACGCTCGTGCAGAGCAGCTCGACCACCACGTCGCTGGTCGTGGGCATGGTGGCGGCCGGGGCGATCCCGTTCGAGTCCGCGATCTACATGGTCATGGGCGCCAACGTGGGCACGACCGTGACCAACACGATCGTGTCGCTCGGCCACGTCACGCGCAGCAACGAGTACAAGCGCGCCTTCGCCGCGGCCACGGTGCACGACTTCTTCAACCTGATCGTCTTGGCGGTCCTGTTCCCACTCGAGTACTCCACGGGCTTCCTGCACCACATGTGCGAGCAGCTCACAGTGGCCTTCCAAGGGGTCGGCGGGACCAAGCTCGCCAGCCCGGTCAAGCTGGCCACCAAGCCGGTGATCGGGGCCTTGAAGGATGCTTGCGAGGCCGTGGGCGGCGGCGGTGTGCTGTTGGTGGTCGTGTCGATCCTGCTCACGTTCGTCGGGCTGATCGCGATCGTGAAGATGCTCAAGAGCGTCATGTCCGGGCGACTCGAGAACCTCTTCGACCGCGTGATCTTCAAGAGCCCCTACCGCAGCCTGGCGTTCGGGGTGATGCTCACGATCTTCGTCCAGAGCAGTTCGGTCACGACCTCCATCGGCGTGCCGCTGGTGGGCGCCGGCGTGCTCACCATCCGCCAGGTGTTCCCCTATACGATGGGCGCCAACATCGGCACGACGGTGACGGCGCTGATCGCGGCCCTGGCGGCCTACGCCGGGGCCGGAGTCGGCGGCGAAGCCGACGCGCTGCTGGGCCTGAGCCTCGCCTTCCACCACGTGCTCTTCAACATCGTGGGGGTGATCCTGGTCTGGCCGTTCCGTGCCGTACCGATCCGCATCGCCGAGGCATTCGCCGCCCTGGCCGTCTGGAACCGCGCCGTGCCCTTCGTCTACATCATCGTCACGTTCTACCTCATCCCGTTCATCGTGGTGTGGCTCGGGAGATAGACATGTTGCATGAGATCCTGCAGCTGCTGAAGAAGGACAACCTGATGGTCCAGGCACTCGACGAGTGCCACGAGATGCTCGAGCTGTGCCGTTCGATGGTGCGCGCCTCGGCCGCGTCGCTGCGCGATCACGACGATGCGGAGATCGACCTCGACCTCTTCAAGCTGGACAAGACACTCAACGCGTTCGAACGCGACGTGCGGCGCAAGGTGATGACGCACTTGTCGGTGGGCGGGCACGGTGCCGACATCACGTCGGGCCTCGTGCTGGTCTCGATCGTGATCGACATCGAGCGCATCGGCGACTACAGCAAGAACATCTACGATCTCGCGCGCGACCATCCCCAGCGCCTGCACGCCGGTCCGCTCGAGGAGCGACTGGCCGCGACCGAGACCCTCGCCTGGGACAACTTCGAACGCTGCATCGACGCCTTCAAGAGCGCCGATGCGAACGAAGCCCTGGCGTTGATGAAGGACTACAAGGAAGACATCACGGTGAACTGCCGCGAGATGGAGGAGCAGCTCATCAAGGGCGCGGTGGACCTCGGCGCGGCCGACGCCGTGACCGTGGCGCTGTACCTGCGCTTCATCAAGCGCATCTCCTCCCACGCGCGCAACCTCGTGTCGTCGGTGTCCAACCCCTTCCCGCGCATCGGCTACCGAAGCAAGTAGTCCAGCCGGTCGGTGGATCCGCGCCGGGCGGTGGATCCGCGCCGGGCGGTGGGTCCGCCCCGGGCGGTGGGTCCGCGCCAGGCGGTGGGTCCGCACCTGGCTGGTACCTCTCGCCCCCGGCGCCGAACGGCTCCGCGATGAGCAGGCTGGTGCCTTCGGCCCGGTCCTGGCGCCGAGCATCCCGGCAGCGGACGGTGGCAACCCGGCAGCGGACGGCGAGCGCCCCGGCGGCGGACGGTCGGCACCCCGGCGGCGGGCGGAGCCTCCCCGAGACAACTCGAGCCGCCCGCCCCGCCAGGCCAGCACCCCCGACATGTGCCCCCGGCCGTCTGCGCCCTATGGTGAATTGGACTCGGGGCCAGCGGTCGGGACACTTGTTGCAGCAACGCGTGTGGCCCTCCCGAGACGAGCCCACCTCCTCCGGGGTGGGGCAGGCCCACCGAGCCGCCGATAGGAGAGGCAGATGGCCATGCTCTCGAAGGATGACGTGCCCCACGACCCGGACGACGAGGGCGCCCCCACCCGCCGGGAGCGCCGGCTCGACCCGTACCGGGATCAGATCCTGGCTTGGCTCCACGACGAGCCCGGAGTCTCGGCGCGCGAGGTGGCCGAACGCTTGGTCGCCCGCGCGGGCCAGGTGCCCGAACGCACCATCCGCCGCTACCTGTCCGACCTCCGTGACAACGGCCACGACGGGCCGGCTCAGGAGCACAAAGCGCCTGTGGCTGCGGCTGCGCCCACCCCCGCACAGGCCGCAGCCCCGGTACCCGATTCACCGCCGACCCCGGTACCCGATGGGCCGGCAACCCCGGACCCATCCCGCCCCGCGCCCCCCCCGGCCCCGGCCCCGTCGCAGTCCGGGCAGTCCGGGCAGTCCGAGCAGTCCGAGCAATCCGAGCAGTCCGAGCAGTCCGAGCAGTCCAAGCAGTCCGAGCAGTCCGAGCAGTCCGAGCAATCCGGGCAGTCCGAGCAATCCGGGCAGTCCGAGCAGCCCGACACCCCGTCGGGCCCTTCGCTGACCGCGACCGGGGTGCTCCCGTCGACACCTGCCGACAGCGGTCACCTGCCCTCGGCGGACAAGAACGGCCGCTTCGACCTGCGCGACCCGGCCTGCTTCCTGAATCGCGAGCTGACCTGGCTCAACTTCAATTTCCGCGTGCTCCACGAGGCGGCCGACGAGCGCACACCACTGCTCGAACGCCTGAAGTTCGTGGCCATCGTGAGCGGCAACCTCGACGAGTTCTTCATGAAGCGCATCGGGGGCCTGAAGCAACAGGTCGGCGCCGGTGTCCAGGACCGCACCGTCGACGGCCGCACCGCTCAGGAGCAGATCGCCGAGTGCGTCGACCTCGTGCGCGTCCTCGAGCGTCGGCGCACCGAAGTGCTCGGTGACGTGCTGGCCGAACTCGAGCAACACGGGATCCGCATGACGACGTTCGAGCAGCTCGAACCGGACGAGCAGCAGTCCATGCGCGAGTACTACCTCGCCAACATCTATCCGCTCGTCACGCCCCAGGCCACCGACCCGGCCCACCCGTTCCCGTTCATCTCCAACCTGTCACTGAACCTGCTGGCCACCCTGCGCTACCCGGACGACAAGGGCGCGCCCTCGGTCGCTCGCGTGAAGGTCCCCGTCGGCCCGGGCATGCCGCGCTTCCTGAAGGTCGAGGGCAAGAACACCTTCGTCTCCATGGAGAGCGTCATGGCGGGGAACCTCGACCTGCTCTTCCCCGGCATGGAGGTGGAGTCCGTGGCCCTGTTCCGGGTGACGCGCAACGCCAACACCGAGCAGGAGGAGGAACACGCCGACGACCTGCTGGCGCTGATCGAGAGCGAACTCAGGGACCGTAAGTTCGCGCCGATCGTGCGCATGCAGGTCTCACGACAGATGAGCACCCAGCACCGCGGCATGCTCGCTGCGGAGCTGGGCCTCGAGGAGCTCACCGACGTCTTCGAAGTCGACGGGATGATGGGCATCAGCGATTTCATGGAGCTCGCGTCGATCTCGACGAGCGAACTCCACGACCCGACGCACCACGCCGTCGACCACCCCGAGCTGCGTACCAACCGCAACATCTTCCACATCATCCGCGACGTGGGCCCGCTACTCCTGCACCACCCGTACCAGTCGTTCTCGACCTCGGTGGAGCGCTTCCTCAAGGAAGCCAGCCGCGACCCCAAGGTGCGCGCGATCAAGATGTGCCTCTACCGAACCTCGGCCGACACCAACGCGATCAAGTCGTTGATCGACGCCGCGCGCAACGGCAAACAGGTCGCTGTGGTGGTCGAGCTCAAGGCGCGCTTCGACGAGCAGGCCAACATCCACTGGGCAAGCCGCATGGAAGAGGCAGGGATCCACGTCACCTACGGCGTGGTGGGCCTGAAGACGCACTGCAAGATCATCCTCGTCGTCCGCCAGGACTACAACGGGCTGCGCCGGTACGCTCACATCGGAACGGGGAACTACCACGCCGGGACGGCGCGGCTCTACTGCGACACGGGCCTGCTGACCTGCGACCCCGACATCGGCGCCGACCTGACCGAGCTGCTCAACTACCTCACGACCGGCTACAAGCCCAAGCGCAGCTACGCCAAGCTGCTCCCGGCGCCGAAGACCCTCAAGCAGGCACTGCTCGAGAAGATCCAGCGCGAGATCGATCACCAGTCCCAGGGCCGCATGGGGCGCATCCAGTTCAAGATGAACGCGCTCGAGGACGCCGAGATCACCCGTGCCCTGTACCAGGCCTCGCAGGCGGGCGTGCGCATCGAGCTGATCATCCGCGATACGTGTCGCGTGCGGCCCGAGATCCCCGGACTCTCGGACCACATCCGCGTGGTCAGCATCGTGGGGAGGTTCCTGGAGCACGCACGCGTGTTCTACTTCCGCAACGACGGCGCGGAGGAGTTCTTCATCGGCTCGGCCGACCTGATGAAGCGCAACCTGAACAGCCGCGTGGAAGTGATCACACCGATCGACAGTCCGAACCTGTGCAAGGAGCTGCGCTTGCTGCTGGACGTGCAACTCGCGGACCAGCGCAGCGCCTGGGACATGCGCGCCGACGGCAGCTACGTGCAACGCTCGCCGGCACGCCGCAAGGAGCACAGTTCGCAGGACTCGCTCATCAACTGGCACGACAGGCGCAACAAGGAACTGTCGCGCCTACGGCGTCGGAAGACCCAGGGCATCCAGCGCCGCAACGTGCGCTGACGAGGGGCCCCACGCCCCAGGCCACAACTTCTCTGCCACGCGGAATCGCGCACGGAGGCGGTGATCGGCGGCGTTCGGCCCCATGTCGGATCGCCGCGGCGCGAGCGTCCACTTCAGTGCTCTTCCCGCCGGGACCGATGAGTCCAGGGCCCACCGAGGACTGCACTCTCCCCCAGCTCGGGGCTCTTCCGTGCTCCCACGCCACCCGCTCCATCCACGATCCCGCGCCGTGCTCGTCCTGGCGGCTGCCCTTGCCTGGCCCATGACGACGGCCGCGCAGGGCCTGGATCGCGAATCCGCCGGACACCTCCCCATCGATCCGCGGCCCCTGCTGGCACCGATGCTCGGCACGGGTCCCAGCGGCATGCCGTTCCTCACGGCTCGCTCGACGGCCCGGCCCGGCTCGACCGCGACGCCCGGCAAGCGAGCATCGACACGGCGCCCGTCCACACCACGTCCGTCGGCACGCGCAGCGTCCCAGCCTGCGCGCGCGACCCGCTCCCGACCGATTCGCCGCCCGACCACGTCGCCGATCACCACCGCCGCCTTGCTCCTGACCGTGGACCGCCTGGCCGTCGCTCGCTCCGCTGACGCGCAGCTCGAATCCGCCATGGCCGCACGCCTGGCCCGCGCGGAGAGCCCCGCCTCCAGCCCGCGCGTCTCGCCCCCGGCCGTCCATCCGACGGCCGCTCCTCCGCTCGTGCCGACGGGCGCGGTCGTCGACCTGCACATGGGGACGAGTGCCGTCGGTTCTCACAGTCCGTCCTGGACCCCGGATGCTCCCTCGCCCCACGAACAGGCGCAAGCCGCCCTGCGCGCCCAGGGCCCGCCGGCCCTGTGCTCGGGTGAGCACCCCTCGGTGGAACTCTGGTCGAGCCTGTCGGGGGCGCCGGCGCAGCCCGCCTCGTCGACCTGGTCTCTGTCACTGGAGCGCTTCGCTCCGGGCCAGGACGCCGGCTCGGCCTGGCGCCGGGAACCGGGCGACCGCTCGGCCTGGGACTTCGGGAAGTCGCGCCTGCTCCCCGGGCAGCGCTTCGAGGACCTGGGGTGCAACAGCGAGCCGGAGTTCTACTTCGCTCGGCTCACGCTGCCGTTCTGAACGCCGGGCCGCCGGCACCTCCTGACGACGCCAGGAGCCTGCGTCAGGCCTCGCCCCCGTCGCCGGGTGTCGACTGCTCGAGCATCCCGGCCAGTTCCTCCGCGCGCGCGGGCAGCAGCCCGGTCTGGATGCGCCCGGCCTGCCCGAGGACGACGTTGGGCCCCGTGGCGCAGCTGTCGAGGCAACTCGTGCGGCACAGACGCGCGCGGCCGGAAGTGCTGCGACGATCGAGCGCCACCCGCAACGCGTCGAACAGTGCCGGACTCCCGCGCTCGCTGCACGACGGCCCGTGGCAGACGAAGACCAGGGTGCGCTCGGTCGTCGCGCCGGGGGCAGCGCCCGCAGCCGACGAACCGGGGTCGGCAGCGGCCTGATCGGCAGCCGGGTCACCCTCGCGAGCAGCGCCACCCAGGCCCAGTTGTCCGGGTGCGACCTTGCCCCGCGGGGGCAGCCGGGCCACGTCGTCTCGACGCGCCCCGGGAGTCACGCGGAGCCTGCTGTGCCAGGCGCGCCGGCGCCACCGGGCGCGCCCCGCGCACCCGCCAGGAGCGCGAGCAGGTATGCCCCGGCCGCCACGCCGAACGCCATCGAGAAACCCTGCGCCATGGCCACGAGGATACCAGCCACCGACGCGATCACCGATGCTCCTCCGTTCACGCCGAAGGCCCACGGCACCATGGGCTTGGCCTCGGCCGAGAGCAGCGCCAACCCGGACGGGAACGGCATGCCCATCACGAACGCCACCGGCCCCAGGACCAGGACGGTCAGGCCGATGCGCACGGGTAACGCCAGCTTCAGTGCTGCGTCGAAGAAGATCGGCAGGCCGAATGCCACGAGTCCGATGAGCAGCAACACTCCCACGAGGGCACGCTTCAGGGTACGCCGCGGATCGTGGCTTCGGCCGGCCACAGCCGAGCCCAGCCCACTGAACACCAGGAAGGTGATCAACACCACCGTGATCGCATACCCCGGGTGGCCGAGGAACAGGACGAAGCGCTGCATGGCTGCGATCTCGACCAGGATGTAACCGGCACCCAGCCCGAAGAAGTAGAGCAACCAGCGGGTCGAGCCTGGTGTCTTCAGGCCCTCGCGGCGGAACAGGAGCAGGGGGATCACCACGAGCAGCGCCACCAGGGCGGCTGACTCGAGCAACACGGTCACGAGCATGATCAGCCCGATCGGTTCCCCGCCGACGATGCCGCTGTACTCTTCGCCGACGGCCGACTCGCGGGGCTCGTTGGCGCCCGCACCCGCAGGCTCAGTCTCCCCGCCATGGCCGTCGCCTGAGCCGAACAACAGGTCGGCCACGTTGCTCCAGCGGTGATAACGGAAGAAGAACGGTGAGTCGTCGCTGACCGGATCGAGGTTGTAGAGGTAGCGCGCGCGGAAGTCGTCGTCCGTGCCGGCGCGGACGGCGTCGAAGTAGTCCCGTGTCGGACCCTCGACATCGATCCCGGGCGCATACATGACGAACACACCCTCGACGAAATCGGCGTACTGCCGGTACATCTCGACTTCCTCGGACGTGAACGGGCGCTTGCCGATCAGCAGCGTGCCGTAGTCGAGCCCCACCACGCGCCCGTTGGGCAGCGTCACCTTGCCGCCCGTGACGCCCAGCAGGATCACGTGTTCGGCGGGGTCCTCGGCTCCATCCCGGCGCAGGGCCTCGACCGCGATCGCCGCCAGGCGCAGCGTCTCGCGCGGCGGGTCGAACCGGAAACGCAGGACGGAGATGACCCCGTCGTCGGTCAGGTGACCGAGGAAGTCGTCGTAGGCCTCGAGGGTGTAGAGGTACGACTCGCTCATCACGTAGCTGCCCGACGAGAGCGCCGCATACGTGTCGGTGCCGGTCATCTGGATGATGTCGTACTGCTCGTCGGAGCGCCGCAGCCACGAACGGCCTTCGTCGACGTGGATCGAGACACCCGGCAGGTGGTAGCGATCGGCCGTCAGGTCCTTGAAGCGGGTGCGCATCAGCCGCGCCGTGGTCGCGTTGATCTCGACGCCGGTGAAGTCGACCATGCCGCCGTCCGGGAACTCACGCTTGGTGGCCTTGGCCTGGAGGATGTCGATGCCGCCGCCGATCCCGATCGCCAGCACCTTGGGCGGGCGTTCGCGGAAGAGCAGGTAGGCCAGGCCTTCCTTGGAGCCGATGTCGGCGGTCTTGTGAGCGGGCCCGAAGGGCAGCACGGTGGGCGCGTCGCCGTCCTGGTAGATCGTGCGGGTGCGCCCCGGCTCGACTCCCGGGCCCGGGCCGACCACATCCAGGCGGCACAGCGGGTCCCAGTAGGTCTCCTCGATCACGAGCGGAGACCCCTCACGAGCCGAGAGTTCGATCACCTGGGTCAGGGCCTTGCTCCCGGCCACGGGCACGCTGAACAAAGCGGTCGGTGCGAGCCAGGCCAACAGGGTGAGGCCCACGGCGCACAGCGCGGCGATCCCGCCCCACCGACTCCCGCGGCCGGCCTCTCCTCCTCCGCGGCCGAATGCCAGGCCACCGGCGCAGGCCAGAGCCGCAGCGAACAGCACCGAGCCTTCGCCGCCCAGGACGCGCAACGCGGGCACGTAGATCGCGCAGCCCAGGGCGGAGCCAACCATGTTCCAGGCGTAGACGCGCCCGACGGCGCCGCGCGCATCGGAGAGCGAGAGCGCCACGACCAACCCGCCGAACACCATCGGCAACACCAACACGCCGTACTGCACGGCCGCACCCGCGATCCCCGAGCGCGAATGGGACGTGTCCGGCATGAAGCGCGTGATCAGCACGTAGGACGCCAGGGTCGACAGACCGAACAGGATCGACCACAACGCGCCGCGAGACGACGTGTCGCCCGACAACCAGGCCGGGCGACAGGCCAGGACGGCGCCACCCGCTGCGAAGCCCAGCAGGGTGAAGGTGACCACCAGGTAGGTCAGGTGGTGCCAGAGCATCACCGAGAAGATGCGCGTCTGCACCAGCTGCAACAGCAACACGGAGGCCGAGACCAGGGCGACGCCCACGAGTCGACCGCGCGGCAGGACGGCTCCGCCTGCGCTGCCGCTTGCGGCGGGTTGGCTGGCGGCGGCAGCGTCGGCGTCGGTCGCGGTCACACTCGATCCAATCGGAAGCGGGGGGCAGCCCGGCCGCGCGGGAGGCGAGCCGGAGCAGGTCGGGGCACGCCCGCCGCCGGCACGGAGTGCGGCAGACAGGCGGCGCAGAGCATACCGTCGGCGACGGCCATCACGAATCGTCGCCCGCCGGACGGGGCGATCCGCGCGAGGCCCCGGGGGCCTGCTCTGCGCCGGACGAGTCGGGGTCCGGTCGGGCGAGACCACCGGCTGCCGGCCCGGCCCCGCCTCTCGAACCGTCCACGGCCCCCCCGCGGGCCGCCCCCTTCCCCTTGGCCGCCCCCTCGCCCGCGGACGGATGTGTCGCGGAGGGCGGCGCGCCCCCTGCCGGCCCATGCGGCCCGGCCAACGGACGAGGCACGAGGCGCTCCTCGATGTCACGCCGGGCGTCACCCTCCTCCGCGTACTCCTGCTCGGTATTCACGGCCCACGGGTCTGCGTCGGCCAGGCCCTCCACCGCCCCGCGCACGGCGAGCGTGGCCGTCATCATCGCGTGGTCCTGGCTGTTGTAGTTGTGCAGGCCCTTGCGCCCGGCGGGGTGCAGGTTGGGCAGAGAGGCGGAGAGCCAATCGCGCAGGGTGTCGCGGTGCCTGCGGTAGTGATCGTCGTACACCGGGTAGGCGTCCAGGATGCGGTGCACCCGGCCCCGCGGCGCGCCCACTTCCCGAGCCCCCGCTCCCGGCCCCAAGCCGATGCGGGCGAGTTCGGCGTGGGCCAGCGCGAGCACGTCCTGGTCGCTGCGACGCCAGAGGTCGTCACCGCGCGTGCAGAAGTACTCCATGCCCAGGACCGTCGTGGTCGCGTCGGGCGACATCTCGTCGCTCCAGTTGGCGTAGTTGGTGATGCGTGCCACGCGCACCCCCGGATCGTGGACGTAGATCCACTGATCGGGGAACAACGCGCCCCGCGCGACCGGCAGGGCCACCGTCATGAAGTCGCGGTGTTCGAGCCCGCGCCCGGCCGCCAGCACCGCCTCGGGCGGCGCCGGATCCAAGGCTTCGACCAGAGACCGGAGCGTCATCGTCACGTAGAAGTGTTCGCCGTGGTGGCGTTCGCCGTCCGCCGTCTCGACCCACTGCACGCGGCCGCCTTCGTGATGCACCCGAACGGTGGCCTGCCCCATGCGCACCTCGCCGCCGCGCGCCACGACCTCGTCCCGCACCGCCTCCCAGAGCTGCCCCGCGCCGCGGCGGGGATAGTCGAAGCGATCCACGAGCGACTTGACCCGTCCGCGCGCCCGCACCGGCTGCAACGCGTTGCGCAGCACACTGCCCAACGACAGGCCGCGGATGCGCTGCGCCGCCCAGTCCTTGTTGATCTGCGAGCACGGGACGCCCCAGACCTTCTCCGTATAGGTGCGGAAGAACGCCGCGTAGAGCGCGTACCCGAAGCGGTTCACGATCCAATCCTCGAACGAGCGCTCGGGTCGGCGCGGAAGCACCTGGGCTCGGACCCAGCTCAAGCCGCAGCGCAGCGCGCGCCCCCAGCCGATGTTGCGCAGCGTCTCGCGCACGGCGAGCGGGTACGGGTAGAACTTGCGCTCGTAGTAGATACGCGTGAGGCGCGAGACCTGGAGGAACTCGTCCGGGAGCATCTCGCGCCACATGCGCTGCACCTGCTCGCTCTTGGTGTAGTAACGATGCGGGCCGACGTCGTAGCGGTAGCCGTCGAACTCCATGGTGCGCGCCAGCCCGCCGACGTATGCAGGATCGGCCTCCAGCACCAGCACCGCCTCGTCCTGACGGACGAGCTGCCAGGCCGCGGTGAGCCCCGCCGGGCCCGCGCCGATGACGACGTGCCGGGTCATACGCCTGCCCCACCAGGCGCGAGCAGCTCGCGACAGGTCACGAAGCGCCGGGCGGGATCGTCGAGCAATTCGTCGAGCAGATCCCAGGCGAGGGCGCCCGCATGGCGGGCGTGCAGTCGCCGCAGGGGGCTGGGCTGAGGCGTCCCGGCCTCGTGCGTCCCGACGAACTCGTGCAGGTGACACGAGAAATGCGTCGCTCGTGGGACGACCATCCGCCGTCCCAGCGGGTGCAGCAGGCGCAACCAGGTGAGGTTGAACGGCGTCAGCCCGTCGCGCAGCGTCGACGCACCCAGTCGCGGGAGGCCGTCCTCCGGCACGGGCCCCGGTCGCCGGTTGCGCCAGCTGGGGAAGACGGATCCACGGGAGGCGTCGTAGGCGTACCCCGCCTCGCGCAGCATGCACATGAGGTCGGGACGTCCGCGGAGGTACGGCGCTCTGAACCCATCGATGCGATATCCGTGTGCTTCCAGCCTGGCCTTGCTCTCCACGAGTTCCTGCCGTGCCTCGGCGGGCGTGAGCTGGTCCAGCAGCCGGTGGGTCAGACCGTGAGAGCCCACCTCGTGAGGACCGTCCGGAGGCAGGCACTCCCGCAGCTCGGACGCCAGCTCGCCGACGGTGAAGAAGGTCGCCCGCAACCCACGGCCAGCGAGGCGTCGCAGCAGTTCGGGCAACGCCTCGCGCACACCGCGAAGCCCGCCCGCGCCCCAGTCGCGTTCCACATCCACCGTGAGCGTGGTCATCGTCGCGTTGCGCAATCCGGCCCCTGCGCTACGATGACGCCCCGCTCGCGGACTCATGAAGTGGTCGGGACGAGAATCGGGGATCTCATGCGCGTGACGATCAGGCAACACCTGGTGGACGCAGCAGGGCGTGCGCCGCGGAGTGCGCGGTCGTGACGACTTCGGGCGCCGTGCTGGTGACCGGGGGCTGCGGGTTCATCGGTCACCACCTCGTGCAGCGCCTGCTCGGGTCCGGCCGGCGCGTGATCGTCGTCGACGACATCTCGACCGGGGCTCTGGAGAACCTGCCAGCACACCCTGCTCTCACCGTCGTCACTGCCTCGATCCTCGACGACGACGCTTGGCGCGCCGCGGGCGAGGTGGACCGAGTCTATCACCTCGCCGGAGTGGTCGGGATGCGCCTGGCGACACGAGAACGCGAGCACGCCTACCGGGTTGCCGTCGAAGGTACCGAGCGCACGCTCGCGGCCACCGGCGATGCGCCGATCGTGCTCTTCTCCTCGTCGGCGGTCTACGGACGACGGCATGCCGCGCACGCCAGCGAGTCGACCGTGCTCGAGGAACGGGACACGCTCGACTACGACGGCGGACAGCCCGGCTACGCCACCGGAAAGCTGCGCCTCGAGCAGTTCGGACTGACGGCCGCCGCCCAGGGCCGCCGGGTGCTGATCGTGCGCCCCTTCAACGTGATCGGCGCCCGGCAGTCCGCTGCGTACGGCATGGTCCTGCCGACGTTCCTCGACCGGGCCTTCGCCGGTCACCCCCTCGAGGTGCACGACGACGGCCTGCAGACCCGGGCGTTCAGCGACATCGACGTCTTCCTCGAGACGCTCGAGCGCCTGGTCGACGAGCCGGCCGCGTGGGACACACCCGAACCGATCTACAACCTCGGCACGACCGACGCCACCTCGATCATCGACCTGGCGCGCCACGTGGTCGAGGCCGCGGGCGGTGCCTCTGCGATCGACTTCACCCCGTACGCGAGCGCCTTCCCCGGCCGCACGGACGTGCGCGCACGGGTGCCCGACAGCGGGCGCCTGGATGCGCTCCTGGGACCGGTGGCCTGGCCCTCCTGCCAGGACATCGTGCGCCGACTGTGCAACCAGCGCAGGGCTCGAGCCGGCTGAGCCCGGACGAAGGCGCCATGCGCCGCCGCACCCGCCCCGCCTCGCCCTACTTCGTGGCGACGAAGTTCACGATCTTCCCGGGAACGGCCACGACCTTGCGCACCGTCTGGCCCTCGAGCAGCCTGGCCACGCCCGGTTCGGCACGGGCCGCCTGCTCCAGCGACGCCGCGTCCATGTCCGCCGGCACGGTGATGCGCGCGCGGACCTTGCCGTTGACCTGTACCGGGACCTCGACCTCGCTGGTCACGAGTTGCGCGGCGTCCACGGCCGGCCAGCTCGCCCACGCAAGCATGCCGTCGCCGGACAGCGCGACCGCGTGGAGCTCCTCGGCGATGTGCGGTGCGAAGGGTTCGAGCACGAGCAGGAAGTCCCGGGCGAACTCCCGCGGCATGCCGCCCACGTCGCGGGTGAGCACGTTGACCAGCTCCATCATGGCCGAGATCGCCGTGTTGAAGGCCATCGCGTCGACGTCACGCGTCACGCGATCGAGGCAGACGTGGTATGCGCGCAGCACCTCGTCCGACGCAGGCGCGTCGCTCACGGCACTGCCGCCGTCCTGGCCCACGTACAGGCGCCAGACACGCTTCAGGAAGCGCAGCGTGCCGGCCATGCCGCTCGTCTGCCACGGCTTGGTGGCGGTGAGCGGGCCCATGAACATCTCGTACAGCCGGAACGCATCGGCTCCGTAATCGCTCACCATGTCGTCGGGGTTGACCACGTTGCCGCGGCTCTTCGACATCTTCTCGTGGTCTTCGCCCAGGATCATCCCCTGGCAGACCAGCTTGCTGAACGGTTCGTCGACCGGCAGCAGACCGCAGTCGAACAGCACCTTGTGCCAGAAGCGCGCGTACAGCAGATGCAATGTGGCGTGTTCGGCGCCGCCGATGTAGACGTCGACCGGCAACCAGTAGGCGGCCAGTTCGGGATCGAGGAAGGCCGTGTCGTTGGTGGGGTCGACGAAGCGCAGGTAGTACCAGCACGAGCCGGCCCACTGGGGCATGGTGTTCGTCTCGCGACGCAGCGTCTCGCCGGTGGACGGATCGGTGACCTCCAACCAGTCCTCGATCGTCGCCAGGGGGGACTCGCCCGTGCCGGACGGCTCGTAGCGTTCCACGTCGGGCAGGGTGATCGGCAGTTCGTCCTCCGGAACGGGCACCACCGTGCCGTCCGGCTTGTGCAGCACGGGGATCGGCTCGCCCCAGGAGCGCTGCCGTGAGAAGAGCCAGTCGCGCAGCTTCGTGTGCACGGCCGCCTTGCCGCGACCGTGTTCCTCGAGCCAGTCGATCATGGCCCGCTTGGCGTCCTCCACGGCCAGGCCGTCGAGGAAGTCGCTGTTCACCAGGACGCCTGCGCCGGTCCAGGCCTCGGTGGACACGTCGCCGCCGGAGACGACCTCGACGATCGGCAGCCCGAACGCGGTCGCGAACTCGTGATCGCGCTCGTCGTGCCCCGGGACCGCCATGATCGCACCGGTGCCGTAGCCCATCATCACGTAGTCGGCGATCCAGATCGGCACGGGCCGGCCGTGCACAGGGTGGATCACGTGCCGCCCGGTGAAGACCCCGGTCTTGTCCTTCGAGAGCGCCGTGCGCTCCATCTCGCTCTTGGCCGCAGCGCTGTCCCGATAGGCATCGCAGGCAGCCCGCTGCTCGTCGGTGACGATCTGGGCGTAGGCGGGGTGTTCCGGTGCGATCACCATGTAGGTGGCACCGAAGAGCGTGTCCGGACGCGTGGTGAACACGGTCAGCGCCGCCGCAGTTCCGCCGACCGCACCCGGATCGACCTCGATCGGGAAGTCGATCTCGGCGCCGAAGCTGCGGCCGATCCAGTTGCGCTGCAGCGTCTTGATGTGTTCGGGCCAGTCCAGGTCGTCGAGACCATCGAGCAGCCGGTCGGCGTACTCGGTGATTCTGAGCATCCACTGGCGCATCGGTCTGCGCACCACGGGGTGTGCGCCCCGCTCGCTCTTGCCGTCGATGACCTCCTCGTTGGCCAGCACCGTTCCGAGCGCGGGGCACCAGTTCACCGGGACCTCTGCCTCGTAGGCCAGGCCACGCTCGAACAGCTTCAGGAAGATCCACTGCGTCCAGCGGTAGTACTCGGGGTCGGTCGTCGCGACCTCGCGCGACCAGTCGTAGCTGAAGCCCAGGCTCTGGAGCTGACGACGGAAGTTGTCGATGTTCTTGGCTGTGGTGGCGGCCGGGTGCACGCCGTGCTCGACGGCGTACTGCTCCGCAGGCAGGCCGAAAGCGTCCCAGCCCATGGGGTGCAGCACGTTGAAGCCGCGGTGGCGGCGGAAACGCGAGAGGATGTCGGTCGCCGTGTAGCTGAGTGGATGCCCCACGTGGAGCCCCGCCCCGCTCGGGTAGGGGAACATGTCGAGGATGTAGGATTTGGGCAGGGAGCGGTCGTCGCGCGCGGCGAAGGTCCCTTCGGCGAGCCAGCGGGCCTGCCAGCGGGCCTCGATGGCCTGGTGGTCGTACACGCCGGTCCTGTCCTCGGTGATCGTCACGGTTCTGTTCCATCCTCGGTCTGTGTCGCCGAGGGCCGCTCGGCGGGTGACGGCTGCCCCTGCCCGAGCCGGCGAAGACGCCAACCGTGCCCGGGCTCGGGCCGCAACCGCCCAAACGGGCCGAGGATACCGGCTCGCCGGGACACGTAGAAATCCCTTGCACGGCTCGGCGCGCCTTCCTAGCTTCTGCCGCACTGATCGGGTCGCATCGCCGCTCGCGGCGATCCCGTGAGCGCCCCCCGGACGACGCTCCGGACAGGGTGTCTTTCGACGCGACTCCCGCTCGGTTCGCCGTTCCGTGGGCGCTTAGCTCAGTTGGTAGAGCGTCTGGCTGGCAGCCAGAAGGTCAGGGGTTCGACCCCCCTAGCGTCCACCACCCACCCTCACCGGGCGGCGCTGACTCCGGCACGAGTGTCGCGGGACACGACGGGCGGACCGACGCACGGGCGAGCATCTGCGCTGAAGGCGGCGTCCAGCCGGGGGCGTTCGAGGGCCTCGCCCGTCCCGCCAGGGGATCCCCGAGCGCGGGCCCGAGTGCGGGCGCGGTCCCATCAGAATGATCGGTTGCGCGACGGGTATGTCGAACACGCCGCACTCACGGACGGGCGCCACGATGTCGCCAATCAAAACGTCCGTTCCCGGCGCACTCGCCCAACCACCGTGCAACGCGGGAGAGTGAAGACGCGTTGTTCAACGCGTGACTCGCCGGGCGCCTCTTCCTAGACCGAGCATGCGGCATGCGCTGCCCCATGCTCTCACTGCGTCCAAGGCGCAGCTGATGCCGGTCGTCACACTCACCGTGATGCTGCTCGTGTTGTTCAGCGGTGTTCACGCGCAGGAGCCGGGCGAGTTCCCCCACCTCGTGTTTCGCGATGACGCGGGGATCGCCGTCCCGGGCCCCGGGGAACCGTTCGACAACTCCGGTGTGCTCGCCACCGTCGGCGGCGCAACGATCGACGTCGAGTTGAGCTACCAGGCGCTCGCACAGCCGAACGAGCTGGTCTTCTGGGGAGTGCTGTACTCGTTGCAGCCCGCCGGCACGGCGCTGGATCTGATCCCCCCACCACCCTTCGTCGGGCCGGGACTCCTCCTGCACGCCCCCGGCCCCCCGACGCTCGATGCCACCGGCCTGGCCGCGGGCCAGTTCGACCTGCCGCCCGGCATCCTCGTGGCGGACGTCCATGTCCAGGCACTCGTGCTCGACACCAGTGCGGCACCGGCGATCAAGCTGTCCAACGGCATTCGACTCGCCTTCGAGGTGCCCCAGCTCAACGTTTCGTACGCCTTCGCGCTCAACCACGAGGATCCACAAGGGGAATTCGGCCAGCTCTCGACGATCGACATCGAACCGGCCCTGGGCGCACAACTCGTCCCCTACGGCCCCCTGCCCGCCCCCCGGCCGTCCCTCGGTGCTGCCGACGTGGACCTGGGCAGGCTGCGGTTCCTGCCCATCGTGCCCAACGTCGGCAGCGACACCTACGAGCCCTTCGCGCGACCCGTCACGCACGTCACCAGCCCCGTCACCAGCAGCGACAGCACGATCTTCGTGGCCGACACGAGCGGCTTCCCCCAGCGGGGCGAGTTGCTGCTGCCCCTGAACCCGCTCGCCGGCACCAACGACGCGCGCAACCTCTTCAACGAGAAGAGCGGCGGCGAAGAGCGTCCGCCCGCTGTCGAACGGGTGCACTACGACGGGCTCACCGCCACCAGCTTCCTCAACTGCGAGCGACGACGGGTGGGCTCCCTGGGCGCGGTCTTCGGGAACTCACCGCACGAGGTCGGCGACCAGGTCGTCGGCTCGTTCACCATGCTGACCAGCGCCGGGGCGGCGACGCGCCGTCGCGTCTGCCTCGACGCGAGCAACCGCGACCTGCCCCACGTGGTCATCCCCCCCACGACGTTCGTGCCCCCCGGGGGCTCCACGCCGATCACCCGCGACGTGGACCTGTACCGCTACGAAGTCACTCCGGGCAACGAGCCGGAGGGGACCCCGGGCGAGTCCCTCGAACCCGAGACCCAGGGTTTCCTCCTGCTCGACAGGCGACGCAACGCGTGGCAGGTGATCCCGGGCACGGCGCGCACTCCCGAGCAGGGTCGTTGGGGTCCGGTCATCGCCGTCGCCCCGGACGGGCGCAGCTTCGTCGCGGCGCTGCGCGCCCCCACGGGCCTGTTCGGCTGGGACAACCTGGCCGACGAGCTCTGGGCCGTTCGACTCGACGACGAGATCTGGCCGGCCAGCGGCGCATCGACCTGGCGCATCGACTACGCCCTGGAGCCGGACCCCACGGCGAGCGACAACGACGTGCGGGGTCGTCGCCTGCGCATGCAGGCGACGTTCATCGCGGGGCCGGGGCCGGACGACTACGTGGTCTATGGCGCCCTGGATCACAAGTGGGAGATGAGCCTGTTCGGCACAGGTCGCGCCGAACTCACGAACGGGAGTGAGCACTGGGTCTCCCACGAAGCGGCCTATCTGCGCGAGGCGACCCGGCACCGCGACATGTTCGCCTGTCCGCTCACACCCCCCGGTTCGGCCAAGGACACGCCGTCCTTCCCGCGCCCGATGCTCAGCAACCTGCCGTCCACCGGCTTCCTGCACCCGGTGGTGCGTTTCGATCCCGGCTTCAGGCGTTCACCGGATGGCGCGCGCGTATTGCTCGTCGGCGGGTTCACCGACCGCGAAGACGACGCGCTGCTGGTGCGCAACATCGCGGTGACCCAGGCGGGCGTCCCCACCCACCTGCTGCTCAACATCAGCCTGCACCGGTCCTTCGCGAGCAGCGCGGGTGCCTTCGGGCCGGTGAACATGCGTCCCTTCGGCGCCGCGCACAACGGAGTCGGCGGCAAGGCGGCGTTCTCGCCGGGCGGTGGCTGGGTCGCGTGGTTGGCCGAAGCGGGACCGCACGCCGACTGGATCCAGATCGCCTCAACCGACGGCGCGACGGCCGGCCGGGTCAGCAACGTGGGACAGGCCGCCAACGGTGCGTTCCGCGAGCCGGGCGATCTCCAGCACGACCGCGTCGTGAGTCAGCTCCATTTCGTCGACGAGGAGCGCCTGCTCTTCTTCATGGGCCGCCATCCCTACGACGACCCGCTGGCCACCATCGAGCCTGGCACGACGGCAGCCATGGACCTGTTCCTCTACGACCGCACCACCGACGAACTGCAGAACCTCACCCTCACCGGCAGCGACGCCTTCGGGCTCGGCACGATTCGTCCCGGCCCGACGTTCTTCTCGCCCGATCGTCGGTTCTTCTATTTCGTTCGCTGCGGCCCCCTGGGCCCGGACGCCGGCGACCTGGCAGGCACCGACGTCTGCAACCTCGTTGGCCTGAACCTCGAGCAGATGACCCTGTTCGACGTGAGTGGACAGGAGTTCGGCAACGGCTCGTTGATCCCGCACCTCAGCCTGCCCCCCGCCGAGGACGGCGTGCCCTTCGCCAACCCGGTCACGCTCCAGCTCACCGAGGGAGCCGGCGACCTGGCGCCGATGCTGTACTTCGCGGCCCATCGGCTCGGTGCACAGGGCGCCGACGACGTGTTCGCCGTGAACCTCGACGCCCCCTTCGTGAGTCTCCCGCTGGCTCAGGCTCAGCACCCCGGCGCGCACGTCTCGAACATCACGCCGAGCCCGATCAGCTCCATGGTGGCCTTCGCGCGCACGGACGGAGGACTGCCCCACGACCCACGGCAGCACCCGTTCGTGGTCGATCTCGCGGGTTTCCTGTTCGAGCGCGACGTCATGCCCCAGTTCCTCGCAGCCGGCACCTTCCTCGGGCGCGTCATGGACGGCAGCTTCCACTTCGTGCCTGCTTCCGGGAACGCGCCCCCGGGACTTGTCCTGGGTTTCGGATTGAGTGCCGTCCCGCCGTACGGCATCGCCCAGACCTGCGCACCAACGCTGTACCCGTTGTCCACGCTGACGAACCTGCTGGCCGAGCCGATCCCGATCACGATCCCGCTCGTGGACACGATCGAGCTGTCCGCTGCCTTCCGCTTCTACGTCCCGTCGGCCGGCCTGTCCCAGAGCCTCTAGCCCGGACTTCTCACCAGCTTCGTCGCGAGGGTGCGACTGGTGCTGGAGGGCAAGGAGCATCGTCGCTTTCGGCGCGGAGGCGGGGCGACGCCCCGTCGAGCACCGAACGCGTCGATCGACGCAGCCCTGCGGCGCCTGGCGTGTCCGCAGCAGGAGCTGGTGAGAAGTCCGGGCTAGCAGCCTGCGCCGCACCCGGGCGTGATGTGCTCCTGGACCCTCGGTGCCACCATGGGCAGGATACGGACTCTGCCACCACCCCGAGAACCGGAGCACCTGCATGTCCGCCGTGACCCACCCCCATGCGTTCGATTCCCAAGCCGGACGAGCGAGTGGCGGGCTCGCCAGGCGCCGGATCGCGGAGGTCGCGCTGCTGCTGATGCTGTTTGCGGGCTGGGCCGGCCCCGCGCTGGTCGCCCAGGACCCGAACGGCGCTGGAGCAGAGGCTGCACCGGGCAGTCAGGCACTCCAGGATGCGGATGTCAGCGCCGAGCTGATCGACCGGCGAATCGATGAGATCGAAGGCGACGAGTCCCTCGACGCCGATCTGAAGGCGCGGCTGCTCGACGAGTACCGCGCAGCCGCAGCGGAGCTGAACCGGGTCACCGCGGCCGGCACGCGCGCCGCCGAGGCCCGCACCCGGACCGCGGAGGCACCCGGTGCGCAGGCAGCCCTCGACGCCGCGCTTCAACAGCCCCCACCGGACGGTCCACCGGACGTCCCCGCCGGAGCGTCCCTCGAGGAACTCGAAGCGCTCCAGGATGCGGCCGAAGAGGCCGAGCGGGCGGCCGGCGCCCTGGTGGGCGAACTCACCGAGAGGCCGGCGACCCGCACGGCTCGACGCTCGACCCTGGCCGAGGAGAAGGCTGCCGCCACCAAACGACTCGAGGCGATCACCGCGGAACGCGAGGCGGCGCCCGCCCCCGAAGAGTCAGCCACGTGGATCGAAGCACGAGCCACGCGACTCGCTGCCGAAGAGCGCGCACTGCGAGCGATGCTGGACGCCGGCCAGGCCGAGGTCGAGGCGCTCGACGCCACCAATCATCTCGTGGCGCTGCAGCTGGATGCCGCCGAGCGGGAGCTCGCGCTGGCACAGGGCCGCCTCACCTTCTGGGGCGAGCTCGTCAGCAACCGCCGCACGGCCGCCGCCCAGGAGGCCGACCGTCTCAAGCAGCGAGAGCTCGACGCCATTCGTGCCCGGCACCCGGCCCTCGAGGCGGTGGCGGCCGAGAACGCCGCCCTGTCGGCCATGCGGTTGGGGCCCGAGGGCCTGACGGAGGCCACCAACCAATCCGTTGCCTACGCCCAGAAGACGCGCCAGCTCCTGGCCGACGTACGCAACCGGGCCGGGATCGTGCTGCGTCGCACGCAGCGCTCCGGGCTGACCGAGACGATGGGCCAGCTGCTGCGCAAGCACGGGGAGAAGCTGCCCTCGATCTCCACGCTCAAGCGCGAGCAACGACGACAACTCAGGGCGCTCGCCACCTCCCAGAGCCGCCTGGTCGAGTTGGAGACGCGGCGCGAGGAACTCGGCGCCCCCGATGTGCAACTCGCCGAGATCATGGCCGGCGCCGAGGCAAACGGTCCGATCGACAACAGCGAAGCCCTGCAGCAGGTCGCGCAACAGCTGCTCACGCAACGCAGGGACGAAGTCCAGCAGCTCAAGGACGACTACGAGGCCTTCGAGCAGTCCTTGTGGGACATCCAGCCTGCCGAGACCGAGTTGCTGGCACTGACCGGGGCGACGCGGACGTTCATCGAGTCACGCGTGCTCTGGGTCCCCAGCATCCGGGCCGAGGATGGCATTCCATCCATCGAGGACACGCTGGAGGCTGGCCAGTGGCTCTTCAAGCCCTCGGCCTGGGCCGAGGCAGCGGCGAACGTCGCGCAGGTGGCCAAGCGCCGCCCGGCCGTGATCACCAGCGTGATGCTACCGCTGTTGCTGCTGCTCCTGATCCAGCCCTGGTGTCGCCGTGCCCTGGCGCACGGGCGGGGCCTCGTCCGAGACCGTCAGACCGACGCCTACGCCCACACGGTCCGGGGCATGGTCATGATCGTGATCACGGCCGCCCCCCTCTCGGCCACGCTCTGGACCATCGGGTGGGCGCTCACTCTGCCCCTGGCCCAGAACGAGACGGCGCTCGCCGTCGGCTTCGGGTTGCAGGCGACCGCAGCCTATCTGTACCCGTTGCGGCTCCTCGGCCGGCTGGTGGCCAAGGACGGTTTCGGCGAGGTCCACTTCCGCTGGGCAGCGCAGGCCACCGAGCTGACGCGACGCCAGCTGCGCTGGTTCATGCCGTTGAGCACGCCGATGGTCTTCTTCGTGGAGACCCTCGGGCGCCACCCGCACGAGGAGTACATGATCACGCTCGGGCGCTGCGCCTTCATCGTGGGCAGCGTGGCGCTGGGTCTGTTCATGAAGCGCCTGCTGAACCTCGACGGAGCGCTGACCAAGTCCTACCTCAGCGCCCACCGTCGGGGCATGCTGATCGACCGGCTGCGCGTGGCCTGGTACGCGTTCTGCTTCCTGTTCCCGTTCGCCATGGCGCTGCTCGCCGCCCTGCGCTTCCTGTTCACAGCGCACGAGTTGCAACTGCTCTTCCTGGAGACCCTGGTGCTGGTGTTGGCACTGGTGCTCACCAACGCCATGACGACACGCTGGCAGTTCCTCGTACGGCGGAAGCTGCTCGTCGAACAAGGACGCAAGCGGCGCGAGCAAGCCCGGGCTGCCGCCGAGCAGGCCGCCGCCCTGGCCGGGGCTGCGGGAGCGAGCGCCGAAGAAGTCGCGGCCATGCTCGACCCCGGCGACGACCCCGCCGTGACCATGGACGAGGAGCCCGACGTCCTGCAGATGAACGCCCAGGCGCGCACGCTCTTGCGCACCACCATCGGTGTCCTGTTCGTCATCGGCATGTACTCGACGTGGTCGGAGACGCTCCCCGCACTGCAGATGCTCGAGCGCATCCGGCTCTACCCGGACCCGGGCATCATCGCCAGCGAGCAGCTTCGCGACGCCACGATGCAGGAGCTGAACGCCCTCCTGGAAGCCCACTCCGCCGCTCCCCCGCCGCCGGCCACCGACGTCGCGGTGGCGGCTACCCCCGACGCCAAGCCCGGAGCCTCCCTGCCCCTGGGCGCGCTGACTCCCTCGACGGACAGCCAGGAGAGAACCGAGGCCCAGCCCCTCGAGGTCTCCCTGGCCGACCTTGGTCTCGCGCTCGTGATCCTCGTCGGCTCGATCGTCGCCGCGCGCAACCTGCCGGCGCTGCTGGAGATGATCCTGCTGCAACGGCTGCCACTCGACAGCGGCGCCCGCTACGCGATCAAGACCGTCACCAGCTACACCATCACGATCCTGGGCATCACGATGGCGTTCGGCGCCCTGGGCATCGGCTGGAGCAACGTGCAGTGGTTGGCGGCCGCGCTCACCTTCGGCCTCGGCTTCGGACTCCAGGAGATCTTCGCCAACTTCGTCTCGGGCCTGATCATCCTGGTGGAGCGGCCGGTCCGACTCGGAGACCTCGTCACGGTGGGCACCGTCGAGGGCCGCGTGACCCGCATCCGCATCCGTGCCACCACGATCACGGACTGGGACCGGCGGGAGCTGCTGGTCCCCAACCGCGAGTTCATCACCGGCCAGGTGACCAACTGGACGCTCACCGACCCGATCACGCGCGTGGTCATCCCGGTCGGCGTGGCCTACGGCAGCAACACCATCAAGGCCCGGGAAACGCTGCTCCGCATCGCCCAGGAGAGTGAGTTCGTGATGGACGATCCGGCGCCGAGCGCGATCTTCAACGGCTTCGGCGACAGCACCTTGAACCTCTCCCTGCGCGTCTTCCTGCCGACGCGCGACGTGTGGGCGGCGCTCATGAACCAGCTTCACACGCGCATCGACGAGGAGTTCGCCAAGGACGGCATCGAGATCGCCTTCCCGCAACTCGACGTGCACGTGCGCGACACGCCGACCAGCGCAGCGACGGAGTCGGCCACCACGACTTGAGCCGCCGCCGCGTGTCTGCGCGTGCGGACCGAACGGTGCGCCGGCTGAGCGGCGGGTTCTCCGCCGCCGTCGCGCCCTCCGCGACTTTGGGCCCCAACTCGTCCCTCGCGGAACCCGAAGGGATTGGACAGCCCGGCATCACTCGCTGCCGGCGCCGACGCCGGTCGCCCCCGGCCCGGTTCCTCCCGACACCCGCCGCGGACGACGCGCATGCTCACCCTTCGCCGCCCCGCCCTGGTCCTCGCCGCCCTCGTCGCGTCGATCCCATGGGCCAGCGCAGGCACGCTCAGCGTGCCCGCCCAGTTCGAGTCGATCCAGGCCGCTGTCGCCGCCGCCCAGCCGGGCGATCTGGTCTTCGTCCAGCCGGGGCTGTACGCCGAGACGGTGGTGATCTCCACCGCCGACATCAGGCTCGTGGGCCGCGGCGCCGTGATCGACCCGGCGTACGCGGGCCCCGCCATCCAGGTCGAGGCGCACAACGTCCGCATCGGGGGCTTCACCCTGCGCAACGCCACGTACGGCATCCGCGCCTTCGGCGGGGGCCTGGTGGCCATCGAGAACGAGATCATCGCCTCGAGCGAGGACGGCATCCTCGTCTACGGCACCGATCCGGCCATCATGAAGAACTCGATCGTGGGCGCGGCGGGTGACGGCGTGCGCCTGGTGCACCCCTCGCTCGCGCCCTGCCCTTCCGACGTGTGCATCCCGGTCACCGGGCTTCCCCTGGGGGGCAGCTTCGACCAGACCACCGTCGCTCGCAACACGATCAAGCAGTGCAGCGGCGACGGCATCGACGTCCGCGACTTCGCCGCGATCATCGAGAAGAACCGGGTCACCCACTCGGGCGATCACGGGATCCGGGCCAACCTGGGGGGCTTCTTCGGGCCCCTGGGATCCGAGTGCGTGCTGCGCCGCAACTCGTGCTCGAACAACCAGGACTGCGGGATCTACGCCGAGGACTTCTTCGCCAGCCACACCGTGGTCGAGAGCAACGCGCTCAAGCTCAACGGTGAGCACGGTCTGTACGCCACCGGCTTCCTGATGAGCGTGCGCAACAACCGCAGCACCGACAACGCGGGCCAGGGCATCGTCTTCAGCGGGCAGAACTCGTCCATCGAGAGCAACATGGTCGTGCGCAACGGCGATCGGGGCATCGAGGTCATGGGCTTCAGCGTCGAGGGCGACGGCTCCGACGGGCCGGACAACACGATCACCGGCAACACCAGCAACACGAACGGCCGCGACGGGATCTACGCAGCCGTGGGCACGTTCGCCATCACCAACAACACGTGCCGCAACAACACCGGCGACGGCATCGATCTCGACCGAGTGCCCCCGGAATGGGGCGGCCCCAGCGGGAACTCGGGCGGGAGCGTGATCAGCAACAACGTCGTCAAGCGCAACAACCACGAGGGGATCGACAACAGCGGTGTGTCGACCCTCGTCGACTCCAACACATGCCTCCAGAACAAGGGCGCCGACATCGCCGGCACCGGGGATGGCCAGGGAACGGTTGCCAGCTTCACCAGCAACACGTTCGTCACCGGCGGCGCCGAAACGGTGCAAGCGCTGGACCTCTGAGCACCCCGGTCAACTGCGCGTGGATCCGGGCCCGGTTCGTTCGACCGGGCCCGGTCCTTTTCTTGCAGCCGCTCGTCAGCCGTCGATGCGACGCAGTAACGTGAGCACGGGGCGGGTCGCCAGGGTCCGCTCGACGATGCCCCCCTCGGGGCGCCCGTGGACGGACTGGACCACGTAGCTGCCGGCCACGAGTTCCCCCGGTGCCAGCGTGGCGGCCGGCGGCAGCGGACGGCCGGACGGCGGCTCGGTGGGGAAGTCCATGAACAGCAGGTACTCGGGTCGCTCGTCCAGTGACATGGCCAGCCAAGCGCTCATGCTCGGCTCGACCTCCGCCAGGCCGCGCACCTCGTAACGGGTGGTCGTCGGGTCGAGCGGCGGGCCGTGACCGGCCTGGGAGCTGAACAGGACCAGCAACGCGTCGCCGCCCACCTGCTGCTCGACGGCGGCGGTCGCCGCCCGGCGCGGGTCTTCGCCGGCGCGCAAGCGGGCCAGCTCGTCCCGGGCCACCTCGGCTCCCGCGGGCAGTCGCCAACGCTCGGCCAGTCCACCCAGCAGCACGGCCGCCCCGAGCAGCAGGCCGAGTGCCACCGCGCCGCGACCCCAGCGAGCAGCCACTGCACCCGGCCCGAACCAGCGCACCAAGCCCCACGCGGCCACCCCCAGCGCCAGGCTCGTCCCCGCTGCGAGCAGGCCCGTCGAGGCCAGCAGGAAGCGCGGGTACACGAAGCCGGCCGGCAGCACGAACAGCGCCAGCGGGCCCAGGACCCCGAGCCCCAGCAGCAGGGCGACGGCTCGATCGCGCCACGCCAACAGCAGCCCCGCGCCGGCCAGCACGATCGCCCCGAGGCCCACCGCCTCCACCGACAGTCGCACGGCGTAGCCCAACAGGCCCGCCACCTCGGACACCGACCGGTGGTCGATGCGCGGAACACTGTCCACACCGCCGGTCACGAGATAGGCGACATGCGTCCACCAGGTGGACGGCGTGAGCACCGCCCCACCCGCCAACAGGTAGGTCCCCAGTGACCACACCAGCACTCGACCCGCGTAACCCCGGCCGCGATCCGCCCAGGCGGCCAGCACCACGGCCGGCCCCAGGGCGAAGGCCGGGTCCTTGAACGCCACGGCGAGCCCGAGCGCAACGCCGGCCCCCGGCGCCGAACCGCGCAGCACGCACCACGCCGCCGCCAAGACCGCAGCCAGGCTCGCCGCGTCCACGTTGGTCGTGGTGGCGTAGAACTGAACCACGTACGACTGACCGAAGCCCGCCACGGGGACCAACACCCCCAGCGTCGCCGCCAGGACGAGCGGGAGCCCCCTGCGGGCGAGCACTTCGGCCGCCAGCAGCGCACTCAAGGCGACCGCACAAGCCATGGCGATGAGCGACATGCCGCGCTGCAGGTCGACGGCCTCGGCGATCGCATCGCGCCATTGCCAGAGCACCAGGCGCCGCGCTCCTTCCTGCTGGTCGACGACCGTACGGGCCGGCTCGCTCAGGGTCGCGTCCGCAGCATGGACGACCGCTCCCATGAGGAACGAGCCCAGCGGCGGGTACTTGTCGAGGAAGCCTTCACCCGGATCGTAGGCCGTGTGCCAGGCCGCGACCGCACGCAACGGATGGACGCCGTCCACCTCCGGCATGACCGGACGCAGGTCGGCCGCCGGCGCCAGCGCCCCGGCCAGCAGCGACCAGACGCCCCACACGAGCGCCGCAGCGAGGCCCACACCGCACGCAACGACACGCGGCACTCCACAACGCTCCAGGTCTTGTGGCCGCTGGACTACACCCAATGTAGAGATCCGTCTTCAAGTGCAGCGCGATCCATGTCGACAGAGGTTATCCCATCGACGGGGCGCCCTACCCACGACGTCGTCGCGAGATCGCCGAACTCCCTGCTCGGCGATGACGGCACCGCGGGACACAGCCTCGTCGTCCCCACGCCACGACCCCACAGGTGCAGGCATGCCCACCCCTGCCTCCTCACGCCCCCGGTCCAGCCTCGGCCTGACGATGGTCGAGCTGCTGATCGCTGCATCCATGGGTGCCGTGATCATGGTCGGCGCCGCCCACACCACGGGCATGTTCGGGCAGAACCTGACCGAGCTGCTCGACGAGCAGGACACCGAGCTCGAGGAGGCCATGAGCCTGATCGCGCACGACGTGCGCTACGCCTGGCAGGTCAGCACGCCCAACCCGCACACGCTCAACGTCGTGGACGCGACCGGACTGCGGACCCAGTACACCAAGAGCGACACGAAGCTCGAGGTGGTGCGGCCGGACGGCAGCACCGGAACGCTGCTCGAGGACGTGCGCGGCGTGACGTTCACGACCGAGACGATCGAGCGGCTGCGCGAGGACGCCCCACTGCAGCGCACTCACAGCTTCTGGACGGCGAGCGAGCCATCCAGCCCAGCCGCGGTCGAGGTCTTCCCCGCCGGACGCGAGCTGGCCCTGGGCTTCAGCGTGGACTCCTCTTCGATCTTCCAGGCCTCGGCCGTCCCCGAGGCGCCCGAGCAACTGATCGAGGCCGACCTCGGCACCTTCCGGCTGCCCATCGCGGTCGTGCTCGACGGCGGCGGCGACGTGGAGATCACGCTCTATCGCAGCTGGACCCCCGGCGACGCCCGGCCCGAAGGCCCGGCCCTGGCCAGCACCAGCTTCCCCATGCGCAACCTGCCCACGACCCCCAGTTCGTTCTGGGACCCGGTCGGGCTCCAGACCGTCACGGCCACCGGCCGGGTCTGGGACTGGTGGGTCGCCAATCCCCAGTACGAGCTGGTGACGACGACGCCCACCGCCGACGTCCCAGTGGACCTGGCCGCGCTCGCCGCGACGATCCAGCCGGGCCGCAGCTACACCCTGGTGATCCGCGTCGTGGGCAACGGGAACATCGCCCTGCGCACCCACTCCCTCGCCAGCGCGGACGGCTCGGAGGTCGCCCTCAAGGCCGACGTGTCCAGCCCCTGGGTGGCCCAGGCCGCCACCGTCCCGCGCGTGCTCACCGGCCGGGCCATGCAGACCGACACCACCGTGCGCGACGCCGTCTCCCGGGTGTTCATCAGCATCACCCCCGCGGAAGGGGACCTGCTCACCACCTCCGCGTCGATCGCGGGGCAGATGTTCGTGCGTGACCCGTGGTTGGGCAACGTGCCCGGTGAGATCCCCGTGCTGTCCGGAGTGACCCCGTGAACAGCCGCACCCGACAGGACGGCCTGACGCTCCCGGAAGTGCTCGTGGCCGCCGTCGTGCTCAGCCTGGCGATGGTCGGCGGGAGCTTCGCCGTGTCGCACGCGGCGAGCGCACGCTCCAGTCTGCGCGAGGATCCGATCACGGCGGCCATGATGGCCCGGGAGATCCACGAGATCGCCCTGACCCTGCCGGTCACGAGCGGCGACCCGACCGCCACCCTGCCCACGCAGATCACCGCCCTCGACACGCTCGACGGCGCCCGCTTCTCGCCCCCTCTCAGCGCGACCAAGCAGCCGCTGGCCATCGCCCGTCCGAACGATTGGGCCCAGGAGGTGTCGCTCTCGACCCACGCACTGACCGACCTCGCGGCGGCCCAGGTGCTGGCCGACGTGCCCAAGCACTCCGACACCCTGATCCGGCTCACCGTGGCGGTGACCCATCGCGGCGCCCAGAAGGGCATCTTCCACTGGTGGCTCAACCCGTGAACCACAGCCGCGCGACACGCCCCGGACGCCCGGACGAGAGCGGCTTCGTGCTGCTGGCGGTCGTGCTGATCTCCGCGCTGATGGTGAGCGGCGTGGCCGGCTATGCGCGCCACGCGCTCATGGCGGACCGCCACAAGGCCTCCAGCCACTCCCATCAGCTGGCCGCCGAAGCAGCCCTCTCCGGCGTCGTGTACGTGCGACAGGGCCTGGCCGCCGGGACGCCGGCGGCGTCCACCGCGATCCCGGCGGGCGACGGCTCGGTGAACGTCACAGTGGCCGACTCGGCCCCGGGTCACCAGGTCATCCGGGCGGATGCCACCAAGGACGGCCTCGGGGCGGTGGTCCTGGCGGAGGTCGCCGTGTACCCCATGCCGACGTCGGCCGGAGGCACCCTGCCGGCGCTGGTGGAAGCGATCAGCCAGGACGTCCGGACCTCGGGCGGCAACATCCTGCTGGCCGATGGAACGAACCTCTCCGACGTGGTGCTGACCGGCACCGTGATCATCGCCAGCGGCGCCAGCGTGGACCTGAACAACGTCGTGGTGCACGGCTCGATCGTGTCCCAGACCGCGCTCGACGGTCCGCCCTACCTGGCCGAGGACGCCACGGTGGTGCGGACCAACGCCGGGCTGCGCGTCGAGCCCGACCCGACCCTGCTGCCCGGACTCGCGGTCTTCCTGCCGGACGGGGCCTTCACGGCGGGCACCCGGAGTCGGGTCGAGCTGAACGGGGCCGTGGTCGCCCACTCGCTCACGCTCTCCGGCGAGGGAGCGATCCACGGCAACACATCGGCCGACATGCTCGTCATGGCCCCGGAGATCGACCTGCCGGGCTCGGCCCGCACGCCCCTCGCCTGGCCGGCCGCGCTCGAGCACACGCACCTGGAGCTCTCCTCGGTGGCCTTCCTGAAGGCCTCGGTGGCCAGCGCGGAGAAACAGGCGATCACGGGATTCGCCTTCGATTGACGCCGTGCCATGCCGTGCGTGTCGCTGGTCTACGTCAGCGTGTCGCGTTCGCGCCTCAACTCCCCCCCGATGACGCGCCGATAGCGACACCCGAGGGCGGAACGACGCCGCGACGAAGGCCCCGACCGATCCGGTCGGTGTCCGACGGGCGGCTCCCGCTCCGGGAGACCGGCACGCATGACCACAGCGCAGCACCCCGCCCGACGGCCAAGCCCCCCGGGCGGCTTCACCCTGATCGAGGTCCTCGTGGCCGTCACCCTGAGCGCGGTGCTGCTGATCGGGACCGCCACGTTGACCGGCATGTTCTCCGAGTCCGTGGCGGCACTCACCGAGGACGTGGCCAGCGAGCACGAGGCCGCCTTGGCCCGCATCGCGCGCGACGTGCGCTACGCCTGGTGGACCGAGGTCCCCAGTACGGACCGGCTGATCGTCTCCTCTCACGAGGCCGAACTGACCGAGTACCACCTCGACGGCAGCGACCTGCTGGTGTCGCGACCCGGCGGCGAGTCGGGAACCCTGTGCGAGCACGTCACCAGCCTGGCCTTCACGCCTCGCACCCAGCAGCGCTTGCGCGAGGGCCCGCTCGTCAGCATGAGCGGAGAACTCTTCGCGCGCAGCGCCCCGCCCACCGTGACCCAGTCGCTCGAGCTGCCCACCGGCTCGCGCACGGCCCTGGCACTCCTCTTCGACAGCGACGCCGCCACGGCGAGCGTGGCCGACGTCCCCGACAAGATCGCCGACATCACACCCACCACGCTGTACCTGCCGCTGGCCAACGCCGGCCTGGGCGGACAGTTGCAGCTGGACGTGTTCCGCGCTCGCGCGCCCAGGGACCCCCGACCGCGGCCCGGCGCCACCGCGCTGGGCACGCTGCTGCTCCCGCTCGCGGCCTTGCCCCCGGCCACCGTCGACCCGACCTGGATCGACGACGGCACGATCTCGCCCCCCTCCGCAACGATCGAGGTGTCGGCACAGTTCGAGCCGCCGGCGGGCAATGTGCCGATCGACGTGGCGGGCATGCTGCCACCGCTCGAACCCGGCGTGGCCTACAGCATCCTCCTGACGGTCACGGGCGCCAACGCCAAGGCCGTGATGAGCGGCTCACCGAACCTGGGCGCCGGTGGCAACCTGGCGTACGCCGCCACACCAGGCGATGCCCTCACCCGAAGCGACCTCGTCGTGGCCTACAGCACGTCGGGCAACGCCGCGGCCACCACGACAGTGCTGAGCGCCGCCGTGTCCATGGTGCGCACCACGATGGTCGCGTCATCCGGCGAGAGCTGGATCCGCTCGGCCAGCGTGTACAGCCAGGTCATGGCCGAAGACCCCTGGCTGGGCGTGGTTCCCGGCGAAGCCGCCCCCCAGCACTGAGCCGTTCGACGGCCCTCCTGCCAACACCCTTAAGTGATGTCTTTTCGTTGCCGAAAGCAACTTCTGCAGCTCCCGTCCGGATGGCGGACGGGTCGGCATGCCCTTTTCCGGAGTCCCTTACCCATGTCAAAGCCTGATCGCAGAAACGCTGGCTTCACGCTGGTCGAGCTGCTCATCGTGGTGATCATCCTCGGCATCCTCGCCGCGGTCGTCATCCCGCAGTTCAACACGGCGGCTGCCGAGTCTCGTGAAGCGGCCCTCGCTTCGAACCTGGCCACCATTCGCCAGGCTGTCGAGTTGTACAAGGTCCAGCACCTGGACACGTTCCCCGACGCCCAGATCATCACGAAGCTCACCACGCAGACTGATGCCGACGGTTCGTCCGGAACGAAGTACGGCCCGTACCTTCGCAACACGTTCCCCAACAACCCCATCGACGCGGCCTCGGCCGTGGCGACGGCGGGCACCATGCCTTCGGCTCCCACGGGTGCCGGCGGTTGGGTGTACAGCACGGGTAACGGCGAGTTCCGCGCCAACGTGACCGGCACGGGACCGAGCGGTGTCGATTACTTCGATCTCTAAAGGTCGACGCGCTCCCGAGCAGTGCTCTGGATGCGGCCCGTGCGGGAGCTTCGGCTCCCGCCGGGCCGCGGCCGGCTTCACGTTCGTCGAGCTGCTGCTGGCCACACTGTTCCTCGGGACGGTGATGGTCGCAGCGACCTCGGCGATCGGATCCGCGGCCGTGTCCCAGACCGTCAGGGCCAGTGAGCCACTGACGGCCATGGACCTGGCCCAGGAGATCCACAGTGCGGCCCTGCTCCTGTCACGCGAGATCGGCGACGGGGTTCCCGCAACCACGGGAGCCGAAGTCCGGGTGCTCGACGACCTCGACGGTGCGATCTTCTCACCGCCGATCGACGCGAGCCTCGAGAACATCAGTGCCATGGCCGGGTGGAGCCAGGCGGTTTCGCTCGCCCCCATGGACCTCAACCAGCCCAGCCTGCCCGCCGCGGCGGACGCTGGAGACGCGGCCTTCCTGCAGCTCACGGTGACGATCCGTAGCGGCGGTGAGTTCGCGGGCACCTACACCTGGTGGATCACACCCTGACCTGCCTGAGGACGTTCAACATGCAAACCGCGTCGGCGACGCATCCGGGGAAACGCGACCAACGTGGTTTCGTGATGTTGAGCCTCGTGCTCCTGGCCGCGCTCATGGTCTCCCTGACCATGGGCTACGCCCGACACGCCATCGTCGCCGCCGACTCCACATCGGCGACGGTGGCCGCCCAGCTCAGTGAGAACGCTCTAGGCTCGGGCGTGAGCTACGCCAAGCAAGCGCTCAAGGCCAACACGGGCCTGACGGCGGCCCACCTCGTAGGCAGCGAGCGCACCGTGGCCGTGTCCGTCCAGGAGGCGGGAGCGGAACTCCGGTCGGTGACCATCCAGTCACTCGGCGGCGGAGAGAGTCAGACTGTCACCGCCCTGGCCGAGGTCTACCCGGCCATCGGTGAGGAGATCCCCTCGCTCACGTTCGACGCACGGCGCGCCGTCTGGGAATTCCCCTCGCTGATCGACGTCACGGCGGACCAGGTCTTCAGTGACACCGACCTCACCGGCATCGTGCTGCTGCGCAAGGGCGTCGACGTCACCTTCGACGACGTCGTCCTGCGTGGGACGATCGTGACCGAGAACGCCCTCTCCGACCTGGCCTGGAACGCCGGCGAGGAGACGTCGATCAACGTCACGGGCGGCCTGCTGATCGAACCGGGCAGCACCCTCGCGGGCTGCGCCGTCGTGGGTCCTGATTGCGACATCGTCACCGGCGCGTCGTCTGCCCTGCAGATCCAAGGGGTCATCGTGGCCGCCTCGCTGCAGTCCGGCGGGCACAGCATCCTGCACGGACTGCTGGCCACCACGGCGGAGCCCACATTCTCCGGCACCACCGACTTCCCCGGCGCCGGCCGCGCCCCGCGTCCCTGGCCCACCAGCCTGGAGACGCCGACGCAGAACATCGCACGCCTCGTCTTCACCGTGGACAACCCCACCTCCACGCAGAAGGACGCCATCAAGAACTTCCCCTGGGGCGGGGAGAGTGACGCCGGCGGCCCGGCCATCGACCAGCTCCCGAACGGCAGCGGCCCGGACAGCGAGGGCATGCCCCAGATGAACCCCCAGACCCCATGAGCAAGCGCGCTCGACCGCAAGGCTTCACCCTGATCGAGCTGCTGATCGTCGTGGCGATCATCGGGTTGCTGGGCATCATCGCCGTCCCGTCCTCCGGGACCGGTTACGCCTTCCGGCTCGACGCCGCAGAGATCCAGGTGCGCGACGCCATGAACCGCGCCATGCACCTGGCACGCAGCACGCGCGAACCGCACGGCGTGGTGTTCGACACATCCGGCAACCGCTTCGCCGTGGTGGATGGCGACGGCGAGGCTGTGACCGACCCGCTCACGAAGCGCGGCTACATCATCGACTTCGCTCGCCCCGATCAACCGCAGGGCATCGCGATCGTGTCGGCCGCTTTCGGCGCCAACGGCACGGCCGCCATCTTCGACGGCGAAGGACTGCCGCTCGAGGCCGGCGTGGTCCACCTGACCTGCAAGACGAACCAGCGACAGCTCTCGCTCGACAAGGCGACGGGGCAGCTCGAGAGCCTCTGAGCACGGCGCGGTGGGTTCGCGCCGCATGCGTGCCGCCGACGTGCTGCAGGCCGCGGAGAGCGCGCCCCGTCCCCGCCCGACGACGCACCGCGTGGTCGACGGCGCCACACCCCCGCGCCAGGTCGAACGGGCCGCCCTGCTGCCCCGGACCCACACGCCGCCCAGCCCATGCGGGCCACTCAAGTCACCATGAGTGGGCGACGATGAGGCGCCCAATCACCATCGTTGAAGGCACCTATGACACACAATGCATCATCCCCCTCTCTCCCCCGCCGCGCGACCAGTGGCTTCACGCTGCCCGAGGTGCTGCTTGCCAGCGTCCTGGGAGCGATGTTGCTCTCTGCTCTCACGGTGGGAACCTTCGGGTTCACTCTGAACCTCAGCCATCTCGAGGCCAAGGCCGGGATCAACACCGACGTCGACCCCGTGCTGCGCGTGCTGACACGTGACATCCGCGAGGCCTGGTGGGCAGAGTCGGTCAACGCCTCGCACATCAAGCTCTCCGATCCGGTCGGCAACGTGACCGAGTACTTCCTCGACAACCACTCCGACCTGATCCTGCGCCGTGACAACGGCGATGAGGGCATGCTGCTCGAGAACGTCGAAGCCCTCTCCTTCGCGCCCTCCATGGGCGATCGCTACCGCGAAGGCGAGCCCGCGACGTTCGATGGGACCTGGTACCAGTCGCCGACCACATCGAGCCCCGCCGTGGCCATTCCGCTGCCCGTGGGCGGTGCGATGGGCATCGGCTTCGTGGGGCCGGCGATGGACATCGACATCCCGGGTGGCAGCGACGGCGGCGAGCACGTCTTCGGCGTCGACGTCGACGTGCTGCGCGCACCGATCGCCTGGATTCCCGGCACGAACCCCGAGGAACTCTCGGTGGCCGTGTACGAGAGCTGGGCCCCCGGATCCGCCAAGCCGCTCGGTTCGCCCGTGGCTTCGCTGAATGTGCCCGGCTCCTCGCTGCCCGCCGCCGTGTGGAACGAAGACGACTCGGCGTGGGAACTCCCCGCGACCGTGGTCTCGATCGGTCTCTCGCTGATCGACGTCGACGTCCAGCCCGGCGTGGGCTACACCGCCGTACTGTCCGCCAGCGGCAATGCCCAACTGCTGGTCAAGGCCCACCCGTTCCTCGGCTCGTCGTCGGTGGATGACATCGCGGTCCAGCCGGCCGGCGGTGAGTTCGCCGCGATGCCGATGATCGTGCCCTTCTCGGTGGCCGGCCCGTACTCGAAGACGAACACGATCGTCACCCCCGTCGTGACGATGTTCAGCATCGAGCTCACGCCGGACGGTCGGCCGACCCAGACGCGCTCGGCGGCCCTGCTCAGCCAGCGCATCTCCGAGGATCCCTGGCTGGGTGTCGTGCCCGGCGAGACGGCCGACTTCTGACCTTCACGAGCTGACGAGCCCTCGCGAGACGCTCCCCTCACCGGGCCGTGCTCGCGGGGGCTCAAGACATTCCCTCTTCAGCGCCGAAAGTAGCCCCATGGGGACAACCGCGATTCTTGCTGACGACCACACGCAGACCGACAGCGCCCCCCGAGGGGCCGGCTTCACGCTCGTCGAGCTGCTGATCGTGATCGTGATCCTGGGCATCCTCGCGGCGGTGGTCATCCCGCAGTTCAGCGATGTCGCAGCCGAATCCAGGGCCTCGGCTCTCGATCAGGACCTGTCGACGATGCGCAAGGCCATCGCCCTGTACCGGGTGCAGCACAACGAGGTCTACCCGGGCGTCGGCGGCTGGGATCAGTTCGTGACCCAGATGACCACCAAGACCGATGCCGACGGCAACTCCGGGACCAAGTACGGCCCCTACGTGCGGCCGCCCTTCCCCGCCAACCCGGTGAGCCTGCTCAGCTCGGGCACGACGGTCGCCACCATGCCCGGCGCCCCCACGGGCACCACGGGCTGGATCTACGCCACCTCGGTCGGCGAGATCCGCGCCAACACCACGGGCACGGGCCCCACGGACGTCGACTACTTCGACTTCTGAGCCGCTCCCACCCGGGCGCCGCACCCCGGCCCGGATTCGCTCAAGGCCAACAGCCAACGCGGTCGATAGGCGCGGTGAGTTCGTTCCCTGGTCGGACGGCGGGTGTTCCGCACCGTTCACGAGCCGGGGGGGCAACACGTGCGCTTATCACCGATTGAGAGGTATCCCCCATGAGGACAAGCCCCACGCCTCGCTCCGGCTTCACGCTGGTCGAGATGCTCATCGTCGTGGCCATCCTCGGGCTGCTCGCGGCCGTCGCCATTCCCCAGTTCATCGCACCGGGTGATGACGGGCGCAGCGCCGCCATGGTGTCGAGCCTGTCGATCCTCCGCACCGCGATCGACTCGTACTGGTCCCAGCACGACGAGTTCCCGGGCCAGACGGACAGCGCCGAATTCACCGCACAGCTCTGCAACAAGACCAACGCCCAGGGCGAGGTCGGCGACGGCGAGGTCTTCACGTACGGGCCCTACCTGCGCAAGGCCGTGCTGCCCACCAACCCCCTGACCGGATCGAACTCGGTTCGCATCGTGGCCAAGATGCCCGGCCGCGCCATGGGTGACGAAGCCTGGATCTACGACAAGAGTACCGGTGAAGTGCGCGCCAACCTGCAGGGCAAGACGCTCGACGGCACCAAGTACTTCGACCTCTAGCGTCGACTTCGAACGCTCTTCCCGCCGCGCCTCTCCGCGCGGCGGCTCCGACCGACCCCCGACGGCCCCGGCCGTGCGGGGGTCCGGTTCGTTTCGGCACGCCGCCGCCGGTCATCCGGGCCGGCAGGGCACCGGCCGTCGCCCGTCAGAGGTTCGCGTAGGCTGGGCCGCCGCCTTCCGGCGTGACCCACTCGATGACCTGGTACGGATCCATGATGTCGCACGTCTTGCAGTGCACGCAGTTGCTGAAGTTGATCTGCAGCTCCTGCGTGCCGGGAGCGGCGTCGGCGCTGCCATCAGCTCCCTGCGCGTCGTCCGCGGCGCCGCCACGGGGCACCATCTCGTAGACCTTCGCCGGGCAGAAGTACTGGCACGGGTTGCCGTACTCTTCGGCGCACGTGGTGGAACAGTGATCCGGATCGACGGTGACCACGAGGTGACAGGGCTGGTCCTCCTCGTGGGTCGTCCCCGAGTGGAAGACGTTCGTCAACTTGTCGAAGGTGAGCACGCCGTCGGGCTTGAACGGTTCGGCGTGCCGCGGCGCCGACTTGCTCCGCCGCTGCATGCGTTCGTGCCCCGGCACCTGCGGATAGCGATCGCGGAGACCGCGGCCGCCGGTGATCAGCTGCAGGCCGACGTTGAAGACCGCCTTGGGGCCCACGCCGTGGGCCACGGCCTGATGGAAGTTGCGGAACTTGTACAGCTCGCGACCGAGCCACGACTGCTTCAGAGCCGTCTCGTAACCAGCGAGGACGGCCTCGCTCGCATCGTCGGCCACCAGCGCGGCGAGCGCCGTCTCCGCCGCCAACATGCCCGACTTCATGGCGCCGTGGATGCCCTTGAGCCGCGCCGTGTTGAGCGTGCCCAGGCTGTCCCCGGCCAGCAGGCAACCGTTGACGTAGGGGCGCGGCATCGACCACCAGCCGCCGGCGGGCAGGCTCGTGGCGCCGTAGTGCAGCCGCTGCCCACCCTCGAGCATGGTGCGGATGTACGGGTGCGTCTTGAAGCGCTGGAACTCCTCGTGGATGTCGTA